>NZ_CP041348.1:2486000-2811500 GCF_009834365.1 Komagataeibacter xylinus | reverse complement strand
ACGATCCGGCCACCATCCGCGATCAGTGGCAGTAGCGTCTGCGTCAGGAAAAACGGACCTTTGGCGTGCACGCGATAGGCGGCATCAAAATCCTCTTCCGTCACCTCGCCAAACAGCCCGCTATGGGACGTACCGGCCATGTTGACCAGATAATTGAAATGCTCCGCACCCCATTCGCGCAGCACGCTGCGGACTTCGTCGGCGAAGGCGGGAAAGGAGTGCGTGTCGCCGGTGTCGAGTTGCAGGGCCACTGCGCGGGCGCCGCTCTGTTCGACACTATCGACCACCTCATCGGCTGCGGATCTGTTGGTGTGATAGGTCAGGATTGATGAGACGCCGCGTCGGGCGAGGGCTTCAACGGTTGCGCGGCCCAGTCCACGGCTGCCGCCGGTGACAATGGCAATGATGTCTGCTTCAGGCATAGAAATCTCCAACGGGTGAGGGGGCAATTCTGGTCACAACGTTGGCCGTTCGATAAGAGCGCTCTTTCCGTCAGCATTGTTTTGCGCCATGGAATAATCCCATGGACAGGCTTGCCACACTCGACCTCTTCGTCCGCATTGTTGACCGCAGCAGCTTTAGCGCCGCCGCAGCCGATTGCGGCATCTCCCGCCCGGTTGCCACCGCCGCGATCAAGGCGCTGGAGCAAAGGCTCGGCACCCGACTGCTGCACCGTTCCACCCGCCACGTTCGGCCAACGGAGGAAGGCGCTGCCTATTATCGCCGGTGTGTGGCGATCCTGGCGGACCTTGAAGATGCCGATCGTGGTGCGAGTGGTGCTGTGGCCGGCCTGCTGCGCGCTGACGTCATTGGGCGTCTGGCGCGTATGACCCTGCTGCCAGCATTGCCGGACTTCCTGGCCCGTCATCCGGCGCTGACCGTTCATCTTGGCGAGGGCGAGCGGTTTGTCGATCTGGTGCGCGAAGGGGTGGACTGCGTGGTCCGGACCGGGAGCCTGCCGGATAGCGAAATGATTGTCCGCCCCCTTGGCGTTATGAAGGAGATGACGGTTGCGAGCCCGACCTATCTGGCGCGGCACGGAATGCCTGCCTCTCCCGCTGATCTTGAGGGCCATCAGATGATTGGCTTCGTGTCCTCACGCACCGGCCAGACCCTGCCACTGGAGTTTACGCGCGGAGAGGAGGTGATCGAGATTTCGCTTCCGGCGCGCCTGTTGGTCGGAGGTGTTGATACCTATGCCGAAGCGGCCAGGCTTGGCTTTGGCCTCGTGCAGGTACCGCGCTATGGCTGTGAGGATGACCTTGCAAATGGCACGCTGATCGAAGTCCTCCCTGATTTTCCACCCGCGCCCACGCCGGTTTCTGTGCTTTATCCAAGCAACAGGCAGCTTTCTCCGCGCGTGCGTGTGTTCGTGGACTGGCTGGTGGAGATTATTGGCCCGCGACTTCACCACAATGCGAGTGAGCGTCCCTACATGGGCGCAAAAGCGAGATAGAGCGAGATCGTTGCAATCGAGAGCACGGTGGAGGCCAGAACGACACGCCCGGTAAGGGCTGCCTCCCGGTCATAGAATTCTGCCAGCATGAACGAGCCGGTTCCCGTGGGCAGTGCGGCAAGAAGCACCGCAATGTTTGTCATCGCCGGAGGGAGGTGGAGCACGGGTGCTGCAATGATCCACGTAACCAGAGGTTGGGCGATCAGCTTCAGGCTGACAAGAATGGCAGCGGTCGACAGGCGTGCAGATGCGGCACCGGCGGAATTTCCGGCAAGGAACAGACCGAGGGCGATCAGGGCGCAGGGGGATGCAGCCCCGCCGAGAAGCTTCAGGAAGGCATGAACGGGTTCCGGCAGATGCCCACCGGATACCATGACCAGGCCACCAAGTGCTGGCGCCACCAGCAATGGATTTTTCACCAGCGAGAAGAGCGTTTTCGCGACAATGTCGCGCGGCCGTGCTTCGGTCTGCAGTCCGGCCTCGATCAAAACGATCGCTATGACAAACAGCACACAGACCGTCACGATCGTGGCGATGAGGGTCGGCGCCATGCCGGTATCGCCGACGAGCGACAGGACGAGCGGGAAACCGACAAACCCCGTATTGGCGTAGCTTGCGTTCAGTCCGTCAATGGCGGCATCGGCAAGATGATGTCCTGTTGAGACCCGCCACCACAGCGTCCCGGCAAACACGATAAAACAGCCAAGCGTGAACGCTGTAATGAATCCCGGCTCCCACAGATCGGTCATTTTTGCATTTGCCACGATGTCGAACAGCACCGCGGGCAGTGCGAGATAGACCACCAGCCGATTGACTTCGCGCGTGGCATTGGGGCCGAGCGCACCCGATTTGCGTGCGATCCATCCGGTAAGGATGAGGGCAAAGATAGGCAGGACGATCAGCAGATTGTTCAGCATCAAAAATCTCGGGAGGTCAGCAAAAGCGTGACGCTACTGAACGCTATTGATATAATCCAATGCTTATATGGTTCACGATCAATGCTTTCAAGGTATCAGATGGACACGCGGCATATGCGGTATTTCATGGCCCTGGCGGAGACGCTTCATTTCGGTCGGGCCGCCGAGCGGATGAACATGAGCCAGCCGCCGTTCAGTCGCCAGATTGCCATGATCGAACACACGTTGGGCGTGAAGCTGTTTGAACGAAACTCGCGCAACGTGGCGCTGACCCCGGCCGGGAAACACTTCATGAAAGACTGCCGAAACGTGCTGGGGCAGTTTGAAGAGGCATGCCGGGATGTCAGGCTGGTCGCCAGCGGCATGAAGGGCGAGATGCGGTTTGGATTCATGATGCATGCCGCCCACAGCGTCGTGCCGCAACTCGTGCAGCTTTATGCGGAGGCAAGGCCGGATGTCCGCTTTATCCTTGATGAACGCACACCAGCAGAGATCGATGAGATGCTGGTGGCGGGAACACTGGATGCTGCCGTAACATTTGACTGCGGATATGCGCCACACCTGCAGACCGTGCTGCTGGCCAGGGAACGGTTGCGTATCATCATGCGAAAGGACCATCCGCTTGCCACGGTCGCGCAGATCGGTCCTGAGGAACTCCGCGAGGAGAAGATCATCGCAGCACCCGCTACGACAGCGCCGGCTCTGCGATCCGCGATCAACAGCTATTTTTCGGCCAGGGGAATTGTCCCGCATGTCGTGCTTGAACCACGGTTGCAGCACACGATCATTCAGCTTGTTGCAAAAGGGCTGGGCGTAGCCCTTATCCCCGCATCGCTGTGTACCGAACTGGGGGCAGGGCTGATATCACGGGCTTTGACAGACGCTCCCCGACTTGACGTTGTCCTTCGAGCGCCGATCACTACGAAAAACCCCGCAGTCTCGACATTCATGGAAATCGGGAAATCGATCCAGCAGGCTTCACTCTAATTCATGGAACCTGTGCAGAGAGCCGGTTTTCCAATATCTTTACTTTCCGTATTCCATCGTCATGAATGAAGTAATTTCATGATGTCTTCCGACGCCAGACCCAGACCCAGACCAAGCATAATCATGATCGCTCCAGATATATAGCCCGTCACGATGGACGCTCCGGGGCAGCTGCTTAATATTGAGCACCGCGCATCAGTTTCCCGTTCATGTCCTTCTTTCGGCAGGGAAGGATGACGCAACAGGGAAATACCCAGGAACAGGCCGAATACAGCGGGAAAGACTGCGGCATGATCACGTATTCCGGCGGAAATGACATACGCCCGGTCAGCATCAGGGGTTGCGGCAAGGAAGATGGAGATTGTCCAGAAGGCAAGAAGTGTATGTAAATTCATCGAATACGCGTCGCTTTAGAAGACAATCCACACGGTCCCACGGCGTTTCATGCTCTCCAATTATGCTCCGGATCGCCATCCCTGCGACGCGGGGATGATGGGAACGAGGCGGGCTGCTGCCGATTATATTGGCGCGTGCGTGAAAGCATCGTCCGGAGATCAATCCTTCCGCTCTGATCTGACAGAATGCACACCATTCAGCCACGCAGATATGCCTGAAGGCGCGGGATGACAAAGTCGAGAAATACTCTCACGCGTTGGGGTGTCTGTTTGCTACCGAGATACAGCGCATGGATCTCTTCTTCGTCCTGCACGTCCGCATGGGCCAGAACTTCCACGAGACGGCCGGCCTTGATGTCATCGCGCACATGGTAGTCGCCAAGCCGCGCCAGCCCTGCGCCCCGTAGCGTCAGGCGTCTTACCGTTTCGCCGTTATTGGCAAGCAGGGGGCCTCGGACGATACGATCCGCGATGCGCCCTTTCTCCTGCAGCGGCCAGACAGGGGCGGCACGCCGGAAATTGAAGCCGAGGCATTTGTGGCGGTCCAGATCATCAATGCTCTGTGGTGTGCCAGACCGTTTCAGATAATCCGGTGATCCAACGATTTTACGCCGTGCCGTGCCGATATGCCGGACTGTCAGATTTGAATCCTGCATCGGTCCAACCCGGAAGGCGACATCCGTGCGATCAAGATAAAGATCCGTCAGTTCATCGGAGAGCGACAGATCAACGACGATATCCGGATAAGCCTCCCAGAATTCGGGCAGGAGGGGTTCAAGAACCAGCGCTCCGAAGGCCACCGAGGCATTGATGCGCACAATGCCGCCAGGCCGGACCGATCCTGTTGTGAGCGCATGTTCCATATCGTCAAGTTCGGCGATCAGCGCCTGAGCACGCTCGTAGTAAAGCTGTCCTTCCGGCGTGACGGAAAGACGGCGTGTCGAGCGTTCGAGCAGGCGTACGCCAAGGCGTGTTTCAACGCGGGCGATCAGTTTGCTTATCGTCGAGGGCGTTGTCATCGACAGGCGGGCCGCCTCGGAAAAACTGCCACTTTCCACGACACGCAGAAACATCTGCATTTCGCCAATCCGGTTATCCATCAACGCCTCTTTGATGAAACAGGTTCACAAGTGCTGTGGAGAAACGACGGATTATCAAAGCTTGTCAAGTTCATCATGTTCCATAGGGAACAGATACCGCGCTCACCGCCAAGACGCCGTCATATTGAAAATGCTTCCGCGCAATGGCTCTGAATTCTGGTCAGGCGTATCCGGGATGCTTTTTGCAGGACATTATTGCGATGAAAAACATTCTCCTTCTGAACGGCGGAAAGGCTTTCGCCCATTCTCATGGTCGTCTGAACGATACGCTGCATGACGTCGCCCTTGCGGTCCTGTCAAACGCAGGTTTCAACACGCGGCAGACAAAGATCGATGCTGGCTACGATATTCAGGCCGAAGTCGAGAATATGCTGTGGGCGGATCTGGTCATCTACCAGATGCCGGGTTGGTGGATGGGCGCGCCATGGACCGTCAAGAAATATGTCGATGAAGTGTTCACCGCCGGTCATGGCACACTTTACGCCAATGATGGGCGCAGCCGGTCGCAGCCTGAGCGCAAATATGGGTCAGGCGGCCTGCTGCAGGGGAAGCATTACATGCTTTCCCTGACATGGAACGCCCCGGAAGAAGCCTTTGTCGATCCGGCGCAGTTCTTTGAAGGGAAGGGGATTGATGCGGTCTATTTTCCCTTCCACAAGGCTAACCAGTTTCTGGGCATGGCGCCGTTTGCAACGTATCTTGCGTCAAACGTTATGAAGGAACCGGCGGTTGATCGGACCGTCGCGCGCTACCGTGCCCATCTGGCAGACGTTCTTGGCTTTGCCCTGCCAGAGGGCGGTGCTGAAGCATAGCACGGATCGCAGGATTTTTCCGGGCAACATGGAGCCGAGAGAATAGCATGAAGACA
The DNA here is from genome assembly GCF_009834365.1 of Komagataeibacter xylinus. Classification (NCBI taxonomy): domain Bacteria; kingdom Pseudomonadati; phylum Pseudomonadota; class Alphaproteobacteria; order Acetobacterales; family Acetobacteraceae; genus Komagataeibacter; species Komagataeibacter xylinus. The sequence goes on along the minus strand of NZ_CP041348.1, from coordinate 2,805,777 downwards.
TGGATACGTTGGGGCAGTGCCGGAGTGATCGGTCTGGCAGTGCTCGGTGCAGCGACATGGAAGCTCGTCCTGCGCCCCGAAGTCGCATCCCTTCCCGTAACCGCGGGAACAGGCCCGCGCCCTGATCTGCCGCAGCCCGACCATACCGTGTTTCCGACTATCAATGTAGCGACACCCGTGGGCTGGGCGCAGGGGCAGGTGCCCACAGCGGCTCAGGGGCTGGCGGTTACACCCTATGCAAAGGGTCTCGACCATCCCCGATGGCTTTATCGGTTACCCAATGGCGATATTCTGGTGGCCGAGAGCAATTCGCCCAAAACGGATGTCCAGACACTCAAAAACCGCATTGCGGGCTTTGTGATGGGCAAGGTTGGCGCGGGGGAGGCCAGCCCGAACCGGATTATCCTGCTCCGCGACACCAAGGGCGATGGGTCGGCGGACACCCGCACGGTGTTTCTCGATCATCTCTATTCGCCTTTCGGCATGGCGCTGGTGGGTAATGATCTCTACGTCGCCAATGCCAACGCAATCCTTCGTTTTCCCTATCATGACGGCGACACGCGGATTGATGCGCCGGGAACCAAGGTCACGGATCTGCCAGCGGGCTACAACCATCACTGGACGAAAAACCTGCTCGCCAGCCCGGACGGGCGCTTCCTGTACGTGACCGTCGGATCAAACAGCAATGTTGCCGATAACGGGATGGAAGTCGAAGAGGGGCGGGCCCGGATCGACCGGCTCGATCTGGCCACGGAAAAGCTGACGCCCTATGCAACCGGGCTGCGCAACCCGAACGGCCTGGCTTTTGAGCCGGAGAGCGGTGCCCTGTGGGTGGCGGTCAATGAGCGCGATGAAATTGGCAGTGATCTCGTCCCCGACTACATTACCTCGGTCAAGGAAGGCGCATTCTATGGCTGGCCTTACAGCTATTACGGCCAGCATGTTGATGCACGGGTCTCGCCGCAGCGACCGGATCTCGTCGCGCAGGCGATTGCGCCGGATTACGCGCTTGGCCCGCATACGGCCTCCCTCGGCATCACCTTCTCCCAGGATGCCACCCAGCTTCCGGACGCCTGGCGTCATGGACTGTTCGTTGCACAGCATGGGTCGTGGAACCGGCGACCCAAGAGTGGCTACAGGGTCATCTATGTACCGTTCGCCGACGGGAAGCCGTCCGGCACGCCGGTTGGTGTGCTTACGGGTTTCCTGACACCGGACGAAGCGCATGTGCATGGTCGACCGGTGGGCCTCACGCTTGATAATTCGGGAGCATTGCTGGTGGCAGACGATGTGGGCGGCGTCGTATGGCGTGTGTCCGGTAACGCCGCCGAATGAATGAGGGTGCAGACCGGTCGCACCCGGCTCATTTCTTTTGGTTCCATCCGGAATGGACTGATGCCATCAAGGGAGAGGTTACCCGGCATCATGGATGCCCGTATTCTGAATGATAAGTATCTCAGGTCGTGACGGCTTCGAGGGTGTATTTCTTCGCGTCCCGTCCGAGAGCCTTACAGAGCGCCGTGACAACCAGCATATGGTCCTCGCGCTGATCCAGTCCCGAGACGGTCACGGAGCCAATCACGCCGGTTTTGTCCAGCACGATCGGGAAGGCGCCGCCATATGGGGCATAATCCCGGAGCGATAAGCCATAACGTTCCTCCAGCGTCGTGCCCTTGGTTTTCATTTCAAGCCCGATCGCGTAACTGCTCCGCCGATAGCGATCGACCATATTGCATTTGCGACGGATCCAGTCGGTATTGTCCGGCGTCGATCCGGGCAGGGCAGCAAAAAACAGGGGACGGTTGAAGGTCCGGACGTCTATGGCGATCGGTGCCCGGTTCGTCTGTCCCCATTCCTGTAAGAACTGGCCCAGTTGCCATGCATCGGCCTCGTCGAATTTCGCAAAGGCGAGTTCACGCTCCTGCTGCGCGATCATGCGCAGGTCATCTGCTATGGCCATGCGGCGATTTCCTCCTTGGTGAGATCCAGCCCTACGGATGCTTTCTCGTAGGATGATCGGTTTGCGGCTTCGATAACGGCCATCACGGCCAGTGCCTGGATCGGGGGCACAGGGTTTGGGTCAATACCTGTCAGTGCATCCGCGATGCCGGCGTAATAGCGTCGCTGATCGCCGATGAGTGCCGGAATCTCCTGTTCCGATCCATTTCCGTCATAGGCAAGAAGCGGGTCAGGATCATGCCCCCAGCCAGCAGCGCCGGGTGTCATGCCTGCAAGGAGCTGGGCTTCCTGAGTGTCTGGCCTCCGTTTGAGGATGCTGCCTTTCTCGCCGTGCACGACGAAACGCGGCACCCCGCCTGCAACCAGCATACTGCCGTGCAGGATCACGCGATGCCGGTCGTATTCCAGCACGACATGCGCCCAATCGTCCGACAGGGCGCCGTCACGCTGCTTCATCAGGTCGCCATGCACGGCAAGAGGCAGGCCAAACAGGCACAGCGCCTGATCGATCAGATGCGGGCCAAGATCGAACCACAGCCCGGCCCCAGGCTCATTGCCTTCGCGCCAGCGTTTGCGGACCACGGGCCGGAAGCGGTCAAAATGGGATTCAAAATGCGTCACCCGGCCGATCAATCCGCTTGCAAGCGCATTCTTCACGCTCAGGAAATCACTGTCCCAGCGCCGGTTATGGAAGACGGACAGCAATCTGTCCTGCTGCGCCGCCAGCGCCACCAGCTCGCGCGCCTGCGCCAGAGTCAGCGTGAAGGGCTTGTCCACGACGACGTTCTTGCCAGCAAGTAGCGCCTGCCGTGCCAGTGGGGCATGGTATTCATTCGGCGTTGCGATAACGACAAGATCGACATCCTCGTTCGCCATGAGAGCTGCAGGCTCAGCGTCAACCGTAATGTTGGGCAGATCAGCATGCACCTTCTCGCTGTTGCTCGATGCGACACGGGTAATCCGCATGCGCGGTTCTGCCATCAGCAGGGGTTTGTGGAAGGTCTTTCCCGCAAATCCGTAGCCAATCAGGCCGACGCGGATGACGGGAGGAAACTGGCTCATGATCTGATGCCCCTTCAGGATGCTATGATGAATTCCGGTCCCGCCCGCTCCATGTCAGGGCCGACCTGGGCGCGGTCCGAATAGACACGGCAGAATTGCACCAGGTCTGCTACGTGATGCGGTTCGACATGGCCGAATTTAAGATGATCGGCGAGCAGCCAGGCTTCGCTGGCGGCGTCGATCATGCTCCGTTTCATGTCGGCGTCGCGTTCCTCGCCTGCTGTCACCGATCCTCGGGTGCTGACCGCGCAGGCCCCAAGGATGGCAATGTCAGCGCGATACAGACCCAGAACAGATCGGGCAGCCGCACCGGAGAACAGCCGTTGCCGGGAATCCCATTCCCCACCCGCCAGGATCAGCCGGAGTGCTGGCCGTCCCTCTATCCGGCTGGCAATGTCGAGCGAATTGGTGATGACCGTTGCCGGTACCGCCAGAGCTTCGGCCATTGCAAGCGTTGTGCTGCCAGCGTCAAGGAACAGCGTGGACCCGGCCGGAACGGCCGCTGCCGCAGCTTCACCAATCCGTTTTTTCTGCACGGGCAGCAGGCTGGAGCGTGTCGTGCGCGCCATGCCGCCAAGATCAATCGAGACGGCCCCGCCGTGTGTCTTGTGAAGGCAGCCCTGCTTTTCCAGTGCGCACAGGTCGCGCCGGATGGTATCATCCGACACGCCAAGAACTGCCGCCGCTTCTGACACGAGCAGCTCGCCCGTGTCGGTCAGCATGGCGAGCAGGCGATGTTGCCGTGAAAGTTTGCTCATGTGCGGTCACCAACAAATACCGCACAAACATGCAATATAATGCATAAAACCGCAAACGTTGGTTATGGGCTGCACGGCTGCGTGTCCCGGATAATCCAGCCTTTCCTGCTTTTTCAGGGAATCAGGCTGCCAGCATCCACAATGACGTGATCGGCACCGGCCTGACGCGCGATCCCGACCTTCTCCTGCGAGGACACCCGACCGATGACCTTGCCCCCCGGATCTTGATGATCTGCGTCAGGAGCAGCCCTGAGTCGAGTCCACTGGCGGCCGTGCATGTTGCAGGCCCGCGGGTGCTGGTGTGCGCGTAATTCAGTGAGGCGGCGGCACAATGGCCAGTTGCTTCCGCACACTCGGGCGCTCCTGCATCGTGGCATACCAGGTGAGAAGTGCCTCGCATTCCTGCGGAACAGGCAATTTTACGGCTGCGGCGAATAGGAAGCCCCCGATAACGGCGATATCCGCCATCGAGAAAGCGTCACCTGCAATGAACGGCTGCTTTCTTAAAACCGCATCAAGATAATGCATCCCGCGTAGCGCCCGGTCCCGCTGGCGCAATCCCCATTCCCGGTTCTGGTCGCGTTCCACATCGGGGCCGAGACCGGGTGTCGCGTTATGAAAATAGACGCTGATCGCATCCAGCATCTCGATCTCGGCGCGTTTTGTCATCATGTGGATCACGCCTTTTTCAAGCGGCGTTCGACCGGTCAGCGTGGGTTCTCCCACGAGTGCATCGAGATAGACCGTAATGGCCGTGCATTCAGCAAGACAGGTACCATCCTCAAGTTCAAGGACCGGCAAGGTTCCCGAATAATTTTTGGCCAGAAAGTCAGCTTTCCTGTGTTCACCTTTCCACAGGTTGACCGGTACGAATTCGACATCAGACAGAAGATTTTTCTCCGCCAGGGCAATCCGCACGCGGGCCGGATAGGGGCCTGTAGGCCAGTCGTAGATTTTCATGAGCGTAACCTCGTTGCCATCGGAAATGAGGATCTTCGGCATCGTGTCATTTATCTACCTGCCACATGGTAGATAAATGACAGTATGACTTCAAATTTCGACCGTCAACGTCTATCTATCATTTGGTAGGTCAGTCACAGGCAGATGATGAGGCATGACGATGAGTTCGAGTTCCAGGGAGGCCATCCTGACCGCCGCCAGGCGGGCTGCGCAGATGCATGGCTATAACGGCCTGAATTTCCGTGACCTGGCAAAGGAAGTCGGCATCAAGGCGGCCAGTATCTATTATTACTTCCCCAGCAAGACCGATCTGGGTGCTGCGGTTGCGCGGCGTTATTGGGAGGATATCAGGGCCGACCTTGACGCCATGTGGGCAGAAACTCCTGATCCCCGCCTATGTTTGCGCCGTTATCCCAAGATATTCCGCCGATCGCTCGCAAACGGCAACCGCCTGTGCCTGTGCAGTTTCATGAGCGCGGAATATGCGGACCTGCCGGAAGCCGTCAGGCATGAGGTCCAGATTTTTGCCGATATCAATATCGCATGGCTGGATACGGTGCTGTCCGCGATCGATCAGGCATCCCCCCACAGCACGGATCGGGCCCGTGCCATCTTTGCCGCCGTGTCCGGTGCGCAGCTCATGGCCAGAAGCCGCGCGGATATTGCGCTGTTTGACGAGATTATTGACAGTTATTGCAAGAGCGGACTTCTGGAATAATATCAGCGTGGGTTTCGCACATGACATGTTGATGGGAGCGGGGCGTCGCCGGGCATAGGCAACTTCCTCCACTATAGATCATTTTCGGCATAACTGCCTGTGGGCCGCGAAAACGGTCCGGATTGACCTGATCCTGCACAGGTATGGCAGCCGACCAGCCATGGCATGGTCTAATAATTCTCCGATATGTCTCCGCGCGACAGATGAAATCCTGACCAATGGAGTGCCGTGATGCCTTACTCATCAATCGACGATCTGCCAGATCGGGTCCGTTTGCACCTGCCGACCCATGCCCAGGAAATTTTCCGTGCAGCATTCAACAATGCCTGGAGCGAATATGGTGCGAAAGGTGAGAACCCCGAGGAAGCGGCCAATCGCGTGGCATGGGCTGCGGTGAAGCGTAAATACGTCAAGGACGGTCAGGTCTGGGTCGCACGGAACGATGCCTGATCCGTGTCACCCGTTGTCATGTCCGCCGGACCTGTAGAGTTGTTTTCGAAAGTATCTGCTTATCCTCCGGAGGAACGTATCACTCACGCGAACTGGTCAAACAGATCGACCACACTACCGGGTGCATCCGGCCCAAAAAACAGGTCCAGATTCTGCGCGGACCGACGCGCCACTTCGTGGCTTCGTGGAAAAAGTGCCGCCTCATAGGCCGCCACAGCCGCGTTCATGTCATCAAGGCGGGTGATGAGCGATTGGGCGAGTTCCGCGCCGTCATACAGGGCAAGATTGGCCCCTTCACCCGCGAACGGGGACATGAGGTGTGCGGCATCGCCGATCAGGGTCACGCCGGGTCGGTGCTGCCACCGCAGTCCGGGCGGCAGGGCATGGATCAGGCGGATCGCTGGATCGGCAATGCTGTCAGTAATGCAGCGTGTCAGGTGCGGTGCCCAGCCCGCGAACTGCCGTGCGATTACGTCCAATCCCGCGCGGCCATTGCTGAAATCAATGGATCTGACCCATGTTTCCGGCCGGTGCAGCGCCACATATCCCGTCACACTTCCGTCGGCGTTGCGATGTATGATGATACCCTTGCCCGGCGCCACCGCCATCAGGGTGCCTGTGCCGATCACCACGCGGTGCACGTTGGCAACAGGGCACGCAATCTCGATAAAGCATGTGCCTGAATAGACGGGGCGGGCAGGGGTCAGAAGCGGCCGGATTTTCGACCAGGCACCATCTGCACCGACGAGCAGATCCATTGTGCTTCTCGCTCCATTGGCAAAGACAATCTCATACCGGCCATCAGCGACTGGCGACACAGAAGTGACCTTATGGCCCCACCGGATCGTGGCAGGGGGCAGAGAACCGATCAGCATGCGGCGCAGTTCGCCCCGATCAACTTCCGGGCGCGCGGATGAAGTCTGTCCCGCCCTGTCGAACAGGATGGTCCCGTCCTTGTCCACAACGCGCTTCGCATCCTCACCCGGACGGACAAGGCGGCGGAAAACATCATACAGCCCCGCCGCCTTCAGCGCGAGCTGGCCGGTATGTTCGTGTATATCGAGCAGGCCGCCCTGTTTTCTGGCAGTTGGCGATGTCTCGACCTCATAGATCGTGACCTCGATCCCATGCAAGTGCAGGATACGGGCAAGGATCAGGCCGCCAGGGCCAGCCCCGATGATAGCAATGGTCCGTCGCATGGTCGCGCTCCATGTGTCGCATCGGCATCTGCCAATGCGGGCCGTATTTGTCGGAGACGCTGGTCAATCATGTCATGGCATGAAGGACGTATGTGCGACGACCCCCTAGCCCGAAATCGGGGCATGGACCGTCGTTTTTCGCGGGTTCTGGTCGTTACAGTAGGCCAGGCGTTCCTGCAAGGCATGGCGGCAGCACTGTATCCGTCACATAAGGCAACGCTCATTGCGCCCGATTACGATCCCGATACCCGTGATCCGGCGATGAGAATATCGACAAGGCGCTTTGCACTGGTCTCCCAGCCGGGACCGGCCGCATAGTTCGAAACCCCGGCCAGGGCACGGAGCAGGTCAACCGGCTCGATATCCGCGCTGATGTCGCCACTGGCAACGGCGGCTGCCACAAGCCCGTCGATCGCATTTTGCAAAACGGTGCCGGACTGGGCGTAGAGCGTGCCCGTGCCGCCTGCCAGCCCGTTGAGGGCAGGGGCGATCACCAGCTTGGCGGCAATATAGTCAACAAACAGCCGCATCCATGCCCGCAGTGCTTCCACTGGCGGGTGTTTCGCGGCAAGGACCGGGGCCGCACCGGCAAGGCGGTCGAGTTCAGCGCGATAGACCGCCTCGATCAGCGCATCACGATTGGGGAAGTGACGGTAAAGCGTGCCGATGCCCACGCCAGCACGACGGGCAACCTCATCCAGGGGAATATCGACTTCCCCCGCCGTAAACGCGGCCTTGGCCACGTTCAGCAGGTTTTCCCTGTTGCGCTGCCCATCGCTGCGCGGCCGGCGGCGTGGCTTTTTTTCGTCGGTCACCGGTTTCCCTCTTGTTAAACGGAGATGTCCTCCGCATATATCAAGCGGAGCTACACTCCACATAACATCCCGCATGCCATTTCGGCAAAAAACGGATGCATTCTTTCAGGGAGTTCCACCCATGACACAGATTTTTGGCGCAGGCTCGACAACGGAAGAGGTCCTCTCCGGCGTATCGCTCAAGGGCAAACGCATGCTTGTAACCGGCGTTTCCGCGGGTCTGGGCGTTGAAACCGCACGCGCCCTTGCAGCCCATGGCGCCCATGTGGTGGGGGCTGCGCGCAATCTGGAAAAAGCAGAACATGCCACCACGCAGGTCCGTGCGGACGCGGCGCGTGGGGGAGGGCGTTTCGAACTGGTCGCCCTGGACCTCGCGGATCTGGGCAGTGTCCGCACCTGCGCCGATAAGCTGAACGCAGCCGGTCTGCCTTTCGATCTGGTCATCGCCAATGCAGGCGTGATGGCCACGCCGTTCGGCCATACGAAGGACGGGTTCGAGACGCAGTTCGGCACCAACCATCTGGGGCATTTCGTTCTCGTCAACCGGATTGCGGGGCTGATGCGCCCCGGCGCCCGGCTGGTCAATGTATCTTCGGCCGGACACCGCTTTGCGGATGTTGATCTGAAAGACCCGAATTTTGAACAGACGCCATACGACCCGTTCATCGCCTACGGGCGCTCCAAGACCGCCAATATCCTGTTTGCCGTTGCGTTTGACGCACGGCACCGTGCACGCGGCGTGCGCGCTGCGGCGGTGCATCCCGGTGGAATCCTGACCGAACTGACGCGTTATATGCCAGCAGGCGGCATTGAGGCGATGGTAGCGAGGATCAACGAACAGGCTGCCGCGGCAGGCCAGCCGCCGTTCCAGTTCAAGACCATTCCACAGGGGGCGGCCACGGCAGTCTGGGCGGGCGCGGTGGCGGAAGCGGACGTCGTCGGCGGCCATTACTGCGAAGACTGCCACGTAAGCCCGGTTGTGCCCGATGATCAGGCGATCAGTCTGGTCAGTGCGGGCGTGCGGGCCTATGCGGTCAATCCCGCGCATGCCGAGGCGCTGTGGGCAAAAAGCGAGGACATGGTCGGGGAAAAATTTTCCTGAGCCACCCGCGCCCTGATTTCTGGCATAATGGGCAGAACTGACGTCCAACAGACATTTTACCGATATGGATAGTCCGGGTGCAGGGGGATTGAAGATGTCTCCCTGCGCTTTCGTGCGAGGATATTGAATGCGCCTTGTTGTTTTTGGCCTGCCCCTTCTGGTCGTCATCCTGAACTGGTTATGGCCGTTACCGCTTCCTCTGGGCCTGAAGGTGGTTGCTGCCACACTGGTAGTCGTAGCCGCACTTTACCATTACTGGTCCCGGCTTTCCTCGGGGTCCGTTTTTGCCCCGGAATTTCCCCGGCTGCTTGTTATTGTGTTCAACTGGGCATTCGGTGCAATCCTGTTTCTCACACTGCTTCAGATCGCGCTTGATATCGGTACATTACTGGTCGCGCTGGTAACGTGGCAGCCGGTGCATATTTCGGTTGGAGCACGGGTGGTCGTGGGAGGTATTGCCGGGGGGCTTGCCGCCATCGGCGTCGCCAATGCGCTGCGGGTGCCGCCGGTCAGGGACGTGATTGTGACCATTCCCGGCCTGTCGCCAGCGTTTGATGGATATAAGTTGGTTCAGTTGACCGACATGCATATCAGTCGGCTGTTTCCCGCCCGATGGGCGAGGGCGGTCGTGGAGCGTACCAACGTGACCGATGCCGACATGATTGTCGTAACGGGCGATTTCCTTGACGGCTCGGTGGCCATGCGCCGTGCTGACGTGGCACCGCTTGCGCAACTGCATGCGCCGGACGGTGTTCTGGCGATCCCGGGAAACCATGAATATTTCTTCGATTATGCCGACTGGATGCAGCACCTGTCTGAACTGGGCTTCCACATGCTTTTAAACCGCCATGCGGTCATCACAAGGGGAGGGGCCAGACTGGTCATTGCCGGGGTTACCGACCGGTCAGCACCCGCGCATGGACAGGCTGGCCCAGATCTGGCTGCGGCCCTTGCGGGTCGTCCTGCCAACGCCCCGGTCGTGCTGCTTGATCATCAGCCCGGTAATGCGCGTGAAGCGGCCGCATGCGGTGTCGCCATGCAATTGTCGGGGCATACACATGGCGGGATGATTGTTGGCCTCGACCGTCTCGTCGCGCGCGGCAACAGCGGGTTTGTTTCAGGGCGCTACGATGTGGGCGGCATGGTGCTTTACGTCAGTAATGGCACCGGACTCTGGCCGGGTTTTGCGCTCCGGCTGGGCAGGCCATCCGAAATCACCCGTTTCAAACTGCGCGCGGGATAAGAGGGGAGCTTTATCCTGATCTGACAAATTTCAATATAAATTCAATATTTAGCGCAGCAGCATCGTCCAGTGACGGCTTCAACATCTGCTTACTAAAACATCGTCAGGTAGAAATCGATCTTTCTCTGACTGGTGTTCTCAGACCCGAACCGTTCGATAACTATCCATAAAATCAACAGTTCTCCCCGGAAACCGGGACCGCTTCTGTCCTCCGGCAGGGCAGAAGCCGCAATGAAAGATAGACCCGGTTCATCCGCCGCAATTTGTCAGGGCACCGGGCGTGGTGGAACAGGCACAGTCGGCGTCTTCGCTATAAGCGTGTGCTACGGATCCATCAGCCGCCCGGATATCCCCATGGCAACGACCGCTCTGAACATCGTGCAGCAAATCGGCGACCCAAACCTGACAATATTCTGCGCCACCTTCCTCGGATGGCAATCGCCGGCCGCCACCATTCCCCATGCCATTGTCGATACTGCGTGAAAGGCTGTGGCGCTTTCCCTGACACCTGGGCAAAGGGCGGACATCACTGAAGCAGAGCCATTGCTCGATGAAATCGATCCCGAGGCCTTCATCGCCGACAAGGCTTATGACGCCGATCCCCTCATCGAAAAACTCGAAGAGCGGGGGATCGCACCGGTTATCCCCCCAAGGAAAAACTGTATCTGTCCACGGAAAACCCGTTTTTCAATTTATAAAAAACGAAACATCATCGAACGGTTCTTCGCCAGACTGAAGCAGTTCAGAGGCATTGCAACACGCTATGACAAGCTGAAATCAACCTTCCTTGCAGCAGTGCAACTTGTCTCCGCTATTATTGGAATTAACTGATGACACGCCCTAGCCTACGGCATAACCCTGCCGCATGATGCGGCAGGCGTGAGCGTGCAGAGATGACACTGGCATCCGAATGTCGGCATTCTGACTTTTCAGCTCCCTGTAGCAGTTTCTCAGGCTATCTGGCCTGACGCCTGACGGGGCTGCCGCTTTCGTTGCCAGATCATGATGCCCGTTACCACCAACATGCACACGGCCAGACCCGACAGGCATATGAGGATACGGCCACCAAGCCCGGCTATCCTGCCGCTATGCCATGGCAACTGCATCTGCATGACCAGATTGCCCGAAGCCCCCTGACCGGGCATATCACCTGCCGTAATCTGACCGGTTTTCAGATCTACGGTAACCATGGGACTTCCCAGCCCGGAGGGTTCTGTTCCCTGGTCGCTGAAAAGGTAGAACATGGCGGTTCCACCATCCGGGTCCAGCAGCACTGCGGCCGGTCTCCCGCCGCTGCCATGAGCCTGCACGAAACCTGCGGCGAGGCCTTCCGCCTGATCAATCGTAACCGGATGGGCCGGGAGCCGTGTGTCCGCCATGGGCGGCGCGGTAGGCAGGATGGTCCGGATGACGGGGTTGAAAACCTCATCCTCAAGCGCCAGCGCCACCCCGCTTATCGCAATGCCCAGTAGGACAACCCATAACCAGAGCGAGACGGCCCGGTGCAGGTCAAACGTGATCCGTATGGAGGAACGCCGTAGGCCAATCGTCCATGTCTTACGCCATTGCCGCCAGAACGCCTGCCGCCATGCAGGCTGGTGCAACGGAAAGGTCAGAAGAAGGCCGACCACACAGTCAATCGACCACAGCATGGCCGAGAGACCCATGACCCACATGCCCGCCTGGCCCAGATCAAGGGAATAATGAACGCGGTATATAAAAGACATCAGCACGCGACGGTTGAAGCAGCAGCCTTCGACCGGTCGCATGCCCTGAATGCGCCCCGTGCCGGGGTCGAGAAAAATTTCGTTTTCAACCGGATCTTTCCTGCCCGTAACCGTTTCGGACGAATAAACCTCGATCGCACGCCCCGCAGGGGGGCGGTAGAGCAGGGCAGTTACCTGTGTTTGAGGACGCTGCAGCTTCAGCCGCGCCAACAGTGTTGAAACAGGCAGGAGGCGTGTCGGGGCAGGGGCATGGAACAGGTCAGAATTGAGGGCCGCGTCAATTTCCGTGCGGAATACGCTGATGCTTCCCGTAAGCCCTGCAATTAACAGCACGCCCGACAGGAGCAGCCCCGTATATCGGTGCAGGCGCACAAGGGCCGGACGAACGGTTTTCAGGGTCAGGACAGCCATCATTCATGCATTGGCACGCCCATCAGGGCAGGGCAATAAAAGAAAATAAGACGCGTTCGCATATTCGGCCATCCGCTCTCCCAAACGCACTGCTGAGGAATGGCATGTCTGACAATCCGGAATGTATCGAAAAATCACAGTGCAGTTTTATTATTGATAATGATTATTATGTTCATATAAGGAAGGCGCGTGCCCCGTCCGGGCGCTGACGCACGCTGTCAAGGAACCTTCAGGCCGTGGCCTCGACCGATCACCTTCTGGAAACCTATCTGGCAAACCGGTCGCGTTTCGTGTCCTTCGCCGTATCCATGGTCGGTTGCGCGGCACAAGCCGAGGATATCGTGCAGGATGCGTTTGTTCAGGTCGCATCCGTCAGGCGGCAGGGGATCGTGTTCAAGCCTGTTGCGTATCTGACCACGATCATACGCAATCTGGCGCTGGATCATCTCCGTGCCGCACGCAAGCAGATCCCGACCGAGATCGATCATACCCTGCTGGCTGATACAGGTGCGGGGTCCATATCGCCCGAAACCCATTGCGGGCACCGGCAGGAACTGCATACCGTGGCACATGCCCTGGCCAGCCTGCCGCCACGCACCCGCCGCGCGTTCGAGATGTATCGCATCGGTGGCTACACATTGCAGGAAATCGCGACCGTTCTGGATGTTTCCACCACACGTGTGCACAGGATGATCCAGATCGCGCTGGTGGCCTGTGCCGCCGCCCTGCCAGACATGGAGCCATAAAATTTTCCCCCTGGCGTTAAAAAACAGGCACCTGCGCCGTCCCTGTTCCTGGAAATACGTTCAACGCCCCTGGCGCGGAACAAATGGGGATGGGCACGGATGAACACACAGCCAACACCGGGCGCCGAACGTGCCATGCTGGAAGCCGCCACCTGGAAAATCCGCCTCAATGAGGTACCCGATGATGAAACGGTACGGGCGGAATGGGCCGCATGGCACACCCAGAACCCCGACCATGAGCGGGCGTGGCGCCGGATGGAACGCATCTGGGCCCTTACGGGCCAGATGGTTCCCGTAACGCCCCCGCATGACCGGCCCGCAACACCCCGGCGGCCTGCGGCTGGCAGAACTGCCCGGGCACGCCCGTTGCGGATTGCGGCGGCCTGCATGCTGCCGGTGGCGGCGAGCCTGCTGGCCTTTGCCACGCCCGACCTCATGTTTCGCCTGCAGGCCGATTATTACACGAAAACGGGCGAAACCCGCACGGTCAGTCTGTCGGATGGAACGGCGGTGACCCTGGCAGGTCATTCCGCCATCGCCGTGCATTATTCGGGTCGGGAACGGGGGGTTACGCTGCTGGCCGGGGAAGCGTTTTTCAATATCGTGCATGACGGAAAACGCAGCTTTGCCGTTAGGGCAGGGAATGTGACGACGCGCGATATCGGCACCGCCTTTGATGTGCAGATGGCCGGGCCCCATGTCACTGTTGCCGTGCGCGAGGGGATCGTGAGCGTATCCCGCCAGTCCGCCCCCGCCCTGCGCCTGACCGCCGGCCAGACATGGGCGGTCGACCAGCACACGGGGCAGGCCCATCGCGGCACGATCGACCCGGAGGATGTCGGTTCATGGCGGTCAGGGCAGATGGTGCTGAACGACGTACGGTTTTCTGACGCGGTCGCGGTACTGGGGCGCTATTATCCGGGTACCATCGTGACCCATGGTCTTGAGCACGACACCATCCCGGTAGGAGGCGTGTATGACCTGCATCATCCCAGGGAGGCGCTGGAAGCCCTGTGCGCGCTGCATGGCAGCAGGCTTGTCACGCTCCCTGCAGGCCTCACCCTGGTACTGGCGGACCACAAAGCCCCCTGATGAACCCACCGCAGCACTTTTTTCAGGGGACCGCTAAAAAAAGTTTCACCCACACGTTAAAAATAAATCGTCTCAACGGACATGGATATACGCGAATGCAATTCGTTTGCATTTTCTGCCAACCGTCCGCCCGTGAGACCCGACCATGCCGTGTGTTCTTCTGCCGTGCCGCCACAATCGCATCCGGCTTTCCCGATCCAGCCTGCTTACGGGCACGTCCGCCCTGCTGTTCGTCATGTGGGCCGCCACGGGCCATCATGCCGTAGCGGCACCCCTGGTTGAGGGCAACGTGGCCGTCCCGCCATCACAGGCACAGCCCTTCAGTATTCCCGCCCAACCGCTGGCCCGCGCGCTTGCCGCCTTTGGTGCGCAGACCGGCCTGCAGATCGCCTTCGACAGCGCCACGATAGCAGGCGCACGCTCAGGGGGGGTGAGCGGACAGATGACAGCGGAACAGGCGCTTGCCAACCTTCTGGCGGGCACGGGCATCAGTTACCACAGAACCGGGACGCATTCCGTCTCGCTCTTCCGCGCACCAGCCGCCATCACTCTTGATCCGGTGCGGGTGGAAGGGCAGGGGAACGGGGGCGGCAGAAAAGGCTGGAAAGAAGAGCAGATCGCCGTTTACGCCACATCGGGGCGGGCCGGGCTTGTGCCCAAGAATTCGAGTGCCGCCACCAAAACCGACACGCCCCTGATTGAAACCCCGGAATCCGTATCCGTCGTGACCCGTGCGCAGCTCGATCAGCAGAATGCCCGCACCATAGCCGAGGCCCTGCGGTATAATGCGGGTGTGTCGGGCGATGTGGCATCGGGTTACACCACGCGGTTCGACATGGTTGAAATCCGTGGCTTTCAGGGTGCCGCAGGCGCGGATGAGTTTGTTGACAACCTGCGCCTGTTCAATGGTGCCTATTACGCCACCCAGCAGATCGACCCCTACCTGCTCGACCAGATCGACATCCTCAAGGGGCCGCCATCGGTCCTGTACGGGCAGTCCAATCCCGGGGGCGCCATCGTGCTGACCACGAAACAGCCAACGGCCACTCCCGTCCACTCCATCTCGGTCGAGGGCGGAACATACGGCTACGTGCGCGGCACCGCCGATTTTGGCGGGCGGATCGACCGCGACGGCAAGTGGCTGTATCGCGTGGCGGCAACCGCCACCACGTCCGGCACGCAGGACGAACACACCCGCAACGAACGCTTTGGCGTCCTGCCATCGCTGACATGGACCCCCAATGACCGCCTGACCATGACGCTGTCCGCCTTCTGGCAGCGTGACCCGCGTGGCGGCAATTTTGATACTGCCCCCCTGCAGGGCACCATCCTGCCCAACCCGAATGGCAAGATTTCGGACCACTTTTACCCCGGCGATCCCAATTTCGAGACCTACAAGCGCACCCAGACGGCGGTGAACTACCGCCTGAGCTACCGCATTGCGCCCAACTGGACGTTCAAATCATTTGCCCGTTACGCAAATGTGGGGGCGTTTTTCCAGCAGGTGTCCTCGGGCGGGATGCTCGATGATGACAACCGCACGCTGGAGCGCGCCGCCTACGGGTCGGAGGAGCATTTCGACACGATCACGGTGGAAGAGCAGATCCTTGGCCATTTCCGCACAGGGCCGGTCAAACACAACGTGATCATTGGCGGCAACTGGCAGAATATCCGTGATTCCGCCAACCTGTATTACGGCGATGCGCCCTCGCTCGACGTCTTCGCGCCCACCTATGGGCAGAGCATCGGCAAGCTGGACCTATATGAAGCCCAGAGCATCACCACCAACCAGGAAGGCATATATGGCGAGGATCAGATGACATGGGGCCACCTGCATGTGCAGGGTGGCGTGCGCCATGACTGGTCCACCATCGATACCCGCGACCAGACCGATAGCGGCGGCAGCTTCAACCAGTCGGACCAAGCCACGACGTGGCGTGGCGGCATCCTGTATGCGTTCCCCATCGGGCTTTCACCCTATTTCCATTACGCGGAATCCTTCCAGCCTGCCAATAACCTGTCCTTCAATGGCACGCCGTTCAAGCCCACCCGGGGGCGGCAGTTTGAAGTGGGGCTGAAATACCAGCCGCATGGCTTCAACGGGTTTTTCACGGCCGCACTGTATGACCTCAAGCAGAGCAACGTGCTGGTCACCGATCCGGTCCATATCGACTTCTATACCCAGACCGGCGGCATCCGCTCACGCGGGATCGAACTCGAAGCCCATGTGGACCTGACCCGCAACCTGAACATCATCGCGGCCTATACCTATCAGGACGTGGCCTATACGCGCGGCAGCGGCGACCTGACCGGCGAACGCCCGATTGCGGTGCCCAAGCAGACATTCTCGGTCTGGGGGCATTATGACCTGCGCAATGGCCCGCTGCGGGGGCTGGGGTTTGGCGCGGGCGTGCGCTACAACGGCAATACGCTGGTGGACAACACGCTGGAATATGTCACACCCAGCTATGTGCTGGTGGATGCGCAGGCACAGTATTCCCTCGATGCCATAGCCCCACGGATGAAGGGCATGCTGTTTCAGGTCACCGCGCAGAACCTGCTCAACCAGCGGTACTATCCCAGCTGCGCGGGTGCCGATACCGGCTGCTATATCGGTGCGAACCGTAATGTGATCGGCAAGGTGACCTATAGCTGGTAATGAATGCAAATATTTACTGCCAGTTATGCGATTCTCACATGATGTGGCGAAGGTATCCCATACAGACGATCCATGCTGGCAGGAAATAACAGCGCGCGGCAACTGCCGTCCGATATTTTTGGACGGTTTCATGCAACATATTGATTTACCTACACTTTACCAAGAACTCAGAAAGCAGGTCGCATGTGCCCCGACGGTGACATACGAAACATGGGCCACATCATACGCAACTTGAACATGCGAATGATTATTATTACAGGACATGGAAACAGCGGGAGATACGACGCACGATAAGGCAAAGCCCCGTGTGTCGATCTCCTTGGAGGCGGTGCCCGTGTCCTACGCGGACAAGATTTTTCTGGAAGTCCTTGAAAGCAACAGACGCCATCTTGTCGCGCTGGCGGCACGGGTTGTGGGCTGCGCATGGCGGGGCGAGGAAATCGTGCAGGACGCCTATATCCGCATCATCCGCGCCGGAGCCGCGCCACAGGACATCCAACACCCGCTCGGTTACCTGAAACGGGTGATTTTCCGCCTCGCCATTGATGCACGCCGGGCAAAAGCCGTTGAACGTGCCTATGCGCAGGCCATCAGTTCTCCCGTAAGCTCCCGGCGACTGACGCCTTGCTGAATACTTCTGGTCTGGTTCAGCTATGAAGCATGAGCGATTTAAGAGATAGGGACGCGGTACTACCTGCGAGTGTCGCAGGTAGTACCGCAGAGAGGCTCCAAAGGAGCGGTAGAGAGACAGGCGAGCGGGACAGGCTGGCGGGCGCCTCGCGGATCGAGATCGTTTCGGATCGCCGCCGCTGGCACGCCCCTGAATTTCGCGCGCGAGTGGTCATCGCGTCCTACGAGAGCCGACGCCCCATAAGGGAGGTGGCTGCACAGTTTGGGATCCATCCAAGTCTGGTGTTTCGCTGGCGGCGAGAGGCTCGGGCCAAAGGCGGGACATCGTTCATACCTGTCATGGTGGCCCCGGCCCCCGAGCCGCAGCCATTGGAGCGTCGGAGAGAACAGGGAACGCTGTCCGACCGAGCCGTCAGCCTGGTCTTTCCGGACGGTGTGCGGCTGGAGTTCGACACAGGGCTGTCCGCTGATCGTCTGCGTGAGATTGTGGGCGCACTACGATCATGATCCCGCTTCCCTCCACGCTGAGGATATGGCTGGCGGCCGGTGTAACCGATATGCGCCTGGGGATGCCCGGGCTGGCGTTGAAGGTCCAGGAAGCACTGGGTCGTGACCCTTTCGCGGGTGACGTCTATGCCTTCAGGGGCCGACGCGGCGACCTGGTGAAACTGATCTGGCACGATGGGATCGGCCTTTCCTTATATGCGAAGCGGATCGAGCGCGGGCATTTCCTGTGGCCTTCGGCAAAGGACGGAGCGATCCATCTCTCCCCGTCACAATTGACTTGTCTGCTGGAGGGTGTGGATTGGCGCAATCCGCAGAAAACATGGAGACCTGAACTGGCGGGATAATAAAAACCGCGCCAGGTCAGCATATACTGGTACCCTTTTGAGCGCCCATGTGATCAACTGCCTTCATGACGGGAGACACGGACGACATCATCGCCTTGCGCGCAGCACTTGCCGCTGCCGAGGCGCGTGCCCAGGTCGCCGAACTCCGGGCGTCTACTGCCGAAATCCGGGCCACTGATGCAGAAGCGCGCGCGGCCAGCGCCGAAGCGCAGATTGCCCATCTCAAACATCTTATCGCGCGGATGCGCCAGGACCGTTTCGGCGCCTCGTCGGAGCGGGGGCGCCGCCTGCTGGCCCAGCTCGAACTCGAACTGGAAGAGCTGGAGACGACACTCGCCGAGGACGCGCCCGAAAATGCGGCGGATCCCGCCGTCCGCGCGACAGCACCCAGGAGCAACCGGGGGCGCCAGCCCCTGCGTGCCGATCTGCCGCGCGAGCGGGTCGTCATCCCCGCACCGACACAGTGTCCGTGCTGTGGCAGCGATCGTCTGAGCAAACTGGGGGAGAGCGTCACCGAGACGCTGGAGGTGATCCCGCGCCAGTTCAAGGTCATCCAGACGGTGCGGGAGAAGTTCACCTGCCGGGACTGCGAGAGCATCACCCAGCCACCCGCCCCCTTCCATCCGATCGCGCGCGGACGCGCCGGCCCATGGCTGCTGTCGACCATCCTGTGCGACAAGTTCCTGCAGCATCTGCCGCTGAACCGCCAGAGCGATGCCTTTGCCCGCGAAGGGATCGATCTCGACACATCAACGCTGGCCGACTGGGTGGGAGCCTGCACCGCGACGCTGGCCCCCCTGACTACGCTGATCCGGGCGCATGTGCTGGCGGCACAACGCCTGCACGCGGACGACACCACCGTGCCGGTTCTGGCGAAAGGCCGGACAGTCACCGGACGATTGTGGAATTACGTGCGTGATGATGGTCCATTTGGTGGGCCAGCACCGCCAGCCGTCTGGTTCCGGTATTCCCGGGACCGCAAGGGCGAACATCCCACGGACCATCTCACCGGCTGGACCGGCATTCTGCAGTCAGACGCCTATGCGGGTTATAATACTCTGGCGAAACCGGGACGCCAACCCGCGCCGGTTGTCTCCGCCGGATGCTGGGCCCACGGACGCAGAGGGCTGTTCAAAATCGCCGAGAGGGACAAGGCGCCCCTCGCCATAGAGGCAGTAGGCAGGATCGACGCCATATTCCAGGCCGAGCGCACCATCAACGGTACGCCCCCAGAACATCGGCTGGCAGTCCGTCAAACAGACATAGCCCCTCTGGTCGACGATCTGTTCGACTGGATGCGGGAGTGTTGCCGGCGCATGTCGACCAAAAATCCCGTTACCCACGCCATGAACTATTTTCTACGGCGTGCCGATACATTCACACGATTCCTCACTGACGGCCGGATCTGCCTCTCAAACAATGCAGCAGAACGCGCCCTGCGCGGCATCGCCCTGGGCAGGAAAGCCTGGTTGTTCGCCGGGTCCGATCGTGGCGGAGAGCGCGCCGCCGCCATGTATTCCCTGATCGTCACCGCGCGCCTGAACGATGTCGATCCCCATGCATGGCTCGCTGATGTCCTGGCACGGATCAATGACATTCCCAATCCACGCCTCCATGAACTCCTGCCCTGGCACTGGAAAGCCCACCAGCAGGTCCACAATACCATCGCCGCCTGAATACGCCCGCGTCTCTCGCCGGATGATTACGTTCTCCCGACAGGCGAACCACATGCACTCACGGGGCAGGGGACGTGGATATCCCGCGCCCCGATGCCATCGAAATCCTGACACCCGAACGCCAACTGGCCAGCCAGGATGAACTCCGCCACGTGCTGGCCTGCCTTGACGGCCTACCCCCGCGTACCCGCCGCGCGTTTGAACTGAGCCAGCTCTATGGCCATAAACAGCGTGAAGTGGCCGAGATCCTCGGTGTCAGTTCTCCGCGCGTGCATGCCATGCTCCGGCAGGCCTTCCAGCGGATTACCGAGCAGCTTGGTGAAGAATGAAACCCCACCTGCCGGTGTTAATTTCCATGCCGTTCAATCGTCAGACAGAAAGGAATATGTGAAAGCGCATGTCCTGCCTGCAAAGCATATGGGCCCATGACCGACATTCCCCCGCCTGACGCTGCCGATACGGCCCTTTCGTTCCTTCTCCGTGTACAGGATGATCCCGAAAATGACTGCCTGAAGGCTGAACTCCAGCAATGGCGGCAGGCTGATCCTGCGCATGAACGGGCATGGCAGCAGACATTGCGGGTCCGCCTGCTTGGCCAGATGGCCCTGCAGGGCGCGACACAGGCACAGTCCCCGTCAAAGCCCATGCCCGACAACCTGCATCGCTTCCCGGTCCGCAGATGGCGGGTGGCGGCGGCGGCTACTGCGGCGGCAGCGGCCGTTGTCATGGCCTGCATGCCTTCGCTGCGCCTGTGGTTTCAGGCGGATTACACCACGACAACAGGCCAGACGCGTCAGATTGCCCTGGATGATGGTAGTCACCTGACCCTGGGCAGCGCATCCGCCATTGCCGTGCACATGCAAGGCGATACACGCCGGGTCGTGCTGCTGAAAGGGGAGGCTCTGTTCCAGGTAAAGCATGATCCCCGGCGGACCTTCGTGGTGGAGGCCGATGGCGTGGTGTCTCGCGATATTGGCACGGTGTTTGACGTACGTAGCGGAGCCGGGCACGTCGTGCTGGGGGTTGGTGAGGGCACGGTCGGGCTGCGCGCACCACAGGCGGGAATAGCAGCCGAGCAGACCGTCAATGCCGGTGAACAGATCGATATTACGGAACAGACCGGGGCCGTGCGCCGCTCCACCATTTCACCTGACAGTGTCGGGTCATGGAATACAGGCCTGTTTGGTGCCAGTGCGGTCAGTGTCGCGGATATGCTGGGTATATTGCGCCGCCATTATCCCGGCTATGTCATCGTGCGCGGAACCATACCCGCCAGCAGGCTGGTGGGGGGCGTGTATGACCTGCAGCACCCTGCCGACAGCCTGCGCATGCTGGTCACGTCCTCTGGCGGGTCCATGCACGAAGTGGCAGGGCGTATTCTGGTTATCAGCTTTCCCGGCTGATCCGGCGCGGGCAGCCAACAGAGCAGTCCTGACCTGCAAAAAATTCCCTGAACGTGCAATCGCTATTAAGTTCCGCTGGCGTAGGCCGTCATGTTTTGTGAGACGAATTGATCTTAATTCGCATTTGCAAGACAGCAGGCAACATTTCCATGGCAGCAAGCGTTGATACCCCCACCGCCACAGGCAACCGATTCCGTCATATCCTGCTGACAGCAGTGGCCCTTTCCACACACGGGAGCCTGACATGTGCGGGTGCGCTGGCCGCACCATCCGCCGGGGTCAACAGTAGCACGGTCCTGTCCTTCCACATCGCGCAGAAACCCCTGCGTGATGCGCTGGTGGATCTGGGCACGCAGGCCCGCGTACGCCTGATCTTTGCTGCTGACAGCATACCGAATATCACGGTCGCCCCCCTGAACGGCACGTTTTCGGTGCCGGACGCAATCGGGCGACTGCTGGGTGGGACAGGACTGACATTTTCCAGCCGGGACGGCGCATTCTACATCCAGAAATCCGCGATCGCCAGCATTACGCTGGGCCCCGTACGGGTGGGCGGCACGGTGGCGCATGAAAGTGCCACCGGACCCGGCGTAGGCTACGTAGCCACCAATACCCTGACCGGGTCAAAGACCGACACGCCCATCATCGAGATACCGAACTCGATCCACGTCATCACCAAACAGCAGATGATTGACCAGCAACCCCAGAACGTGATGGAGGCGCTGCGCTACACCCCAGGCGTGCATGTGGAGGGGTTGGGCGGCTTCGCCAATGGCGTGGGCAGTGGATACAATAATGGCAGTATCGTGCAGCGCGGCTTTGCCACCGCGCAGTTTGTCGATGGCATCCGGTCATATTCCAACAGCGCGGGGGAGACCGCGTTCCTTGAACGTATCGAGGTCATGAACGGACCGGCCTCCGTGCTGTATGGCCAGACCACGCCGGGCGGCCTGATCGGCATGTCCCTGAAAAAGCCGACCGACACGCCGCTGCGCAATGTCACCCTTGGCTTTGGCAACTGGGGCCGGTATGAGGCCACGTTCGATGTCAGCGACCGGGTCACGAAGTCTGGCAACGTGCGCTACCGTATTGCCGGGATTGGCGTAACCCAGGGCACGCAGACCAATAACATCGACTACCACCGCGTGGGCGTCCTGCCCTCCATTACGTGGGATATTGACCATAAAACCTCACTGACCCTGTTGGGCAGCTATATGTACACGCCTGGCGATGGCATCAACATGACGCAGCTTCCGCCCAGCGTGCTGCTCAATACCAACGGTTATGGCCGCATTCCCCGCAGCCGTTTTCTGGGTGACAGGAACTGGAATGAATCCGGCCAGACAGATGCGATGTTTGAATACCAGTTCAGGCACACCTTCAACCGCTGGATCGATTTCAGCCAGACCATGCGTTTTGAAAGCTCGGAGTTTCGTAACAAGACGCTCATGCGCGGCGAAGGCATGGTGACCGACCAGCTATACTCCCGCGCGCCGGTCGAGACCAACTGGCCCAGCACCACCATCGGACTCGATACGCGCGTGGGTGGTAAACTGCCAATCGGTCCCGTAAAGAATACCTGGATCGTGGGAACAGATTTTCGGCAGTATACCAGCCGGGACAGTTCGCTCACCGATGATACGCCAGGCAATAACGGCTATCCCGGCCTTGATGGGTATACGCTGGTCAATGTCTATAATCCGCAGAGCAATTACGTGCCCTGCATGGACATCCATTCCTCCAAATGTCTTGTCAGCGGATATCAGAGCCACCAGAACTATTTTCAGGAAGGCATCTATTTTCAGGATCAGCTTAAATACAAGGGGCTGTCCGTTATCCTTGGCGGCCGGCAGGACTGGGTGAACTATCATGGCTATACCGCGCAGACGAGCAACGAGAACGCCACCCATACCTACACCTATACCCGCACCAGTGCCCTGCCACGGCCGCAGGCGGCCTTCACATGGCGCGCGGGGCTGGTCTATCAGTTCAAATTCGGCCTGGCGCCGTATTTCAGCTATTCCACATCCTTCGTGCCGCAGAGTTCGCGCAACTGGCAGGGTAACCTGTTTCCGCCGCTGACCGGCAAGCAGCTTGAAGCAGGACTGAAATATCAGTCACCTGACCAGAAAATCTTTCTACAGGCCGCCGCTTTCCGGATCGAGGAGGACCATTACCTGATTACCGACCCCGACCACCCGAATTTTTCGGCCGATGCAGGGCGTGTACGCTCACAGGGCTTCGAGCTTTCGGCCAATGCCAACTTCACCCGCGACCTGCGCTTCATGGCATCCTACACCTATGACGCCGCGACCTATCTCAGCACCAACCTGAGCGATACGCAGGAATATGCCAACGGCACCACAGGCGGTACGATATCAGAAAAAGGAAAATACATAGGCGAGGGGATTCCCCGCAACATGGCTTCCGCCTTTCTGGATTACACGCTACCCACGCGTTTCCTCAAGGGCTTCGGCATCAATGGCGGCGTGCGATATAACGGCTTTACCTATTCCGATGACGTAAACAGCTTCAAGGTCCCCGCGTACACCCTGTTCGATATCGGCGCGCATTACGATTTCGGGCAGGCCACGCCCATCCTGAAGGGATTGCGAGGGCAGCTTTCCGTCTCCAACCTGACCAACAAATATTACATCACCTCATGCGGGGGGACCTACTCGTGCTATATCGGGCAGGGTCGGCGTGTTTACGGCAACCTGAGCTATAGCTGGTAAGAACAGGCTGAAAGAACGGTTCATCCCATCGTCATTTCCTGCAGGAGGTGCCCGTCATGAACCGCATGCAGTCTTCACATACTGGCGTGTTACGTGTCCTGTGGCGTCTGCAACGCCCGTTATGGCCTGTAACACTGGGGGCGACGCTTGTCGGCACGGCAGGGGGGCTTGCAAGCGCATGGCTGCTGTCCGGGATCAACAACGCCCTGCATGCACCAGACAGGCTGAACGCATCCCTGGCGCTGAACCTTGCGGGGCTGTGCGTGCTGTCCATTGCGGGATCAGCCCTTGCCGGAATCGGCAACAGCGCTGCGGGGCAGAAAATCATCACCCACCTGCGCCAGGAGGTTGCAGCCCGCGTGCTGGCCACCCCGCTTGCCACGCTGGAGCGGCATAAACCGCACCGGATGCTGGCCATCCTGAATGGCGATATCAGCACCGTCAGTGCGTTTACCTTCAATTTCTCGGGCTATGTCGTCTCCTTTGCGGTGGTGCTGGCCTGCGTGATCTATCTGGCCGTTCTGTCGCCACCAGCCTGCCTGATCGTAATCGCGTCCTTTGCCTGCGGCGTGGCGCTGACGATCTGGCGTCGGCGCCGATGGCGGTCTGATTACCGCGAAATCCGCAGCATGGAAGACAGGCTGCAAAACCAGTACCGCACCATTACCGAAGGGGCGCGGGAACTGCAGCTCAATCACATGCGGCGCGACCATGTGCGCCATACCCTGCTGGGTGGGGCAGCATCCCGTATCGCAGCGCTGAAAATCGCGGCCATGCGGCGGTTCTGGCTATTTGATTCCGTTCATGAAGCCCTGTTCTTCCTGACCGTGGCCCTGCTGCTGGGCACACGTTTTCTTACGGGACTGTCTACCCCTGCCGCCAGTGGCGCGGTGCTGGTACTGCTATATGCACGCGGGCCACTGGAACGGCTCTTGCAGGCGCTACCAGCCATGACCGAGACCGAAATTGCCCTGCAGCGCATTGCCGAGCTGACTGCCGACCTGCCCGATGGCAGGCTACCTGCCCTGAATGCGGAAAATGCGGTTGCCTTCCACCATGCCATTACCCTGCACGGCGCGACCTGCCAGCCTGACGGCATGGCCACGCCCGGCTTCACATTGGGGCCGGTGGACCTGATCATCCGCCATGGCGAAATCGTGTTCATCACGGGGGGCAATGGCGCGGGCAAGACCACGCTGGTCAAGCTGCTGCTCGGCCTGTATGCGCCGACGAAGGGCGCCGTGCTGTGTGACGGCGTTCCGGTTACGGCAGAAAACGCCGCCGCATACCGCCAGCTTTTTGCAACGGTGTTCACGGATTATTTCCTGTTTGACGACCTGCTGCACCCAGATGCACGGACCGTGGCCCTTGCAGCACGCTGGCTGGAACGGCTGGGCCTTGCCCATAAGGTCAGGCTGGAGCAGGGTCATTTCAGCACTACCGACCTTTCCACCGGCCAGCGCAGGCGTCTGGCGCTGGTACAGGCGCTTGCCGAACACCGGCCAGTCCTGATGCTGGACGAGTGGGCGGCCGATCAGGACCCGGTTTTCCGCCGTGTTTTCTACACTGAAATCCTGCCTGAACTGAAAGCGGCGGGGCAAACGCTGATCGTCATTTCGCATGATGATCATTATTTCGCTACGGCTGACCATATCATCCACCTTGAGGAAGGGCGCATCGTGACCGACAGCCACCCAACCAAAATGGGGCAGGGGAGGCACGCCATGCGGGCGCAGGGACGCGATCCATCGGGAAAAGGCACCATGGTCCGCCAATCATATTAAAAACCGGGTTTTTTATGAAAAAATCCGCTGCTGGATCGTCCTTATAACAGAGGCAACATTCAGGCCGGTCCGCTGGCAGGACAACAGGACTGGACGCCTGCTGATTTTTTTTCGGCGCAGTCAGGGGCACGACGCAATGAAACAGGCTGGGGTCAGTGCAGAATTTACTTGCAACTCATTCTCACAATCATTATTGAAA
This sequence comes from Komagataeibacter xylinus, assembly GCF_009834365.1. Classification (NCBI taxonomy): domain Bacteria; kingdom Pseudomonadati; phylum Pseudomonadota; class Alphaproteobacteria; order Acetobacterales; family Acetobacteraceae; genus Komagataeibacter; species Komagataeibacter xylinus. The sequence continues at coordinate 2,779,598 of NZ_CP041348.1, read as the reverse complement.
TTATGGTTCACATGACGCCCCGCGCCCTTCGTCGGTGGTTCAGCGTTCATAAGTGGACCAGCCTTGTCTGCACCATCTTCCTTCTGATCGTATGCGTAACCGGATTGCCGATGCTGTTTTCCGAGCAGATATGGGACATTTTCGTCGGCGACGATGACCCACCTTATGAGGTTCTGCCGCCCGGCACGCCGAACGCCAGTCTGGACGTCATCGTGGAGAAGGCGCGTGCGCTGTACCCCGGCCAGATCATCACCAATGTTTCACCCGATGATGATGAACCGGCTGTGCTGATCTCCATGGCCCCAAGCTGGCAGGCGCTGAAGGACGACGAGAACCATCCAGACCGTCATTCCGGTCACTGGATCAAGTTCGATGCCCGCACAGCCGGGGTAATCAAGCAGTCCCGCCCCACCGATGCCCCGAAAGAGCCACGGACATGGACCGGCATTATCCTTGGCACCTGCACACGCCTGCACATGAACCTGTTCGCGGGCCTTCCCGGTGCGCTGTTCATGGGCGCGATGGGCGGTGCCTTCGTTGCCTCGCTGGTGTCCGGCACGGTGCTTTATGGCCGGTTCATGAAGCGGCTGCCGTTCGGCTCGGTCCGGCGTGACCGGGCCTCGCGCCTGACATGGCTCGACCTGCACAACCTGCTGGGGGCCGCCACACTGGTCTGGGCAACGGTGGTGGGCTTTACGGGGCTGGTCAACGAACTTCAGACCCCGCTGTTCGGCCTGTGGCGTGTGACGGACGTGCGGCAGATTTTGCGCCCTTACGCCAACCTGCCGGTGCCGTCGCAGGACCATCTGTCCTCGGTGCAGGCCGCGTTCGACACGGCGGCAAAAGCCGCTCCCGGCAATGAGGTGACCGGCCTGTCTTTCCCCGGCGCCTCCTTCGGCAGCCCGGTGCATTACGTGCTCTGGACCCGTGGCGCGACACCGTTGCGCGCCCGGCTGTTTACACCGGTTCTGATCGATGCACGCACGGGCGAGCTGACCGGGGCGTATCCCATGCCGTGGTATCTGCGCTTCCTCGAATTCTCCCGCCCGCTGCATTTCGGTGATTATGGCGGCATGCCGCTGCGTATCCTCTGGGCGTTGCTCGATGTGGTGGTGATCGGGGTGCTGGTCAGCGGTCTGGTGCTGTGGGCAGGCAAGCGCAGGATCGCCACCGATGCCCGCCTGCGGGCGCTGGGTTACGATCTGGATGATGCGGACGGCGTGGCTGCTTTGGCGGAGCGCACATGATGAATGCCGTCTCTCCCGAACAACCCATGTCATTTCCTCCTGTTCCGGCACCGCGTTCTTCCGTCGCCGTCTGGCCATGGCCGATCGCGCTGGGTCTGCTCACCGCCTTTGGCCTGCTGTCCGCCCTGCTGGGCCAGCACGGTATCTGGCTGGCCCTGTCATGGGCCGCCCTTTCCATTCCCCTCATCGTTACGGTCATCTGCCTGATCCGGGCGTGGCGCCGTACGCCGTCTGTCAAAGGAGGTCAGTCATGACCCCGATCTCGTTCTCTCCGTGGGACATGTTCCTCAATGCCGGTCCGGTGGTCCGCTGCGTCATGATCCTGCTGGCCGCAGCTTCGCTGCTGACCTGGACGATCTTCATCGCCAAGTCGGTCGAACTGCTGCGCGTGCGCCTCAAGCTCCAGAAAGCCGAAAAGTCGCTGGAAGACGCCAATACGCTGGACCTTGGCGAGGAATGGACGCGCGGAAATTCGTCGATCGCCCACACGCTGGTCATGGCCGCCGAGACCGAGCGCAGGCGCTCTGCCGACATTCCCGATGACGGCGAGGGGCTGAAGGAACGGATCGTCCTGCATCTCGAACGCCTTGAGGCCGCCGAGGGCCGCAGGTTGCTGCGCGGCACCGGCGTGCTGGCCACCATTGGCGCGACCTCGCCCTTCATCGGTCTGTTCGGCACGGTCTGGGGCATCATGACCTCGTTCACCGGCATAGCCGCCAGCAAGGCCACCAGCCTTGCCGTCGTGGCCCCCGGCATTGCCGAGGCCCTTCTGGCAACAGCGCTGGGTCTGGTCGCGGCCATCCCGGCCGTGGTGATCTACAACCATCTCGCCCGCCAGACCGCCTCGTGCCGCGCGCAGGTGGCGGACCTCACCGCACTGGTGATGCGGCTGGTCTCGCGTGATCTGGGGCGCACGCAGATGCTGATGGCGCAGGGCAATATCGTGCGGCTTGGTTCGCAGGCGCGCGATGTCCGCACGGCAGCGGCGGAGTGATCCGCCATGATCCGTATGCGCCACACCAATGAGAGCCCGCATGAAGCGAGCGAGATCAATGTCACGCCGTTCATCGACGTGATGCTGGTGCTGCTGGTGATCTTCATGGTCACCGCCCCGCTAACCACGGTGAACGTGCCGGTGGACCTGCCGTCCTCGACCGAAAAGCCGACGCCGCGTCCGGATGATCCTGTGTTCCTCACCGTCAAGGCCGATCATGGGCTGGCGCTGGGAGAGGACGACATCAGCACCGATGCGCTTCCCGGAGCCCTGGAAACCGCGACGAAAGGCAACAAAGACGAGCGGATCTTCCTGCGTGCCGACAAAACGGTGGATTACGGCACGCTGATGGGGGTGATGGATAAGCTGCGGTCTGCCGGATACCTCAAGGTCGCGCTCGTCAACCTGCAGGGACAGGAAGAAGGCAGCGAAGCCGGGACGACGCCAGTTCCAGCTGGTGGTGGCGCGTCTTCTGCGACACCGACTGCTCCCGCCGCGCCTGCGTCCGGAGCGACACCGTGAGCGGCACGGCTGACATGGCGACGACAGGGGCTACAGACGCCACGCAGGATACGGTTTCACCGTCCTTCGCCGACTGGCAGCGAAGTCAGGCCCGTCTCGCCCGGCGGCATGACGCCATCCGCTGGGGTCTGTCCTTCCTTGCCGTGCTGGCGGTCACTGGCGGCAGCATCTGGTGGGTCATGCGCCTGCCGCCGCCGGTCATGGCCGTGCCCGAACTGCCGCCTGCCGCAATCGCCATCGACATGGCCCCGGAACCCGTCTCGACACCGACCCCGCCCACGGACGCACCGATCGGCCCGAAACAGACGCAGTCCATCCCCGATCCGACACCGGTCGAGCCGCCCAAGATCACGGCTCCGCCATCGCCCGCGCCCAATCCGCCGGTGCCGGTGCCCAAACCGGAAAAACCGCGCAAGATCGTCAAAAAGAGCAAGCCGGTCCCGAACCTCAAGAAGCCCATCCCGGACAAGACGCCGCCCGCCGAAGCGACAACCGCACCGCCGTCCTCGGAAGCGCCGCCCGCGCCCACACAGGCGGCTCCTGCTCCCGGTGCGTCGTCCTCCAAGGCATCACACGACCCGGTCACCTGGCAGGGGGCTTTGCTGGCGCAGCTTGAAAAGTTCAAGCGTTACCCATCCGACGCCATGGCCGACCATCAAGAGGGCGTGCCCACCGTAACCTTCTCGATGGACCGCAAGGGCCATGTGCTCTCCGTCACACTCGCCAGCTCTTCCGGCCATCCGCTGCTGGATCAGGAAGCCATTGCCCTGCCCAAACGTGCCCAGCCGCTACCCATCCCGCCGGACAGTGTCGCAGGCGAACTCATAACACTCACTGTTCCGGTGGAATTCTATCTCCACCATAACTGACCATTAATGGATAATAGGCATTTAGTTCAATCAATCGCTGCAGCCCATGCCATCCAGCAACACGTCCAGTGCGGCCGGGACCGGCGCTGACCCGACCTTTTCTTCAAGCAACTGGTTACTGATCGCCAGCATGGCCAGGCCATGCACCTGTGCCCAGCCTGCCGCTGCCAAAGCACTGACGGCAACCGGGCGGAAGCTGCCGTCGCGTTGTCCCCTTTCCAAAAGGCCCAGAAGAATCCCGAAGGTGCGCATGGCTGCGTCATGCAGTGGCGGGTCTATCGTCTTGTCGGCATCGGAACTGAACATCAGCCGGTAAAGGCCGGGGTTCTGGCAGGCGAACCTGATACAGGCCTGCGCCGCGGCCACGAATTGCGCGCGCGTGGAAGACAGGTCCGGCGATATGGCCTCGGTCAAATTCTTTCCAAGTCTGACAAAGCCGATCCGGGCCAGTTCGCGCAACAACGTCTCACGATCACGGAAATGCTTGTAGGGCGCTGCATGACTGACACCCGTGCGCCGCGCTACTTCCCGCAGGGTGAAGGCCCAGTTCTGGTCCGTGGCCAGCATGTCCAGCGCCGTGTCGATCAGGGCGCGGCGCAGATCACCGTGATGGTAGGGGCGGTCCTTGGTTTCACTCATTCGTGAGATCCATGTTTACACAAGAAACTTTCATTGACACCAGATCGTCATGCTTCCTATCCTGCCTGCATAAGTTTCTCCTGTAAACATGGAGGACGTGATGTCCAATGTCACCCCAGCTGACCTGCACCATATTCTCGATCGGCAGCGTGCCGCGTTCCTGAATGCCGGGCCACCCGACCTAAAACAGCGCCGGACCGATCTGCGTCGGCTGAAGGCTGAGATCCTGAAGCGGCGCACCGAGATCGTGCGCGCGCTGAAAACAGATTTCGGCCAGCGCTCGGAACGGGAAAGCGCCATCGTGGAACTGATCCCGCTAGTGCAGTCGATCAATTACATGATCGCCCATCTGGGGTGCTGGATGAAGCCGCAGCGCCGCCACGTCTCGGCCTATTTCCAGTGCGGTCGTGCCTGGGTGATCCGGCAACCGGTGGGTGTCGTGGGCATTATCGCGCCGTGGAACTATCCGATCTCGCTTGCCCTTGTGCCGCTGGCAACAGCGATTGCGGCTGGCAACCGAGCCATGCTCAAACCGTCGGAATTCACACCGACTACATCAGCGGTGATCGGCGAAATCGTTCGGGCCATTTTTCCGGCGGAGCAGATTTCTGTCGTGACTGGCAATGACGAAGTGGGGGCCGCGTTCTCGGCCCTGCCTTTCGATCATATCCTGTTTACCGGCAGCACGGCGATTGGAAAGAAGGTTGCTGAGGCGGCGGCACGCAATCTGACGCCGGTCACACTGGAGTTGGGCGGCAAGTCGCCGCTGGTGATCGCGCCCGGTTTTTCCATGCAGCGGGTGGCGGACCGCGTGGCATTCGGCAAGCTGACCAATGCCGGGCAGACCTGCATCGCACCGGATTATGTGCTGGTGCATGAAAACGACAGGGACGCTTTTGCCGCAGCCTATCAGGACGCCGTGAAAAAGCTGCATCCGGGCGGTTACGCCGGGTCGCCTGATTATACGGCCATTATCAACACGCATCATTACGAGCGGCTGAGCGGTCTTATCGATAATGCCGAAGCTCAGGGGGCACAGGTTATCCGGTTGGGAAGTGATTCAGCTACGGATCACGTCCTGGCCCCCGTGCTGCTGCTGGACGTCACGCCCCAGATGGCGGTCATGCAGGAGGAGATTTTCGGGCCTGTCCTGCCTGTGCTGACCTACAGGAACCTTGATGAAGCGATTGCCTTCATCAACGCGCGGCCCCACCCCCTGGCCCTGTATTATTTTGGCGACAACCGCGTTGAACGCGACAGGGTGTTGAAGAACACGGTTTCAGGAAACGTGACGATCAACGGCACATTGATGCATTATGTGCAGGACGACCTGCCGTTTGGTGGCGTGGGGGATAGTGGCATCGGGGCATACCATGGAAAAGAAGGCTTCATGGCACTCACACATGCCCGTGGTGTATACCGACAGGGGCGTTTCAATGCGGCAACGCTGCTTCAGCCACCCTTCGGCAGGTTTACCGACACCATCACCAATCTGATCCTGCGATGACGACGCGACATTACAGACTGTGGCCCCATCAGGCGCTGACGCGGCGATTTCCTGCCTGGGCACCACAATTCGTGCCGCTGGATTGTTGATTTTCACTGAGAACTGCCCCGGTTTTTCATCAGGAATTGACCCAGCCAGATGCTGTTTCAGGCATAGTCGGGCGGGCAGTCACGAAGAGAATCTGTCCTTTGTGTTTTTTGGCGCGGCAGTGCTGGCGCGGAATCTGTAGCTGTCATTTCCTGTCTCGGAGATATGACAGTGATGGGTCAGCCGATCGAGGAGCGCCGTTGTCATCTTCGGGTCACCAAAGACATCGCCCCATTCACTGAATGTGATGATGACACTGGTGCGCTCGTAGAGGTGGCTGAGCAGATGGAACAGCAGGGCGCCACCAGATGCGCTGAAGGGAAGATAACCAGGTTCATCAAGGATCACGAGATCCAGGCGGAGCAGCCTGTCGGCAATCTGTCCGGCGCGGCTGGCGGTCTTTTCATGTTCGAGCGCATTGACCAGGTCGACCGTTGACCAGAAGCGCGCCTTGCCCGAGCCAATCCGGTCCACGGCGGTCTCATGTTGTTAAAAATACCCCGCCGCGGCACGCCACCGAGTACGCGGAAGGCCTCGGCAAGCGCATCAAAAAGCATCTCGTGGGTCTGCAGGGGATAGGCCCTGAGTATGAAGGCCCGGCTGAAGGACAGTCTGGTGTGGACAATCTGCGGCTTGACGCGATGCCCGGCAATGACCGCCCAGTCCTCGCCCCAGTCGAACTGAAAGGCTTCCCCGGGCTGGAAGCACAGGGGCACGAAAACACCCCGACCCGCTGTCTGTCGTGCCTGGTGCTGTTCGTGTTTCCACTGCTGGATGAACGCGGCCACCCGTCCGTAGAATCCATCATAAACCAGTGCCACAAGATCCTCATGCAGTCGCCGCGCCGTGCGCCGGTTCCTGCGTGATCGGGCGGCTTCCAGGACCAGCCAGCCCCTCAGCCTGTCAGCAAACGGGTCCAGTCGGCCGGGACGTTCGGGGACCTGGAACCGCGGTTCAATACTCTCTGCCCGGAGATATTTCCGGATCGTATTGCGTGACAGTCCCGTCCGGCGTTCGATCTCGCGGATCGGAAGATGATCCCGGCAGTGCCACCGACGGATCACACTCAAAAGCGCCATGTCAATCACTCCTCAAACCCCCAGCAGATGCTGCCGGGGAGTGTGAAGGCATGGGTCAAATCTCGATGAAAATTTCCGCCCTATCCGGGTCAGTTCTCAGTGAAAATCAACATTCGCCAATTTCTCATCAAACCATGCCCAGGTTATGCGGCGCATCCTACGCGACAACCCGCTATTCCGGCGCTTCGGGGTGCATGGCCTGCGGCATGCCTTTGCGGTGCGCTGGCTGAAGGAAGGGAGGAATATCTATCGTCTGTCCCGGCATCTCGGACACAGTTCCGTGAAGGTGACCGAACAGAACTATCTGGGCTTCCTGGCCGTGGAGGAACAGGAGCGTGTCCAGTTCCAGGCTGAGCAGATTTTTGAAGGGGTCCCCACAAAATCCCCCACAATGGCCTGAAAAACCATCCCAAAACGACCAAAGCGCCCCGTAGGGCGATTGGTAATTTCTGCTTATTTTTCAATAAGTTCTGGCGGAGGGGAAGAGATTCGAACTCTCGATACGACTTGACATCGTATAACGGTTTAGCAAACCGCCGCCTTCAGCCACTCGGCCACCCCTCCGCCGAAGAGCGCGCATTATAAGTAACACGGCGTTTGCAGGGCTGCTTCTAGCGTGTTGGAGCGGCCCTGCATAGCCCTAAAATGCGTTAAAGCCCGTTTTTACAAAACTTTTTTCAGGGCTTCATTCACCATGGCCGGATTGGCCTTGCCCGCCATGGCTTTCATCACCTGGCCAACAAAAAAGCCGAACAGCCGGTCCTTGCCGCCACGGTATTCTTCTACCTTGTCAGCATTGCGAGCCATCACATCGGCTACAGCGGCATCGATCGCGCCGGTGTCGGTCACCTGCTTCAGGCCCTTGCGCTCGACAATGGCGGCAGCGCTGTCGCCCGTCTCGAGCATGTCCTCGAACACTTCCTTGGCGATCTTGCCATTGATCGTCTTGTCCGACACCAGATCCAGCATGCCACCAAGTGCTGCGGCCGAGATCGGACTGTCGGTAATGGCGCGGCCAGTGCGGTTGAGCGCGCCGAACAGGTCGCCCGTCACCCAGTTGGCGGCAAGGCGGGCATCGCGGCCCTTGGCCACTTCCTCGTAATAATCGGCAATGGCCTGCTCGGCCACCAGCACGCTGGCATCGTAGCGGGGGATGCCATATTCCTTGACGAAGCGGTCGCGCTTGTCATCAGGCAGTTCGGGCAGGCCGCGTTCCAGTTCGTCCACCCAGGCCTGATCCACGACCAGCGGCAGCAGGTCAGGGTCGGGGAAGTAGCGGTAATCATGCGCGTCTTCCTTGCTACGCAGCGAGCGGGTCTCGTTGCGGGCGGGGTCGAACAGGCGGGTTTCCTGATCCACCTCGCCGCCATCTTCCCACACCTCGATCTGGCGCGTGGCCTCGACCTCGATGGCGTGCATCACATAACGGATCGAATTGACGTTCTTGATCTCGCAGCGCGTGCGGAACGGCTCGCCCGCCTTGCGCACCGACACGTTCACGTCGGCACGCATCGAGCCTTCTTCCATGTTGCCATCGCACGTGCCCAGATAGCGCAGGATCTGGCGCAGCTTGCGCAGGTAGGCACCAGCCTCCTCCGGGCAGCGGATATCCGGCTCGCTCACGATCTCCATCAGCGCCACGCCAGCCCGGTTGAGGTCGATGAAGGAGCGGGCAGGGTCCTGGTCATGCATCGACTTGCCCGCATCCTGCTCCATATGCAGACGCGTGATGCCGATGTGGCGCACGGTGCCATCGCTCAGTTCGATCTCGACCGTGCCTTCACCCACGATCGGGTGTGTGAACTGGCTGATCTGGTAGCCCGTGGGCAGATCGGCATAGAAGTAGTTCTTGCGGTCAAACCGGCTTTCCAGGTTGATGCGCGCGCGCAGGCCAAGCCCCGTGCGGATGGCCTGGGCCACGCATTCCTGGTTCAGCACCGGCAGCATGCCCGGAAAGCCCGCATCGACCAGGCTCACATGTGTGTTCGGCTCACCGCCATAGGAGGCTGATGCGCCGGAAAACAGTTTGGAGTGGCTGATGACCTGCGCATGGACCTCAAGGCCCACCACGATTTCCCAAGCGCCGGTCTTGCCTTCGATCGTGTAGGTCATTTCGCGGCCTCCGCACGGATGGCAGGACGGTGGGTGAAGCCTGCAGCCTGTTCCAACGCGCTGCCGGTCGCCAGCAGGGTTTCCTCGTCAAACGGGCGGCCGATAAGCTGCAGCCCAAGCGGCAGACCGGTCGCACCGAGCCCCACAGGCACGGACATGGCGGGCATGCCAGCCATGGAGGCGGGCACGGTGAAAATATCGTTCAGGTACATCTGGACCGGATCATCACTCTGTTCACCCTGCGCGAAGGCAGGGGTGGGCGCGGTGGGGGTGAGCAGGACATCCACCTTCTGGAACGCCTCGGTAAAGTCGCGGCGGATGAGGGTGCGAACCTTCTGGGCCTTCAGATAATAGGCATCGTAATAACCAGCCGAGAGCACATAGGTGCCCATCATGATGCGGCGGCGCACCTCGGGGCCGAAGCCCGCGCGGCGGGTCGCTTCATACATGGCATCAAGCGTCTCACCTGGCACGCGCTCACCAAAACGAAGGCCATCGTAGCGGGCAAGATTGGAGGAACACTCGGCAGGGGCCACGATATAGTAGGTGGCCAGGCCATATTTGGTGTGGGGCAGGGACACATCCACAATTTCGCAGCCTGCCGCCCTGAGCCATTCAATGCCCTGCTGCCATGCTGTTTCAATCTCGGCAGACAGGCCCTCGGCACGGTATTCAGCGGGGATGCCCACCTTCAGCCCCTTGAGGCTGCGGCCTATGGCTGCGGAATAATCCGGCACGTCGCAATTAACGCTGGTGCTGTCACGCTCGTCAAAACCGGCCATGGACTGGAGCATGATGGCGCAGTCGCGCACGCTGCGCGCCATCGGCCCTGCCTGATCGAGCGAAGAGGCATAGGCAATGGTGCCAAACCGGCTGCACCGGCCATAGGTGGGCTTGAGCCCCACAATGCCACAATAGGCGGCAGGCTGGCGGATGGACCCGCCGGTATCAGTGCCGGTTGCGCCCATGGCAAGCCCTGCCGCCACGGCGGCGGCTGATCCGCCCGATGAGCCACCGGGCACCAGCGCCGCGTCATCACCATTGCGCTTCCATGGGTTTTCAACCGGGCCGAAGGCAGAGGTGATGTTGGCTGACCCCATGGCGAATTCATCAAGGTTGGTCTTGCCCACGAACACCGCGCCATCGCGCAGCAGGTTGGCCGTGACCGTGCTTTCGTAGGGGGGCACGAAGTTCTTGAGGATATTGCTCGCCGCCGTGGTCCGCACGCCATTGGTGCAGAACAGGTCCTTGATGCCCAGCGGGATGCCGGTCAGGCTGCGGGCCTCGCCTTTGGCCAGCACTTCATCCGCCTGCTGCGCTGCCTTGAGTGCGCCATCGGCAGTGGTGGTGATATAGGCGTTCAGGCGCGGGTTGAGCGCGGCGATGGCGTCGGTATGCGCGCGCACCAGCTCCACGGCGCTGAATTTGCGCGCACGCAGGCCGCTGGCGGCATCGGCGATTGTCAGTTCGGTCAGGCTCATTTTATTCAACAACCTTGGGCACGGTATAGAAGGGGCCAACGCCGTCAGGCGCGTTGGACAGCACGGCATCGCGGCAGTTGCCATCGGTCACCACGTCCGGGCGCGTGCGCAGGGCGGCATGACCCGTGCCGACCATGGGGGTCACCCCCTCGACATCGACCTCATTCAACTGCTCGACCCAACCGAGGATCCCGTTAAGCTCCCCTTGCAGGGCGGGAACATCAGACTCGTCAATACCAATCCGTGCCAGTCTGGCAATGCGGCGGACGGTCGCGGGATCAAGCGACATGAAGCAATAACTTTCCATCAGAACAGGGGCAGAATATCCTGCGGCGCAGGACCGCTGAGGAACATACCCCCGACCATGCCCCTGTTCAACATATCCGATCTCCGCGCAGGCCTGCGCCGCGACCAGCGCCTGCTTGGCCTTGACCCCGGCAAAAAGACAATCGGCATCGCCCTGTCCGATGTGGGGCTGATGCTGGCCTCCCCACATATGGGGCTCAGGCGCGGCAAACTGTCGGTCAATGCGGCTGAAATCAGCCAGATTGCCCGCGCGCAGGATGTGGGCGGCCTGGTGGTGGGCCTGCCACTGTCGCTTGATGGCAGCTTTGGCCCCGCCGCTCAGGCGGCGCGGGACTGGACGCTGAACCTGTCTGACATGACCGGACTGCCTGCGGCCATGTGGGATGAACGGCTTTCTTCCTCCGCCGTGAACCGCTTCCTGATCGCGGAGGCCGACATGACGCGCCAGCGCCGGGGCGCGGTGGTGGACCAGATGGCGGCGGCTTACATATTACAGGCCGCCCTTGATGCGTCGATCCCGCAAGGGTAGGGGCACTTTCGAATTCGTGATGGCATGACTGGATTGTGCCAAACCCGGACCCCGGCGGTGCGGGGGCTGCTATGCTGGCCCCACCACCGGCGCGCACCGGGACGTGACCCCTCCCACACGCTTCTTTCGCCGGACCCATGTTGCATAAACAAGGATGCCCGGCCATGCGCCTGCCACACCTGCCGTACCTTCATATTCATGTGCACGACCGCCCGCTGGCAGGCGACCCGCACCCGCACAACCTGTTTCACTGGAAGCTGTATTTCTGCGAGGCGATCGCCACCGCCATCCTCATGATCCTCGGCCTGAGCGCGGTCATCGTGCTCAGCGCGCCGGCCAGCCCGCTCGGGGCTGTGCTCATGCACCATCCCTATATCCAGACCGCGCTGTGCGGGCTGTGCTTTGGCCTGTCAGGCACGGCGGCGGCCATGACGCCGTTCGGCAAGGTCAGCGGGGCGCATATCAACCCCTCCGTAACCCTGGCGTTCTCGCTCGCCAAACGCATCGGCGGGGTGGATGCGCTGAACTACATGATCGCGCAGGTGATCGGCGCCTTTCTGGGCACGGCCGTGGTGTACGAAGCCGGCAGGCTGATCGCATGGTGGGGCAACATGGCCGTAGCGGTGCATTATGGTGCCACCGTGCCGTATGGCCATATCTCGATCTGGTGGGCCATGTGGTCGGAAATGTTCGTGACCGCAGCGCTGATCGCCATGCTGTACTGGCTGGCGGCCCACCCGCGATGGAAGTTCATCACGCCATGGTCGGGCGGGCTGTTCTTTCTCGTGCTTAACCCGATTACGGCATGGCTTTCTGGCAATAGCGTCAATTTTGCGCGTACGCTGGCCCCGGCACTGTTCGCGGGACAATGGTCAGGGTTGTGGATTTATGTGGTAGGACCCTTTGCCGGGGCGTCGCTTGCGGTCATGGCGATCCGCATGAACCTGCTGGGCAAGCTGCACCTGCTTGAGGCGCGTCTGGTCAATTTTGGCCACCATGGCCGCGTGCCGGGGCTTGATGATCCGCACCGCAAGCTCAACCACCCCGATGATCCCGACCATGTGCCCCCCGGCGCCGGACCGGCCTGAACCGGCAGGCCCGCGCAAGGCGCAACCCACACGTGACATATTCCGTTATTTTGCTACGGGAGGATTAGCGGCCATAGTGCCGCGCCGCCATGCCTGCCATGGGCTGCCGAGGGAGAGTGCATAAGAATGAAGCGTTTTTTCAACACGCGCGAAACCGTTGTAACCGAAGCGCTGGACGGGTTCCTGCGCTCAAGCGCGGGCCATCACCTGTGCCGCCTGGATGGCTACCCCGATACCTGCGTGATCATGCGCCGCGAGATCGACCGCCGCGAGGTTTCGGTCATTTCGGGGGGTGGATCCGGGCATGAACCTGCGCATGCGGGTTTTGTGGGCCATGGCATGCTGACTGCGGCGGTGTGTGGTGCGCTGTTTGCCTCTCCCTGCGTTGATGCGATCCTGGCCGCGATCCTGGCAACAACAGGAGAGGCGGGCTGCCTTCTGGTGGTCAAGAATTACACCGGCGACCGGCTGAACTTCGGCCTCGCCGCCGAGCGTGCCCGCGCGCTGGGCAAGAAAGTGGAAATGGTGATCGTGGGCGATGACATCGCCCTGCCGGGTTCGGCCACCCCGCGCGGTGTTGCGGGCACGGTGCTGGCGCACAAGCTGGCGGGCTATGGTGCGGCACAGGGCTGGTCTTTGGAACACGTGACCGAATTCGTGCGCGACGGCACGAAGCGCATGCGCACCATCGGCCTGGCGCTGGAGGACTGCAACCCCTATGAACCCGCCCGCGCCAGCCGCCTGGCCTCCGATCAGGCCGAGCTTGGCCTTGGCATTCATGGTGAGCCGGGGGCGCAGCGCATTGCCGTGGCCCGCGCCAATGACCTGATGGCACAGGCCGCCAGCACGCTGGAGGCCAGCCTTCCCACCACCGTGCGTAATACCCGCTTCGCCCTTGTGCTCAACAACCTCGGCACCGTGCCGGAGGTGGAAATGGCGCTGTTGCTGGAATCCTTCAGCCACACGCCGCTTGCCCGCCGCATCTCGCACGTGATCGGCCCGGCACCGCTCATGACGGCGTTGGACATGAACGGCTTCTCGCTTACCCTGATCGAGCTTGACGAGGCCATTACCACTGCCCTGCGGGCTCCGGCCCAGCCACGGGCGTGGCCCGGCATCGCCACGTTTGGCAGCCCCAGCGTGGCCCCCATGCCCGCCATGCCCGATGCCTTTCCCTTCACGCCCAGCCATGATGCGGCTATAGCCAGCCTGCTGGCGCGGGGGGCTGAAATACTGGTGGCCAACGAGGCCGCGCTGAACGAACTCGATGGCAGGATCGGTGATGGCGATGCAGGCTCCACCTTTGCCAGTGCCGCACGTGACATCACCGCCGTGCGCGACCGCCTGCCCATGAACAACCCGCATCAACTCATGGCCACCATCGGCAATATCCTGACCCAGCATGCCGGCGGCTCGAGCGGGGTGCTGTTTGCCATCATGTTCTCGGCGGCAGGGCGCAGCAAACAGCCCTGGCAGCAAGCCCTGCGCGAAGGGCTGGCCCATATGATGGAATGCGGCGGTGCCAAACCGGGCGATCGCACCATGATCGATGCGCTTTACCCCGCCCTTGAGGCGCTGGCTGCAGATGGTGGCCTGAAACAGGCAGCCCTGGCCGCGCGCAAGGGCGCCGATGCCACTACCACCATGGACACCGCCCGCGCAGGCCGCGCCGCCTACGTGCCCAGCGAGCATGTACGCAACGTGCCCGACCCCGGCGCCGAGGCCGTGGCCCGCCTGCTTGAAGGGCTCGCGGCTGGCTGAAACACCGTGCGGGACGCCTTTTGAGGATCGTCCCGCGCAAGGGCTATGGGGCAGGGGACGACGCTGGCCCGGCCGCCTGCGCCCGTGCTTGCCCTGACACTCTCTTCGTCAAGCACCCTTTCAGCCCCCCACAATGCGCGCCCTGTCATGAAGGAAAAAGGGCAAGGATGGCCTTGACTTTACTTTTTATTTCAATGCCAAAAAAAACCGGACCTGCAATATTTCAGATTGCAGAGCACGCTAATTATTTTATGATTATTGGTATTTTTTACCATAATCAATGGAAATGGCAAAACAAACGCCTGAACCATCATTCTTAATATAGGTTATTTTTTATAATAATATCAGAAAAACAAGAAACAGAAATTTATTCATTAAGGGATAGGGTGGCCCATCGTAATACATGACCACCCCAGTCAGAAAATCAGGCTTTTCTGACGAATTCTGATTTCAGGTTGATTGCGCCAACACCAGCAATCTTGCAGGCAATATTGTGCCCGTCCGTGCCATCAACCAGACGGATACCCTTGACCTTGGTGCCGCCCTTGATCACGGAGGAGGCCCCCTTGATCTTGAGGTCCTTGATCACCGTAACACTATCGCCATCGGCCAGAACATTGCCATTGGCATCGCGGATCTCGCCAGGCCCATCCGCAGTACCTGCCGCATTGTCCTGCGGGTTCCATTCACACCCGCACTCCGGGCAGGTCCACAGGCTACCGTCGGGGTAGACATGTTCGCACCCGCATTCGGGGCATTTGAGGTCGTTTTCCATAATTATCCTTACTGTCCTGACCTACGCCCATAAAGCACGCAGGCCCTGACAGAAAGGATATGGATCATGCAGAGGTGATTTTTCTGGCTGCAGCCAACCCCGACAGGCCAGAGGGTGTCTGCCCCTTACTGCTGGGGCGCCGTGCCGCCATGGGTGCTGACACCGGGGCCACCACCGCCATCCGAACCACCACCGGCGGGCTTGGGTTTGTCGCACCCGGCAAGACAGGTCAGAACGGCAGCAGCCATCATCATCCGCGCAAGGTTTCGCATTGGTTTTCTCCTCTCCAGCTATTCTGGCTTTCAAGAGGGGTAAACCGCCGGACCGCACCACGGTTGCGTATGAAAACAGGGCAGCGCTGCGCCAGCAGGCCTGCGGCGCACATCTCGCGCATGCGCATGCAGCAGCGATGGCGGTGCTGGAGGGAAGGATATTCCATCCGGTGCCTGTCCGTCTGTTCGGGGCTGCCCTAGCGGACAGCCTGCTTGCGGAAAAAACGCTCGACAGCCAGCATGCCAAGCAACAGCGCGACGCCAAAGCCTTCGCGTGTATGGTCGATGAGGTAACGCATAACGGCCTCCTCCATTTGGCTTGTCAGCTTCATACTGACGCATCACCCACGCCAGCGGAAGTAAAAACGCACACATCGCTCTTCACGATATGGAACTGATCGCACAGGCAGGTCGGGTGTTGCGCATCCGTGGCCGATTTTTTTCTCTTCCGCCTGCACAGGTTCAAACAACCCATTAAAGAAGTTTTTGGTAAGGCTTTTTTCAAAAAGCTTCAAAAAACACCGCCGGTCTGAACTCAGGCGACAACACAAACTTTTATCGTTTTGTATCAACACATTATTTTTAAATAATCGCTTGAAATGTGAAAACCGTTTTTGAGAAAACGTTATGGCCTTCCCTTGCCAGCGCCCAGCACCAAGGCATAGGAAAAAGATCATGCCATGCATCCTGCCCAACAGCCCCGCCCGTTTCATATGCCCTCACGCCCGCCAGAGGGAAGGGGGCATGCCATGACCCGTATTTTCATTGATGCCGATGCCTGCCCGGTGCGTGACGAGACCTATCGCGTCGCACTGCGCTACGGGCTGCAGACCTTTGTCGTGTCAAACAGCCTGCTGGCCGTGCCGGCCTCGCCGCTGATCGAGCGCGTGGTCGTGACACAGGGCATGGACGTAGCTGATGACTGGATTGCCGAGCATGCAGCCGCGCATGACATTGTCATATCAGCCGATATTCCACTGGCCGCGCGCTGTGTCGCACGCGGGGCCTGTGTGCTCGACCCCAAGGGTCGCATTCTTGATGATAACGCCATCGGCATGGCGCTGGCCGTGCGCAACCTCATGACCGACCTGCGGGATACCGGCGTCGTGACCCAGAGCAATCGCGGCTTTACCCGTGCTGACCGCTCCACGTTTCTCTCCGCACTTGATACCGCCGTGGTCAAGGCCCGCAAACGCGCTTCTGGGCACGGGCGGCCGCTGCCTGTCGTGCCGCCCACGGCATGATTGCGGCGGGCGCGTAAAACAACACGCCACCTGAAACAAAAATGCCGCCCGCTCCGTAAGGAGCGCGCGGCACAAAGACTGTGAACGCCGCCTTTTTGAAGAAAAGGCGGCACCCAAAACTTTTACCTGCTCTTACTTCTGTGCAGCCTTGGCAAACAGGGCGGAGATCGCATCCTGCGCCTCGGTCTGGATGGCCTTGAGGTGGGCCTCGCTCTTGAAGCTCTCGGCATAGATTTTATAGACATTTTCCGTGCCGGAGGGGCGGGCGGCAAACCAGCCATCCCTGGCCGAGACCTTCAGGCCCCCAATGGCCGCGCCATTGCCCGGTGCGTTGGTCAGCGTGCTGACAATCGGCTCGCCTGCAAGTTCGCTCATGCCGATCTGCTCGGGTGAGAGATTCTTGAGGATGGCTTTCTGCGCCGGGTCTGCAGGCGCGTCGATCCGGGCATAGTACGGTGTGCCAAGGCGCTTGGTCATGGCTTCGTATGCGGCACCCGGGGTCTGCCTGGTGCGGGCCGTGATCTCGGCGGCAAGCAGGCCAAGGATGATGCCGTCCTTGTCCGTGCTCCACACCGTGCCATCGCGGCGCAGGAAGGAAGCGCCTGCGCTTTCCTCGCCACCAAAGCCGAGCGTGCCGTTATACAGGCCATCGACAAACCACTTGAAGCCAACCGGCACTTCCACCAGCTTACGGCCGATTTCCTTGGCCACGCGGTCGATCATGCTGCTGCTGACCACCGTCTTGCCAACACCGGCTGCGGGGTTCCAGTTGGCGCGGTTGTTGAACAGAAACTCGATGGCCGTGGCAAGGTAGTGGTTGGGGTTCATCAGCCCGTACTTACCCGACACGATGCCATGGCGGTCAGCATCGGTATCGTTGGCGAATGCGATGTCAAAGCGGTCCTTCATCTGCACCAGGCGCGCCATGGCGTAGGGCGATGAACAATCCATGCGGATCTGGCCATCCCAGTCGGCGGTCATGAAGCGGAAGGTGGGGTCCACTTCCTTGCTCACGATGGTGGCGTTGATGCCGTATTTGTCAATGATCGGCTGCCAGTAATCCACTGCCGCCCCGCCAAGCGGGTCAATACCGATGGAAATGCCGGATTCACGGATGATGTCCATGTCCACCACGGCGGCGAGATCATCCACATACGGGTTGATGTAGTCATGCCGCCTGGTGGTGGGGGCCTTGAGCGCCTGCTCGAACGGCACGCGGTCCACGCCCTTCATGCCCTTGGCCATGTAGTCGTTCGCCGCGTTCTCGATCACCTTGGTGATGTCGGTATCAGCCGGGCCGCCATGGGGCGGGTTATATTTGAAGCCGCCATCCTCAGGCGGGTTGTGCGAGGGCGTAATCACCACGCCATCAGCCAGGTCGCTGCTACGGCCACGGTTGCACGTCAGGATGGCATGCGAGATGACGGGGGTGGGGGTGTAGCCGTCCTTGTCATCAATGCGCACTTCAATGCCATTGGCGGCAAAGACTTCAAGTGCTGACTTCAGCGCCGGGCGCGAGAGCGCATGCGTGTCGATGCCGATGAACAGCGGCCCGGTAATGCCCGCATTCTTGCGGTAGTCGGCAATGGCCTGGCTGATCGAGAGAATATGGTTTTCATTGAAGCTGGTGTGGAGCGATGAGCCCCGGTGCCCCGAGGTGCCAAACGCCACCCGCTGCGTGGCAATGGCTGGATCAGGCTTGCGGGTATAATAGGCATCAAGCAGGGCATCGATATTGACAAGACGGTCCGGATCGACCGGCTTGCCGGCAAAAGGGCTTACGCTGGGCATTGACTGCTCCCGAAATACATTATGAAAAAGCGCATATTCCAACAAATTTTCTTACAGCCCGCCCCGGCAGGCGTCCAGCCACGCAATGCAGGAAAATGAACCGGAGGCGGTAAGGAAACGCATCATGCCATGACACTGGCGCGCGCTCTGGGCGAATGACATTGAACTATATCAAAATCCGGACCTTTTCCGTTTCCTTGTCCGCCCATCACGTTCCCGCGTGGGCATGTTGCGTGGGGCAGGGGGCATGCCTACCCTCAGGGCATGAACATACCATCATCACCCGATCACGCCGAGCACCTGCGCCGCGACAGACTGGAGCGCCTGATCCGGCGCCTGCCCGCGCGGGGCGAACAGGCCATGCGCTGGCTGCTTGAACCCGGCAGGGTCGTATTGCGCGGCATTATGGGCAGCCTGCTGATCGTGGGGGGCGTGCTCGGCTTCCTGCCGGTGCTGGGTTTATGGATGCTTCCGCTCGGTATTATCCTGCTGGCGGAGGATGTACCCCTCCTGCGCAGGCTGAGCGCGCGCATGCTTGAATGGATCGAACGCCGCCACCCCACCTGGCTCGCACCCGCTTCCCCACCGGAACAGAATATAAAGTAGGGGCGGGAGCCCACCACTCATGCAGGGCCGCATTTCCGCCTGCTTCACAGCACTCACGACGCAGAGCATGACACCCGGCGTCTCACAGGGCCAAAAAAAACCGGGAGGCCTGAGGGGACACTCCCGGTTCCGTGAAATGTTTCAGGCAGATGGGGCTGCCGAATTCATGGGCTGCTGGTCTAGCTGTTGAATGTCAGGGTCATGTTGCCTTCAGCCATGCCAAAGGACGTGCCATAGGGCTGCGACAGGGCCTGGATCTTTTCGTGAATCCGGGTCCGATCCGCGCCCTGGGCAAGATAGGGCACGCCACGTTTATGCGCAGACTGGCCCAGCCCCAGCGTAACGGGATGGATCTCGACCGCCTTCAGGGCGCCATCTTCAAAATGGCAGATCGGCATGATGCTGTCCCAGAACCGCTGGTCCGAAGGGAAGCCCTTCGTGTCGTTCTCGCTGCGCCCCTTGTACAGGCGGTGGGGCGTCATGTCCGGCGTGTAGCGGAAGGCGGTGTAGGAATCCATGGGCAGGCGCGACACCAGCTCATTCTGGCCAATGAAGTTGCCAAGACCATGGAAAATGGGGGTATTTTTGTAAACCTCGACCCCACGCACAAGATGGGGGCCATGGCAGGCCACGAGCGAGGCCCCGGCCTCGACCACCTTATGGGTGAACTCATGCAGGAAGGCGGCCGGAACTTCAATATCCGGCACGCCGGATGCATTGTAGTCACTCTCATGCGCATGGATGCTGACCACAACCGCGTCGGAAACCATTCTGGCTTCTTCGACCCATTTGATGATTTCGGCCAGATCCTGCTGATTGGAGCGGGTTTTGACGCGCGTTTCATCGCTCGTTGCAAACTGCAGCCCGTCAAACGGGAGCGTGCCTTCAGGCGGGCGGAAGGAAAAGCCCTGCCGGATCTTCTCTTCCAGAATGTCCTGCAGGCCAAGGCGGCCATAGATGGCGCGAAGCTGGACCATTTCCTCCGGCGTGACCTGGTAGGATTTATGGTAGTGCAGCGGATTGATACCCGGCCGCCCCGCCATGAGCCCCGTCTGGGCCGAAGCCTCCTGCCCACGCGCGAATGTGGATGTGCACGAGATCAGGGCAACAGTGCCCGCTGGCGTCGTGATGTAGGCAGGCCTGCGTGCTTCTTCGAGATTGGTGCCAATGCCGGCATACACCATTTCGCGCTCATCAAGCGCGTGCATCATCTTGCGCAGTCCCGCGATGCTGTAGTCCAGACTGTGATTGGTTGCTGCCGCGTAAAGGTTGAAGCCGGCTTCATCGAGTTCATCAAGCACCCAGCATGGTGCGCCAAAATGCGTGCCGCCATGGTCAAGCGCCGGATCACCTTCAAAATCATTGGCAACGAATTCAAGGTTGGTAAAACCGACATCACACGCGCGGATCATATCGAACAGGGGGGCAATGGCAGGATCGATCTGGCTGTTCAGGCGTCGGAAAAGAATGGAATCCCCGGTCAAGGCTACACGCATGGATCAGTTCCTTTCTGCACGGATTTTGAGCAGTCCATCAAGGACGGCGGTCGCGGTCGCGAAATCGGCCATTTCGAGATGTTCATGAGGGTTATGGCTGCCATTTTCATTCCGCACGAAAATCATTTCCGTCGGAATATTCTGATGGGCGAATGTTGCCGCATCATGCCCGGCACCGCTTGCCATTGTCACGGCCGGAACATCCAGCGCGCGGCATACGGCCAGCGTATCGTTCTGGAGCTGGCTGTCCATCAGCGCGGGTTTGCTGCCCGTGCGTTCACCCAGTTCGACTTTTACATTATGGCGTTTTTCAATATTGCGCACTACAGCCTGAATATGGCCGTCTACTTCATGCAGCAGGGCGGTGTCCTGTGAGCGCACATCAAGCGCGAAGGAAACCTTGCCCGCTACAGCCGCGAAGTTCGCCTGCTGGGCATCGGTATGGCACACGCCGAAGGTCAGGGTCAGGGCCTTGCCCGCGGCTTCCAGTTCTTTCCAGTAAGCGTGCAGCGTGTTGACCAGATCGGCCATGGCAACGACAGCATCCGAACGAAACGCGCGCGGGGTCGCACCCGAATGGGCATATTCGCCCAAGATGCAGGCATGGCGGTAACGCAGGCTGCCACAGATACCCGATACAACACCAATAACGGCATCATTATTGGGCAGGACAGGTCCCTGTTCAATATGCAGCTCGACAAAACAGTCTATATCGGCCGGGTCAAGTATACCCTTATGCGGCGCCTGCGGGCTGCCGCCACATTCGGCCATGTGCTGGGCCAGCGTGCGGCCCGTATCGAAGCGCGTGGCCTGCAGGTCTTTTTCCGTCAGCAGGTCAAAGGCGGTCCGGCTGCCGATGTAGGATACGGGAAACCAGACACTTTCCTCCGCCCGCGTCACGATTACGGTCGTGTCGCGCTCGGGCGTGAAACCATCCTTGACCCAGCGGCACAGGATGGAAAGCCCGGCCAGCACACCGGCCGCGCCATCATAATTACCGCCGCAGGGGACCGTATCGATATGTGATCCGGTCATGACGGCGGGCTTGCTCCGGTCGCGTCCCGGCAGGGTCAGGAACAGGTTGCACGCCCAGTCCCGGCGGATTTCCAGCCCATGCTCGCGCGCAATGCCGCAGAGCACTTCATGGGCCTCGTTTTCCTTTTCGCTATAGGAGGGACGGGTCATGCCCAGCCCATCGAAGCTCATGGCATGCAGGGTATCAAACACTGCCTGACCAAACTGCTGGTGAAAAGACGTGACACTCATAGGCCGGAAACTCTCTGTCCTGATAAGGTGAAGTAATTTTAGGAACTAGATGGACTTTCCCGAAAGGAAGGAAATGAATTTTTCAACAAATTCCTGTCTTCTGGCCTTGAAAACCATAAGACCTATTTCCCTTTTTTTTACAAAATCGGGAATATCGATACATTTTATATTTTTATATTTTCTGATCTGCTGGCACGAAGGAATGATCGCAACACCTGCATTGTTGGATACCATATCCAGAATGAGGCTGATCTCTTCCGTTTCCGCAATGTCATCCGGCATCAGGCTGTGCATTTTCAGGAAGCTGCTGATACTGCTGCCACCAAACGAGCGGCTGTCATAGCGGATGAACGGATACTGGTTGAGGATGCGTTTCCATTCCTTTCCCTGCACGCTTTCATGCATGACCAGAACATAAGGCTGATCGATAAGGGGCACCCATTCCATGTGCGGAATGAGGCTGAACGGCGGCTTGACCATGATCGCCACGTCGAGTTCCCTAGCCTCGAGCTTCTGGAGCAGGGCGAGGGAAACATCCACGCTGACCGAGAAGAGGATATCTGAAAAACTTTTCAGGAATTCCGCCATGGCGGGGGCCAGCAGGGAACTGTAACCTGTGGAAATGACACCAACCTTGATGGTGCCACTGATGGTGTTGTCACGCGGGATATCACGCATGCGCTCGAACAGTGCGATGATCTCCCCCGCACGCTCGACAGCAGCCAGCCCGGCCTTGCTCAGATGCACGGCACGGCCGGTCCGTTCGAACAGAGGATAGCCGAATTCCAGTTCAAGCCGCTTGATCTGCGCGCTGACGGCCGACTGGGTCAGGCCTACCTTTTCAGCGGTTGCGGCAAAGCTTTCAAGCTGGGCGGCCACCAGGAATGTGCGCAATTCCGTTATCATCATACAACACTTTTTTTGGGCCTCAGAAGCAAAAATTAACGATATTTTTGTTGCTTATTTTTGTTCTATAATCGAAATTATAGGGAATGCAAGAGATTTTGGCCGCAGAAGGGGAAGATTAAAGTGCCTCTTGTAATATCAGTAAGTTCTGCCCGGATGCCCGGACTTCCCTGCGGGCTCGGTGTTGTGGGCCCGGCCCGGATATTCGGTTGCCTGCATTCACAAAACTGCCTGAATACGGCTTCCGGCACGCTGTTTTTCTGTTCTGTCATGAATGGCTGATTATTGATGCGCACAAAAAACCAGAACGTGCCCCTTCCTTCGCCTGCATCCCCGGTAGCGGGCCGCATGGCGTGGCGCAGGTTTGCCATATGCACGGCAACAGTCATGATGTGCGTGATCTGTTACGGCGACCGCGCCGCCCTTTCTGTCGCCCTGCCTGATATCGTGCACGATTTCGGCCTGAGTGCCAGCCAGGCAGGGTGGGTGCTTTCCAGTTTCCTGTGGTCGTATTTCTTCCTCAACCTGCCATCCGCCATCGTGCTCGACAGGCTGGGTCCGCGCGTTGTGGGCATTCTGGCCGTTGCCATCTGGTCCGCCGCCATGGTCGAGGGCAGTCTGGCCCTGTCGATCCCCGCCTTCCTGCTCTCGCGCGTGGTGCTGGGCATGGGGGAGGCCCCCACCTTTGCCCTTGGCGCCAAGGTCATGCGGCAATGGTCATCACCCGACAGGTGCGGGCTGATGATGACCGTGTTCACCAGCGGCATTTCCATCGGGCTTGCCTCCGGCGCCATCGCCGCAGGCTACCTGGTGGAGCAGCACGGCTGGCGCATGGCCTTCCGCGTGCTGGCGGCGATCGGATTTGTCTGGTGTCTGGCCTGGTTTTTCCTTTACCCCCCGCAGACTGAAAAATGCGGCTCCCCGCAGTCCGTAACGCGGTTTTCCGTCAGGCCGTTCTTTGCGTCGCGTTCCTTCTGGGGCGTGGTGATTGCCCAGTGCTGTGTCAATTACGCCAACTTCCTCATGATGTCGTGGCTGCCGGTTATCCTCAAGCAGCGGATGAACCTCTCGGTGTTCGATGCCAGTTGCTATACGGCCTACTGCTATGCTGGCGCCGTGGTCATCTCGCTCGTGGCCGGCCGGATTGGCGAGGGGCTGCATGTCGCGAACGCGGGCGCACCGGGCAGCCGCAGGCGCATCGTCGCCCTGTGCCTTGCCATGGTTGCGCTGATCGGCTTCCTGCCTTTCTGCCATTCCACCGCGCTGTCCATGCTCTGCCTTGTGCTGAGCATGGGGTTTGTCACCGCGGGCAGTGGTGCGAACATGGCCCTGCTGGCCGACCTGCTGGTCGGGCAGGAAGCGCTGGGCGCCGCCAACGGCCTGGTGCTGACCTTCAGTAACGGCATGGGCATCCTGGCGCCCGTGGTGACAGGATATATCCTGCAGTTTACGGGAAGTTTCGAATACGTATTCTACATGGTGGCGGCCCTGGTAATGGCCGGGGCGGCAGCGGTCATGGTCCTGCCCCGCGCCACCATTACACTTCATGCCACGACAAAGGGATAATGCCATGCGCATAAGCTGCGCGGGTGCTGATGCCTTCCTGCTGGACATGTCCGAGGGGGCCTTTCAGGACGCGATACAGAAACGCATCTGGAGCCTGGCCCGGATCCTGCCGGAGCAGCCCGGAATCAAGATGGTCATTCCGGGCGCCAACAACCTGCTGGTCACGTTCGATGACGAAAACCATGAGGCGCACGATATCCGCCGCATGCTCCATATGCTATGGGCGGAGGCCAGCGCGGATGAGATCGCGCCGCGTGAACTGGTCGTGCCCGTTACATATGGCGGGGCAGGGGGCGAGGACCTGCCATACGTTGCCGGGGTCACCGGCCTTTCCGAAAGTGAGGTCGTGGCCCTGCATACTGGCGCGATGTACCGCGTGGCGATGATCGGCTATTCGCCCGGTTTCGGCTACCTGACCGGCGTGCCGCCCCAACTTGCCATACCGCGCAGGGACACGCCGCGCCTGGCCGTGGAGCCGAAATCCGTCTGCCTTGGCGGAGGGTTTACCTGTGTCACCCCAAGCCGGGCGCCCTCCGGCTGGCATATTCTTGGAAAAGCCCATTGTCCCGACCTGTTTGATGCAACGGCCGCCGACCCGTGCATGCTGCGGGCGGGCGATATTGTCCGTTTTGTGAGTGCGTGATGCTGGAAGTCCTTACCAACGCCCCGCTGAATACCGTGCAGGATATGGGCCGCCCGACGGCGGTGCCGTACGGGGTCTCGTGCGGGGGTGCCATGGATCGGGATGCCCTGATGCTGGGCAACATTCTGGTCGGGAACGACCCCGGGGCCGCCGGGATTGAAATCGCGTTTTTTCCCTTCCGCGTCAGGTTTCGCAAGAACTGCGTTTTTGCGGTAACCGGCGCGCCTGCCCAGGTTACGCTGGATGGCGCCCACCTGCCGCCATGCTGGAGCATGATGGCGCAGGCCGGGCAGACCCTGATCATCGAAGTTCCCAAAAAGGGGATGCGCTCCTACCTCACGCTTGCCGGCGGGGTGGACGTACCCATCGTGCTGGGCGGGCGGTCGACGGATATCAAGGCCGGTTTTGGTGGCTTCAAGGGGCGCGGGCTGCAGAAGGGCGATGTCCTGCCCTGCGCCAAAGTCAGGCTGCCACCCATACCCCCCAACGGGCTGGGCCTGTCGTTCCGGCCACCCATGCCGGGCAAGGAA
Organism: Komagataeibacter xylinus; assembly: GCF_009834365.1. Taxonomy (NCBI): domain Bacteria; kingdom Pseudomonadati; phylum Pseudomonadota; class Alphaproteobacteria; order Acetobacterales; family Acetobacteraceae; genus Komagataeibacter; species Komagataeibacter xylinus. The sequence goes on along the minus strand of NZ_CP041348.1, from coordinate 2,754,282 downwards.
GTGCCGGAACTTCACCTGCTGCCTGCCGCGGAATATGACGCGTTTACGGAACAGGCTCATGCCTGTCTGGTCAACCAGCCGTGGCGCATCACCACCCATGCCAACCGGGTCGGGTTCCGGCTTGAGGGGGAAACGCCGCTGACCACCCGGCAGCCACTGAGCCTGCTTTCCCACGGCGTCATGCCCGGTACGGTGCAGGTGCCACCGGCTGGTCAGCCCATCATCCAGATGGCGGATGCCAATACCTGCGGCGGCTACCCGAAGATCGGGGTCATTATCGAGCCCGACCTGAGCTTCCTGTCGCAGATGGCGCCGGGAGCGCATGTGAAATTCCGCGTCATCGACCATGCGCAGGCCCTTGCACGCATCAGGACGCACCGCCAGCATATGCGCACGCTGGCACAGCAGGTCGCCACGGCGAAAACCTGCATCATCACCCAATAGCTTCAAGACATGCCGGAAAACAGGATCATGACAAAAATGACGATCGACATGAACGCGGATCTGGGCGAGAGCTTTGGTCACTACAGCATCGGCGATGACGCAGCCATGCTGGATATCGTGACTTCGGCAAACGTGGCCTGCGGTTTTCATGGCGGCGACCCCGAAGTGATGGCGCGTACCTTCGAAATCGCGCGTGAGAAAAATGTGACCGTTGGCGCGCATCCCGGCTATCCGGACCTATGGGGGTTCGGGCGCAGGCAGATCCCCTTCTCGGCAGGGGAAACGGAACGCCTGATCGCCTACCAGATCGGCGCAGCACAGGCCATGGCAGCCTATGCCGGCCACCGCATTGCCTACGTCAAGACCCATGGCGCGCTGGGCAACCTGACCGAGCGCAACACGGAGGTGGCGGCCGCCGTGCTCAACGCCATACAGGCGGTTGACCCTTCGCTTGCGCTGGTTGCGGGGGCTTTTGGCGAGCAGGAGCGCCTGGGGCGTGAACGGGGCATGACCGTCTATACGGAAATCTTTGCCGACCGGGCCTACACCGAAGAGGGGCATCTGGTCTCGCGCAAGGAGCCGGGGGCCGTGCTGCATGATGTGGACTTCGTGACCGAGCGTGTGATCCGCATGGTCAGGGCCGGTGCGATTGAAACACGCTCGGGCAAGATGCTGCCCACCCCGATGGATACGATCTGCGTCCATGGCGACAATGCGGAATCCGTCGCCATCGCCCGCACAGTGCGCGCACGGCTGGAAGAGGCAGGCATCACGCTCAAGGCTTTTGCATGAGCGCGCCCACCCCCACCAGCATGACTGATCTGGCGGAACTGATGTCCACCATGCAGCACCTTGGGGTGCGCGTGCTGGATTATACCGCACCTGACGGGCGGCATATCGTGCTCCGTGGCCCCGAACCCGTGGCGGCGGCCACGACAGGCCAGCCAGAACCGTTGCCACAGGTACCCGCCCCCTCTGCTGCTGCCCCGCCATTGCAGCTTACGGCCTCCATGCATGGTGTTTTCTACATGGCACCGGCCCCGGGCGAGCCCCCCTTTGTCAAGCCGGGTGACATGGTGGAGGAAGGACAGCCCATCGGCATTCTGGAAGCCATGAAAACCCTGACCCGGCTTGAAGCCGACTATCGCTGCCGCATCCTTTCCGTTCTGGTCAAGGATGCGGCCATTATCGAGCCGGGCACGCCGCTTTTCAGCGTGGAGAAACGCGATGACTAAACCCATGCGGGTCCTGATCGCCAACCGTGGCGAAATCGCCCTGCGCATTGCCCGTGCCTGCCGGCTGCTCGGACTTGAAAGCATCGGGGTCTATTCCGAGGCCGATGCCGGGCTTGCCCATCTGCAATACGTGGATGACCGGATCTGCATCGGCCCGGCCAGCGCCGCGCAGAGCTATCTCGACCATGAGCGCATCCTGCGTGCCGCACGGCTGTGTGGTGCGGACATGGTACATCCGGGTTACGGATTCCTTTCGGAAAACCCGGACTTTGCCGAGGCCGTGGAACAGGCTGGCCTGACCTTTATCGGCCCGTCCGCGCAGGTCATGCGGCTGATGGGCGACAAGATCAGCGCCAAGCAGGAAATGGTTGCAGCCGGCGTGCCCTGCCTGCCGGGCTCAGATGGCGCCTTGCCCGATGACATGGGCGAGACGCAGCGGATCTGCGATGGCATCGGCTACCCGCTTATTGTCAAGGCTTCTGCCGGTGGCGGCGGCCGGGGCATGCGGATTGTTGAAAAAGCCGGGGATGTGGCTGAGGCCGTCTCCAGCGCACGGCGGGAAAGTGCGCTGGCCTTCGGCAAGGACGATGTCTATGCCGAACGCTTCCTGCAGGCACCTCGCCATGTCGAGATCCAGGTCATGGCCGACCGGCATGGTGCGGCGGCGTGGCTGGGAGCGCGCGACTGCTCGGTGCAAAGACGCCACCAGAAACTGGTGGAGGAAGCCCCGCCACCAGGCATTCCCCCAGCCGACATCGCAGCACTCGGGGCCAGATGCGCCGCAGCCTGCCAGCGTATCGGCTATGTCGGCGCGGGCACGTTCGAATTCCTGTATGAGGATGGTGCTTTCTGCTTCATCGAGATGAACACCCGCCTGCAGGTTGAACACCCGGTTACGGAAATGACCAGCGGCATCGACATCGTACGCGAACAGATTGCCGTAGCCCTGGGTCGGCCGCTGTCGTTCACGCAGGATGATGTCCAGTGCAACGGGCATGCCATAGAATGCCGGATCAATGCGGAAGACCCCGATACATTCGCCCCCCACCCGGGCCGGATTACGCAGTGGTGGCCTGCCGGTGGGCCGAATGTGCGCATGGACAGCCATGTTTATGACCAGTACGTGGTGCCGCCTTATTATGATTCCCTGATCGCCAAGCTGATCGTGCGTGGCGCAACGCGTGAGGACGCCATTGAACGCATGCTCTGCGCACTGGGCGAGACACGTATCGGAGGCATCTGCTCCACCATTCCACTGCACCAGCGCGTGCTCCAGACGAAAGCCTTCCGCACGGGAACGGTAACCGTCCATTCGCTGGACAAAGGACTGATGAAATAGTCATGCCACACGATGACAATACACTTGCTGACGTGCTGACAACCCTTGTGCCGCTGATGCGTCAGCATGGCATGGCATCATGCGACGTACCCGTGGGCGAGGGGCAGCTCAAACTGGAACTGCACCCGCCCCGGATCGCCGAGGCGGTGCCCCACACGGCTCCAGTTCTGGCGGAACCGGCCACGATTGACGCGCTCAGCCCGGAAATGGGGATATTTGCCGAAGCCGTGGTGGAAGAAGGCCTTCGCGTACCGCAAAACGCCATTCTGGGCTTTGTGGAGGTCGGCCCCTTGCGGCTCGCACTCGAGGCGCCTGTTGCGGGCACGGTCATGCTGTGCCTGGTGCCTGTTGGCAGCGCAGTGGGCTATCACCAGCCGGTTTTCAGTCTCCAGCCCGACTGAGTGCCAGATCACATGATATCCAGCCCGTAGCCTCGGTATTACAGGGACTGTTTCAGGAACCTTCCTTCAACATGTCATGCAAGTGTTATTCTTTTATTCATTCATTATTTCATAACACTCTCTGAAGGGAGCGAGCATCATGGAATGTTTTATAACCCAGCCCGTGCATGAAGCGGCCATTGCGTTCCTGAACAGGCATGGCATCACGACGCGTTATGCCTCGGCGCCGGACATGCAGGTCGTCATACGTGAAATAGGGGGGGCGGATGCCGTCATTACCCGGGACCTGGGGCTGGACAGAAACGCCATTGCAGCGGCCCCCAACCTGAAGATCATCAGTTGCCATGGCGCAGGCACGAACCGGATCGATGTGGCGGCAGCACACGAGCGCGGCATAACGGTCACCAATGCACCCGGGGCCAACAGCCAGTCCGTGGCTGAACTGACCCTTGGACTGATGCTGGCCAGTGCGCGCAATATCTGCACGGCCGATATGGCTGTGCGGCAGGGTAACTGGCAGTGCCGCTATAATGCCGGGGGGATGGAACTGCACGGCAAGACGCTGGGGCTTGTCGGGTTTGGCACCATTGCCCGGAAAGTGGCCGTCATTGCCGGGGCTGGCCTGGGCATGCGGGTTGTGGCGTGGTCGCCCAGCGTGCCAGCCGAGGTCTTCGGCCAGCATGGCGTGGAACGCATTACGGAACTGAACGCCCTTTTGCAGATGGCGGATGTCGTCTCCATCCATCGTTCAGGCAGCCAGGCGGACAGGCCTCTCATTGATGCTGATGCGCTGGCCAATATGCAGCCACACGCCATTCTCATCAACGTCGGGCGCGGGTTTGCAGTGGATTGCGCCGACCTGGCGCAGGCGCTGGAAACAGGGCGTATCCGCGGTGCAGCGCTTGATGTGCTGCCGCAGGAGCCACCGCCAATGGATAACCCCCTGCTCAAGGCGCCCCATCTTGTCCTGACACCCCATCTGGGCGGCACGACGGAAGAGGCGCTCAGACAACTGGCCCTGATCTGCGCCCATCAGGTACTGGCCGTGCTGAGCGGCAGGGAACCGGAGCATCTGGTCTCACGCTGAAGGGTGGCAGAGCGGTTCATGTGCCATGACCCGCTCTAACGGCGTGCCGCCCGGCAAAGGCATAAAACAATACGGTAGCACAGGCAGATATCATGTTGGTCTGACAGGGTGATGCGTCCTGTCATCATTCAATGATAACTAACTGTATTTTTTGATCTTAGCCTAAAAAAAGATCATTTTTCACAATAGTTTTTGTACCTTATTGTTTTATCTTTCCCTGGTGAGAGTAAATATAGATGACAGCTACAGCAAAAAACATTCCGCCCTTCCATCTTGCATTCCCCGTGGACAATCTTGAAACGGCGCGGGCCTTTTATGGTGAAGCAATGGGCTGCCCTGAAGGGCGCAGTTCTTCCGAATGGGTTGATTTCAACTTTTTCGGCCACCAGATCGTGGCGCATATGGCTGACTGCTCGCAAAATCGCCTCCATCACAGCAGCGTGGACGATCATGCCGTGCCGGTGCCCCATTTTGGTGCGGTCCTTGGCCTGGAAGAGTGGGAAAAGCTGGCTGAAAAACTGAAGGCCGCCGGTACGAAGTTCGTGATCGAACCCTATATCCGCTTCAAGGGCCAGCCGGGCGAGCAGGCAACCATGTTCTTTTTTGACCCCTTTGGCAACGCCATCGAAATCAAGGCATTTGCCAACCTGGATAATCTGTTTGCAAAGTAATTCAGGGCTTTCCTTGCGCCTGTCCTGCCCTGGCTGGACCCAGGACCGGTCCTGATAAAATCTCTTGTTATGAATATTGTAACAACAGATGCTGGACAGGTAGCCTGCATCGCGCTGAAAAGCGCCCGGGGCTCCTGTCCATAACGGCTTACCATTTTCGGTTTTCCAAAAAAAATTTCCTACATTGTAACGACATGCCCTAATTTTTTAAGGGAAAAGGAAATAAGACATTTTTTTAAAAAAACGATTTCGTTCAAAAACACACAAACTATATCAATGTTTTAATGTGCATTTTCCTGATGCGAACTCTCTGTCTCCGTGCTCAGGAATAGTGAAATGATACAGTCAGTTACCCGAGGCACAAAAAAATAATGTCTCGGACTAAAAAAATATCGTTTCCTGAATTTGCGCTGGAAGAATATTATTTATTCGAAACGAGCCGATGGAAGACAGACATGAAATATTCATGCCGTGTGGGCAGGATACGTTCCTCATAAATATTCCGACCACCATAATTTCCTCTGGTTTTCAGAAGCCCTGACACGCTTTCGGTCATTTCCCGTCGCAGTTGCGCGATTTCTTGCCTGCCCATGGAGTATTGTTTGATGCGACAGAAGTCATCTCCGATTGATAAAAAGCTGTGGATCAGCACTGCGGTGTTTGTCACTGTTTTTTCAACGAACTGTATCGCCGCGACAACAACACAGGCAGCAGGCAACAAGAAAATTACGCCACAGAACGGTGAGGTTACAGGCCACACCATTAACAAGACGGCTGCACGGCCTGTCGCAGCCGCATCATCAAAGGCCGCTGCAAGCTCCGTAGAGAGCAACAAGGTCGAACAGCTCCAGGTTGTCCGTACGCATCCGGTAGGCCGGTCTGCAATTTCGCCTTCAACGCCGGTTCATAGCACCACATCCGTTACGGTAGTCAGCGGTGCCGCGCTGGCCGCGACGGGGCAGAGCAACGTCATGCAGGCGCTGGCGCAGCTTTCGCCTTCCATCACATCGCCTGCCGTGGGCGGTGTTGGCGGCAATGCCTTTACCCAGACAATGCAGTTGCGTGGCCTGTCGGCTGATGACACGCTGATCCTGGTCAATGGCCATCGCCGCCATATCGGCGCCAATTTCAACGCGAATGCCGGCCCCAACTGGGGCACGGAGCCGACGGATATCGGCCTGATCCCCATCACGGCGATCGACCATATCGAAGTCATTACCGAAGGGGCGACTGCCCTGTACGGTCAGGATGCGCTGGCAGGCGCGGTCAACATCGTGCTCAAGTCCGATACCAAGGGCGGCTCGGTCAACTTCAAGAACAGCGGGTTCTATGGCGGCGACGGCCAGACCCTTGATGGCACGGCCAACATGGGGTTTGCGCTGGGCCACAAGGGTGGTTACCTGGATCTTGCGGCCCAGATCGTCCATCAGTTGCCCGCCTTCCGCAACGGTGACTACAAGAACTCCAGCCGCTACCCGAACGACATGTATTATGCCCTGCCTGATGGCAGCAGCGATCCGCGGTCGAGCCGCAGCCGTGACGTGCAGCGTTCCAACGGCCTGCCCAAGGAAACGACGGAAACCCTGTCCGCCAACATGAGCCTGCCCCTGACGGACAAGATCAGCCTGTATTCCACCTCGACCTACGGGCATCGTAATGTCGAGATCGGACAGGCTTATCGTTCGGCAGCGGATGACCTGACCGTTACATCCCTGTACCCCAACGGCATGCAGCCCTACTACACGATGGAACAGAACGACTTTGAAGTTGATAACGGCTTCAAGGGGCGCAATCTCGGCTTTGCATGGGATACCTACGTCAATTACGGCAAGGACATGCAGTCCTATGACCTGAAGGACACGGACAACGCATCCTACGGCACGGCAAGCCCGACCCGCTTCCATACCGGCTCGGCCGCATCGAGCGAACTGACGGCCGGCTTCAAGGCATCGCGTAACATTGACACGGGTTTCCTGCCCAAGCCGCTCGCGGTTGAGTTCGGGGCTGAATACCGCCGTGACACCTTTACGCTGGGCGCGGGTGAATACGGCTCCTACGGTGCCGGTGATGTGCCGATCCTGACCGGCCCGGATGCCGGGCACACGGCCACGCCTGGCGCTGCCACGCATGCCGGTAACCCGGCCTATGTGGCAGGCAAATATACCCGTGATGTCTTTGATGGCCACGTCAACCTGGACTTTTTCGTAACGAAAAAATGGGAGTGGACACTGGGCGGACGCACGGTTGCGTACCATAACTACCCGGTCGTCTCCACGGGGTCGATCGGCACGCGCTATAACTTCAACAGGCGCTGGGCTATCCGGGCCAATATCAATACCGGTTTCCGCCCGCCAACGCTTGGTCAGACCTATTACTATTACAACTCGCCGCAGGCGACCTATTCCACGCTGTCGCTGCCCAACAACAACGCGGCAGCCCAGGCGCTTGGCGCAGGCAAGCTCAAGGGAGAGTATTCCCGCAGCTTCTCTGTGGGCGTGGATGCAACGCCGCTGGATAACTGGCACCTGACAGGCAACCTGTACTATATCGCCATCAACGACCGCCTTGCCAGCACCACAACGCTGGGCGGCAGCTTTGTTGCCCAGACCCTGCAGGCCAACGGCATGGGCAATGCAACCTATGCTTCTTATTATTCAAACCCGGTCAACACCAATACGTGGGGCGGCGACCTGTCTACTGACTATACGCTGCGAACCCGGAACCTCGGCATGTTCCGCTTCGCGTTCAGCGTAAACTTCTCGGATAACGAAATCCGCAGCTTCAACAAGACACCGTCTGTCCTGGCCAATAATGGCCTTTCCGCCTACAACAGCTACGCGATTGCCGAACTGATCCATTCCAGCCCCAAGAACCGTGAAACCCTGAGCGTCAACTGGAACCGGGGCAAATGGTCCGTTTCCGTTCAGGAAATGCGTTACGGCTCCAGCGTGTTCATTGCGGCCCCCAGCCTGCCCAACAACCTGTGGACCAAGATCAACCCTGCCTTCATTACCAACATGGAAGTTGGCTACAAGATCACACCCATCTGGCGTGTCGCTGTTGGCGCGAATAACCTTGGCAACAAATACCCGACACGCGTCAAGGAAGCTGCTTCCGTTTCGAACAACAACCTGTATAAATACCCCAACTCTTCACCGTATGGATACTTCGGTGGTATGTACTACGTGTCGACATCCCTGAACTTCTAAAATACAGTCACCCTGTCATGCACCGATTACAGCTTTTGACTGGATCGGTGCATTTTCTGTTTGCAGGCCAGCAGGCGAAAAGGGACTGACATGCGCTGCTCGCGTAGTGTTGTACACGAGCGGGCAATGCGTTCATGCCGGTTGTGGATTGGTCAGATAAGGCGTGTACTATCGAAATCGATGCAACTCCGTTCCAGGGAACGTGGCGCCCATTTCAGCCATGTCGATTTGCAATAGCGGACCGGAATCAAAGAGTGTCTGAAAACATCTCGCTGATAAAATCGATATGTTTTGAAGCTTTTATAAAAACGTCTCAGCCACATGGCAGGCAGACATAAGCCACGGCGGCACCAAATGCGCGGCTTCGATTCTTTGCAGACAGTCATGCCACCAGAGAGAAGGACGAAAAACCGCCTTCAGGTATTACCGCGCGGCTTCGCCTTCCTGCGGCCCACAACGGAGAGGCGGGTGGTGACAAGGTCATACCCCATCTCGCGCACGATATTTTCAAGCAGGGCATCGAGTTCGGGGTTTTCGAATTCGATCACCTTGCCGCTATCGGCATCGATCAGGTGGTAATGATCGCCATGATCGCCATCGGCCACTTCATAACGCGCCCGACCGCCACCAAAATCACGGCGCTGGAGAATGCCATTTTCCTCGAACAGACGCACCGTACGGTACACCGTGGCGATGGAAATGCGTGGATCGACTTCCACCGCGCGGCGGTACAGCTCCTCCACATCCGGGTGGTCGTCACTGTCCGACAGGACAAAGGCAATCGTCCTGCGCTGGCCTGTCAGTTTCAGGCCGCGTTCACGGCACAGATCGGCCAGGGGAGAATCGGGAAAAGTCGGCTCTTTCATCGCCTCATAGCATAATGCATACAGACCGGCTCGGTCCAGTAGGGATACGCGGTTCAGGCTGTCGATTTTAATTGCAAATGATAATCTTTCTCATTAATAAGGTCTCACCAACACATTCAGGGAGCGGGTCACGCCATGGCCCGAGCGGATGATGACCAACACCACAGTTTTCATGAATGATCTTTCATCCAGCGAACGCCTGCTGGTCTGGTGCGTGCGCCGCCTGAGCGGGCAGGGTGACGGCTCGCGCGGCACGCCGGGGCTGGCGCTGCCGTGCTTCCGGGCTGATTTTGCTGCTGTCATCGAGGCGTTCCACATGGCCATGAACCGCCTGCGGGCCTACCAGCGCGCCCCAGTGGATGTGGCGATCTGCTCGGCCACGCACCTGACCGGCACTGAAAACCGCTTTCTGCTCGCTGCCACCGCAGCACAGGAAGGGCGCGAGGGCGAGGTGAGGCGCATGCTGCGGCCCATCTTCGTTCACCATCATGTGCTTTCGCCCTTTGCCGCCGCCATTACGCAACTCGGCGCGTGCCTTGCGGGGGCAGGGTACTGGCTGCCGCGGCGGGGCAACATGCTCGCGGCCTCCAGCCGGGTGCCCGTAGCAGAGCCGCGCCAGATAAGGGCCGCTACGGCGCGCCCCGCACCCGAGCCCCATGCGCAGCAGGCCCAGCCCGTGGGCGCGGGTTGCCTTGCTGCCATGCGCTGGCACCACGGTGACATGGGCCGCGCGCAGATCATGTGGCCCGGCCCTGCTGCGAGCGTGCAGACGGGGGGCCTGTAAAAACACCAAAGGGGCCACACGATCGTGCGGCCCCAGCATGGCGGGATGACAGGAATGCCACCCATTGTATCGATCCGGCGGGCACGCCGGTTCATGGAAAATGCCTTCCTCGACCTGCTCGACATCCTTGCCTGGCAGGAAGGCGCGCCGCCCGCCACCGGTCATGACCGGCCGGTGGACCCGCAGGGGGGCGGGATTACTCCTGATCGGGGGCAGGGGCGGAGTTGAGCTTGATGTACTGCGGCAGGCCCAGCTGCTTGATGAGGTCGAACTGACGGTCGAGGAAGTCCTCGTGCTCTTCCTCATTCACCAGAATGCGCAGCAGCAGGTCGCGCGATACGTAGTCACGCACGCTCTCGCAATAGGCGATGCCTTCACGCAGATCGCCGATCGCCTTTTCTTCCAGCTTCAGGTCGCATTTGAGAATTTCCTCAACATCCTGGCCAACAAGAATGGTGTTGTAGCGCTGCACGTTGGGCAGGCCACCAAGGTAGAGGATACGCTCGATCAGCCAGTCGGCGTGCTTCATCTCCTCAATGGATTCCTCGTATTCCTTCTTGCCCAGCAGGGTCACGCCCCAGTGGCGCAGCGTGCGGGCATGCAGGTAATACTGGTTGATCGCCGTCAGCTCGTTGGTCAGCTGCGTGTTCAGGTGCTCGATAACCTTGGGGTCCTTGATGGGCATGTCCGTGTTCCTGTTCTGCAAATTATTATACCCCTCACGGGTTACTGCGTGGCAGGCGGCAACGCAATTACAAAAAAGCGTTGCATAACCATGCCCTGCGCGCGACCCTGCGGCCGGGCCACATGCCTGGGCACGATCACCAGGCAGGGCAGGGGGTAAGCCAGTATGGACCAGACCAGCTACCGCACACTTGATGCAGGCGGCATCCGCGCGTTCCTCGCCGGTCTGTCCGCCATTGCCACCCGCCTCGGCGGACCGCCCGAACAGTGGCAGGTGCGTGAGGTCAGTGATGGCAACCTCAACAACGTATTTCTCATCACCGGGCCTGCAGGGGAGGTATGCCTCAAGCAGTCACTGCCCCATGTGCGCGTGGATCCGAGCTGGAAGATGCCGCTCGACCGCACGTATTTCGAGGCCGCATGGCTTTCCGCCGTCGGCCCGCTGGTAGGCAGGCTGACCACCGAATACCTGCATTTTGACCCGGTGCTCTATGTGCTGGTGGTCGAAAGCCTGTCCGGCCACACCGTGCTGCGCACGGCGCTGATGGAAGGCGCGGACTGGCCGGAGGTCGCACCCCGGATTGGCATGTTCGTGGCCCGGGCCTGTTTTGGCACCTCGCTGCTCGCACGCCCGTTCGAGGATGTGTTTGATGCCCGCCGCCTCTTTGCCGCCAATCAGGCCCTGACCCGCATCACGCTTGATCTGGTGTTTGACGACCCGTACCGCGACCACCCGCGCAACCACTGGCATGACCCCGCCCTGAGCCCCATCGTGCAGGACATCCGCACCAGCGCCGCAGCGCTCCTGGCGGTAGAAAACCTGCGGCGGCGCTTCCTGTCGCAACCACAGGCGCTGCTGCATGGCGACCTGCATACCGGCTCGATCATGAGCACGGCGGATGATACGCGCGTGATCGATGGCGAGTTCGCACTTTATGGGCCCATCGGGTTTGACTGTGGCATGTTCGTGGGCAACCTCGTGCTGCATTTTTTCGCAACACCCGACCTTGCGGCCCGGCAGGCGGTGCTGCGCGATATCGACAGCTTCTGGCGCAGCTTTCATGAGCAGTTCATCGCGCTGTGGAACGCCGATGACGCCCCGCCGCCCGGCACCCTGCGCCCGCTGGCCTATGGCCCTGCGGCGCATGTGGCGCAGCAGGCTTTCATGGATGAGGTGATGGGCGATACCATCGGCTTTGCCGCCATCGAGATCATCCGCCGCCTCATCGGCTATGCCCATACAGCGGATTTCGACACCATTACCGACCCACGCCTGCGCGCCACCTGCCGCGCAGGCGCGCTGGCCTTCGCCTATTACGTGCTCGACCACCTGGCGGATATGCGCACGATGGCGGATTTCCTGTCCTGCCTGGGCGAGAATGAGAGGAAGGGCATATAAATCAGGGCATGAGAGCTGCCAGACGGGCCATGGACTGTCGCAGATCGGCCTCGATTTCAGGCAGGGGGCGACAGGGCGCGGATGTATCGAAATACCGGGCAAATGAAATGGCGCAGCCAATGCCCGCCCGCGCCCTGTCCAGCCGGGCAGTGGGGTCATGGGGAGCGATCAGGCGGTCAAACCACTCCTGCGGGTCGGTTTCCATGCTGGTGGTGAACACCGTGCGTGTGGGTGCGCCCGCATGATCCGCACAGGTCACGCTCAGGCTGCGATATAAAAACGCCCGAGCCGGTACCTGGCGTGCAAAACCGGTGCGTCGCCCCTGCGGCACCGCCACGGCAGGCGGCACGAGGCGCCACGAAGCAGGCGCGCCATCCGGCCCATCCTGCACGTCCAGATCCAGTTCCGCGCCATCAAGCGCGGCCTGCACAACCGCAGCCACGTGGGCCTGCGTCATCTCGCGCCGTTTCTCGCCATGGCTGCGGCTGCACCGCCGCCACAGCGCTGCCGCATTAACCAGACTGACCAGGCCGCGACGGGCAGCGGGCTTGCTGTTATCAAGCACCCACACATAGGTGCCAATGCCGGTGTTGATGAACATATCCTGCGGCAGGGCAATAACCGTATCAATCAGGTCATGCTCCACAAGGTAGCGGCGAATGGCGGACTCACCGCTCTCTACCCCGCCACCGTTCAGGGCGGCTGCATGGGTCACCACGCCAATCCGGCTGCCCCCATGACGGGGGGCGCGCATCTTGGCCAGCAGGTGCAGCATGAACAGCATCGATCCATCCGACACGCGCGGCAGGCCGGGCCCGAAGCGCCCCTGCGCACCCAGCGCGTGTTCCGCCTGTATCGACGCACTGATGGCACGCCAGTCCAGCCCGAAGGGCGGGTTGGCCAGCATGCGGCCAAAACGCTGCCGGGCATGGCCATCGGCCAGCAGCGTATCGCCCTGCACCATCTGCCGGGGTTTGAGCCCACGCAGCAGCAGGTCGGCACGCGCCAGGGCGCAGGACTGCGCGTTGAGTTCCTGCCCATACAGATCCGCCGTGACCACACGCGCGTGCAGACGGTCAGCCGCACGGCCGAGCAGGGCACCGGTTCCGGCGGCGGGATCATAGAGCGCAAGACGGGTGCCGGGGGTATCGGCGGCACAGACAAGATCGACCATAAGGTCTGCGACCTCCGGCGGCGTATAATGCGTGCCGGTCCCCTGCGTGGTGGTGAAATGGCTGACCAGTTCCTCGAACAGCTGCGCCATGGCTTCGCTGCCATACAGGGTGGGTGAGAGGTCAAGAGCGGCGAAATGCGCGGCCAGCAGGCCCAGCGTGTCAACCGCCGCCAGCCGCCGCGCCAGCCGGTCAACCTCAAGCTGCGCCATGATGTCGCGCAGGGCAGCGGGCAGGCGCGCGATCAGCCCGGACAGAGCCCTGAGCGGATCATCCGCACAGGCAATGGCTGCAAGCCCCCTACCTGTGGAGGGCCGCGCCTGCTCAAGCCGCCGCAACACGGTAAAGGCCAGTATGGCCGGCCCGTATTCAACCGGTTGCAATACGCGACGCAATTGGCCCGCAATGCGCCATATGGCCGAGGCTGACAGCAGGGGTGCGGTCACGGGCCGGTTAACGGGCGCGTTCTTCCGCTGCCGCCGTGCGCCACAGCGACAGGGCAACGGCAATGACCGCAGGCCCGATGAACAGCCCGAGCAGGCCAAACACATGCAGGCCACCCAGAATGGCCGTGAGCACCGCAAGGAAGGGAATGCTGGTGCTGCCACTGATCAGCTTGGGCCGCACAAAGTGGTCGCCTGCGCCATAGGCAATGGTGCCGATCACGCCCACGATCACCGCCTGCATGACGCCATTGGCAGCAAAGGTCATGAGCGTGGTCACGCAAAGCAGGATCGGACCACAGAACGGAATGACACTGACCACCGCCGTCACCAGCGTGAGCAGGGCAGGGTGCGGGGTGCCTGCAATGAAGTAGCCAATGCCGACCAGCACGCCCTGGCCCAGCCCCACCAGCACAAGCCCCGCCACCGTGCCGCGCACGGCGCCCACGGTGTTGCGGATCACATCACGCGCGCGCCCACCCAGAAAATGCTGCCCGACCGCGCGGATATCGGCAATGAGCGTTTGCGAGGCATGGAGATAGAAATAGACTGACAGCGTGGCGATGACGAAGGTCTCGGTCATTTCCATGAGGCGGTGCGGCAGTTCACGGCCATCGCCAGTGGCCACCATGCGCGATGCAACGCCGGTCCAGTGCCGCAGTTCATCGGGGTCGGACAGGTAGCGCTGCCACAACCCGGCCAGCCTCGGGCCAATGCGCGGAATTTCATTAATCTGCGGCGAGACGGGAATGCCATCATGCAACGCGGCACGCCCCCACGCCATGAGCGAGGGAATTTCCAGCCCTGCCCGTACGGCCATGGCGATCATGGGCACGGCCAGCAGCGCGAAGATGCCTGCTGCGATCAGCCCTGCTGCCATCCCACGGCCCATGCCGCGCCCGACCAGCCGGGTATAGAGCGGAAAGGTGGTGATGGTGAGAATCCCTCCCCACACGAAGGCAAACAGAAATGACTGTTCGATCCATGCAGAAAACAGCAGGACCGCACATACGAATATGAAGGTTCCGATATACTGGGTCCGGTTCCGGTTTTCTTCCATATGGTGTGTTCTATCCTGCTAGGGTTCATGAAAGGCTGTAATATAACGCCACGCCTGTGGTCATGGCAGCACAGGGTAAAGGCCCGGTTTATAAAAAGACATCATCCATCTTGCCCCTGCAGGCGCAAGCCGGCCTATTACCCGCCAATTTCCCGGCCCGGATGCAACATGCCCCGCGCCCCTTTGCAACGGTGGCGAAGATGGATGCAATACTGGTCAGCAACTCGAACGCCACCGTCGGCCCCGATGATGATGTGTGGCATCTGGGCCGCGTGGTGCACGGCACCCAGCGGGCCGAAACGATCCAGCCCCGGCTGGGCCATAAGATGCGGGCCGGGCTGGGTCTGATCGCAGGCCTATGCCGAACTCAGGCTTGATGGCCGCAGGTGGTGCTGTTTTATTATCCCATCGCGCAATGGAACGGCTTCTGGTGACGTGGGGGTGGACGTTTGGGGTTACCGGCCCGTGGCGTTCAATGACATTGTGGAAACCATCAGTGGACTGACGCTGCCCGCACGCCCCGCCGGACGCAGCCTGCCCATCATGAATAAGGCCCGGTACCCATCGCTGCCCGCCGTGCGGCAATGCGGTATTCGCGCAGCAGGCGCCTCATGCGCTGCTGTTCCTCAGCCTGTGCCGTAACCTGCTCCAGGCGTGCCCAGACCGCCTGCGCCACCCTGCGCTGGCAGGCCAGCGGCGGCAGGGTGAGTTCCAGCGAGGCCAGCGTAAGCGTATCCACCTCGGGGAACACGCTGCCCCCCGCGCGGCGGCGCAGTTCCGGCCCTGCCGCCCATAATGCCAGCGCCGCGTAGCGCAGGTCCATCTCGTCGCGCGGCACCAGCGCCTTGCACCCCTGGCTGACCGCAAGCGGACCGCACCCCAGCCCCACACGGCCCACAGGGGCGCGGGTTGAAACCACAAGTGCGCCCGCTGGCACCATGGTGGCCCGGCACGCCGCCAGCCCCGCAGCCGAGAGGCCACGCTGCCCGCGCGCAATCCAGCCCGGTCGGCCAGGCGGCAGATCCGCTGGCGTCAGCCACGTTACATCATCGCCCCAGTAGGCGGGCCGGGTCGTGGCAGGTGTGCCACCGCCGGTAATGTCAAACACGTGTCCCAGCAGCCGCCGCGTGCCGTATGCTGCCCCCATGGCCTGCGCGATGGCGGCCTGAACCTGCTCGCGTGCCAACGCGTCAAGCCCGTCCAGCAGGCGCAACTGCGCGTCAATGCGTTGCAGGCGCTCTTCCAGCCGGTTGGCTACAAGGCGCTGGCAGGCAAGGGAAGGGCACGGAACGGGCAGGCTGTTCATGCGTGCACGCGTCAGCTTGGCGCGGGTGGCGCCTTCCACATACGGACCGTATGAGAGGGTATTGAGGGCATGCGCCAAAAAGCGGCCATCCACGCCTGCGCGCGGGCGCAGTACATGCACATGGTTGCCTGCCCATAACGGCCCTTCATGAAAGAACGCGACATCACGCGTGGGATCGGAAAAAGGCGCGCCGTCCTCACCAAGCAGCACGAGCGCGCCATCAAACAGTGCCTGATCGACATGCCCGGTCACGCCACTGGCCCCATGGTAGGGCACCCGCCCCGGACGGAGCGCCCTCTGCGCGTGGTTAAGGGGCACACGGCCTGCATCAAGGCATTCAACCAGAGCGCCAAGCGGCACCACGGGCCATGACGGGGGCAGGCTGTCATCGCATTTCATGCCTCCTCCTTACTGTTGGCTCCGGCCGGGCTGCCACATAAAAAAATACATCATGACAGGCATTTGCGCCGCATGGCTGCTGGCCGTGCGCTATCGGGTCGTATAAACCCCACCCCAAGCACCATACCGCGTGCCGCACACGATCATGATCCGGCGGGGTCATGGGTGAAGCAGGGGGTTCATGACGCGTCCAACCACATCCTTCGGGGCGGAATTCCGTTCCATCCTTGCCATTGCCGGACCGATGGGCCTGTCACAGTTCACCCAGATGCTGATGGGGCTGACCGATGACGTACTGCTCGGCAGCCTTGGCGCCGCAGCGCTTGCCATTGGCGGGCTGGCCACGGGCACGTTCTTCACGCTCAACGCCATCCTTGCCGCCATGATCGAGGCAGGCGGCATCCTGCTCTCGCAGGCGCGCGGGCGGCAGGACCACGCAAGCCTTGGCACCATAATCACCTCCATGCTCGTGGTTGCCATCATGCTGTGCGGGCCGGAACTGTTCTGCCTATACCATATCGACCGGCTTCTGGCATGGCTGCACGAGCCCGAGGCCATCCGCGCGCCAGTGACCGGTTTCGTGCATATCCTGATGTGGGCGGTGCCGCCTGCGCTGCTGGGTCAGGGCGTGCTGACCACGGCGCTGCCGGTCATGGGGGCGCAGGGCATCCTCATGCGGGTGATGCCGTGCATTACGGTCGTGAACGGGGTGCTGAACGCAACGCTCATCCATGGCTGGTTTGGCCTGCCCGCGCTGGGGCTGCACGGCTCGGCGGTGGCAACTGTCATTACCCTGTGGTGCATGCCCGTCATTCTGCTGGCCTTCATGGCACGCAGGCCCGAACTACGCACGGCGCTGCGCCCGCGCGCGCATGACTGGGGGCATACGGGGGCACTGCTGCGCACCGGCCTGCCCATGCTGGCAGCCGCGATGGCGGAGGTCACGCTGTTTCAGGCCAACAGTTTCGAGGCCGCCAAACTGGGCAATGCAGGGCTTGCGGCATTCCAGATCATGCTGGGCATCGGCATGCAGTGCTTCGTGCTGTATCTGGCCATGGCGCAGGCGAGCAACATACGCGTAGGCTACTGGACGGGGCGCAACGACCCGGCCATGGTCCGCCGTGCCGCCGGTGCGGGCATGGTGCTGGGCATGGGGGTGGCCTGCGTGACCACGCTCATCCTGGCGTTGGGGCGGCAGACCATCATTGGCTTCTATCTTGATGCGGCCCTGCCCGACAACACGCAGGCGGTGCAACTGGCGCTCACGCTGCTGCTGATCGGCGCGGCCTTTCAGGTGCCAGACGCCCTGCAGGCCATCGCCACGGGCATCCTGCGTGGGCAGGGTGATACCACCATCCCCATGGTGCTGGCCATTATCGGCTACTGGGGGCTCGGCTTTCCCGCCGGCATATTCCTTGCCTTTGACCAGGGCATGGGCGTACAGGGCCTGTGGTATGGCATAGGCATCGGGCTGGTGACGGTATTCGTGCTGCATGGCACGCGCATCCTGTGGCGGATGAAACGGACGGAGCGAAAAGGATAGGGAGCGCGCCGCCAGCCCTGCCAGTCCCTGAAAGTTTTTGGGCGCCGCCTTTTTTTTCAGAACGGCGGCGCTCCTTGAAGCTTTCTGAAAAAAGCTTCACCAAACCTTCTTTTAATTCCAAAGCGCTTTTTTCAAACAGTCTCTTACAGGCGCTTATGCATTTCCTCACGTATGGAATTGCATTTCTTGGTAAACACGCCTGCCTGCGACGCGGTCATGAAATTGATCAGGAACGCGCCAAGCAGCGAACAGAAGGACAGGATGATCAGCACCCGCCCCATGAGCGAGATCACCCCGCTATAATGCACCGCTGAATACCACAGCAGCCCCAGACTCAGCACGGCACCGAACACGCCGAGCACGCCGGTGGAGCGGATGAGGGATTCCTCCTCGCGGATGAAGGTGGAGGATTCCTGCCATAACATGAAAAGCTTGCGGTCCATTTCCTGAACGGCGGCGGCATAATCCTCGGCATCATCGGGATGCTGGTGATCAGTGCCGCTGCGGTGCAGTTCGAGTTCCTGCCGGGCCTTGGCAAAAACGCGCCTGCGTTCCTTTATGGCGGGCAGGCTGATATCGACAAAGCTGAGAATGGCCACGTTCAGCCCAGCTGATAGCTGGATCACCGCTTGGAAATCACCCCAGATCACAGGTTACCCCCTGCGGGTCCACATAACCGTGCACTGTAGCAAACCCTGACAAATACAAAGCCATCCAGCATGCAAGGGCTGCATGCCAGTTCCCAACGTACCATGCAATATGGCAGCACGCCTGCCTTTAGGGTTAGCATGAAGCGTGATGAATATCCATGTCCCCTCCACCTATGAGGTCTACCGTGGCTGGCAGTCCATACAGGGCACCGGGCTGGAAATCGGCACGACCCTGCTTGTCGGCGCCGTGCTGGTACTGGCCTGCAGCATGGTGCTGTTCCTGCTGCCAACCTTCATTGCGTGCCGCCGCAAGGTACATAATGCGGCGGTCGTGGCAGTGGTGAACTGCACCCTGGGCATGACGGGGGTAGGGTGGGTGATCGCGCTGCTCATGGCCTGCCTGCTCGAGACCGATGCCAGCCGCCATGCGCGCCTGCGCCGGAGCGAACCGGCCACGTTCCTGACCGTGCCATAGGATCGCTCAGGGAAGGGGGGAGCATCCTTGTCCGCCGCTATATTGTTCTATACTGTATATATTCATCTGAACACATGGCAGGATAATACGATGTCTTCCAACACGCAGGCCGTCATCATTACACTCAACAACAAGGACCTGCCGCCAGAGGTCTATGAAGAATATGATCTCTGCACCCTTGAAGATGAAATAGAGGACGTGATGGGCGATGCAGGCGTGCTCGACGGCCATGAATTCGGCCCCGAAGCTGCGCAGATCTTTCTGTACGCACCCGATGCCGAGCTTCTCTTCCGCCTGATCGAGCCTGTGGTGAAGGCTTACCCGCTCTGCGCAAAAGGCAGCGTTGAAATCAGGCCCGGCGATGCGGAAACCAAGAGCCGCCTCGTCCAGCTCCCTGATCTTGTACGGTCCTAATGAAAAAAGGGAACATGCCAGATGGCGTGCTCCCTTTGATCTGCAATCGTCAGGCTGCTCCTGACGGCGCTTTCTTCAAAAATCCTGAAAGAATGCCGCCTTTTTGAAAAAAGGCGGCACCAAAAAACTTATATTTCTTGTCAACGCGTTCTGTTCAAACGCCCTGTTACTGCTGCTTGTACAGCAGGCGGGCGCGCAGCGTGCCCTTGAGTTCGCGCAGGCGGTCAAGGATGCGGTTGTCCTTTTCCACATCACGGCCGGTATCGGCCTCGACCACCACATAGCCCAGTTCACCCGCCGTCTGCAGGTACTGCGCGGTGACGTTGCAGGACTCCCTGGAGAAGATCTCGTTGATCTGCAGCATGATGCCCGGCACGTTGCGGTGCACATGCATGAAGCGCGTGCCGTGCGGGTTTTCGGGCAGCTGTACGGTGGGGAAGTTCACAGCACCCAGCGTGGAGCCAATATCGGAGTAGTCCACCAGCTTGCGGGCCACTTCCACACCGATGCGCTCCTGCGCTTCCGCCGTGGAACCACCTATATGCGGCGTCAGGATCACGTTATCCAGCCCACGCAGCGGGGTTTCCAGCGGCTCGCCTGCCTGCTTGGGCTCCTTGGGGAACACGTCGATGGCAGCACCCAGCAGGTGGCCATCCTTCAGGGCGGCGGCCAGCGCATCGAGGTCCACCACATTGCCGCGCGCATTGTTGATGAGGAAGGAACCCTTCTTCATCGCGCGGATCTGCGCCTCGCCAATCATGCCCGCGGTCTCGGGGGTCTGGGGCACGTGCAGGCTGACCACGTCGCTCTGGGCCAGCAGGGTTTCAAGCGTATCGACCGGGGTTGCATTGCCGTGCACCAGCTTGTCGATCACGTCGTAATAGAACACGCGCATGCCAAAGGCTTCGGCCAGCACGGAAAGCTGCGAGCCAATCGAGCCATAGCCTACGATGCCCAGCGTCTTGCCGCGCACTTCCCAGCTGTTGGTGGCGGATTTCTTCCAGATACCCGCATTGCATTCCTCCGACTTGGGGAAGATGCGGCGCATCAGCATCACGATCTCGCCCATGACCAGTTCGGCCACCGAGCGCGTGTTACTGTAAGGCGCGTTGAATACGGGAATACCGGCCTCACGCGCGGCGTTGAGGTCAACCTGGTTGGTGCCGATGCAGAAGCAGCCGATGGCGATCAAGCGGTCGGCCTTCTCGATAACCTCACGCGTGAGCTGCGTGCGCGAGCGGATACCCACGATATGCACGCCTTCCAGCGCCTTCTGCAGGGCTTCGCCTTCCAGCGCCGTCTTGAGGCGGGTGACGTTCTCGTATCCGTTTTCCTTCAGCAGTTTAACGGCACTATCATGAATGCCCTCAAGCAGCAGGATGCGGATCTTGTCCTTGGGAAGGGAAAGGTGGCCGGTGGATGGGCTGGTCATGTCGCGTGCTCCCGCTCTGATACGGTCAAGAAGGTAGGTCGTCCCTATCCGATTGGCCGCGCCATCGCTAGGGGGAAAGATGAATTCGTACCGTCAGCCTGCACGCGCCCCCGGCACAAGCAGGCCGCTTACATGTGGCAGGAGGCCAGCATTACCCAGTGCGAGCACCGTGCCATCGCCATCGGCACGCAGGGGTCTGCCCGCCCAGTCGGTCATGGAGCCGCCAGCGCCCTCCACCACCGGCACGAGTGCGGCCCAGTCCCATATCTTCATGGTGCATTCGGCAATGATGTCGATCTGCCCCAGTGCCAGCAGGCCGTAGGCATAGCAGTCACCTCCCCAGCTCGTGCGCCTTGCGGCCCGCGCCAGCGCATCAAAACCGGGGCGGTGCGGGGCATCAAGAATTTCAGGCGCCGTGCAGGAAAGTTCAGCCTGCCCCACGTCAGCACAGGCCCGCGTGCGCGGCGTGCCAGGCAGGGTGGCAATGAAACGCGTGGCCTCGCCCCGCAGGCCAATCCAGCGCTCGCCCGTGACCGGCTGGTCGATGATGCCAAGCAGCGGCACATCATTATGCAGCAGCGCGATGAGCGTGCCAAAGGTGGGCCGACCGGTCAGGAAGGCGCGGGTGCCATCGATCGGGTCGATGACCCAGCGATACGGGCTCTCGCCCCCTTCAAGGCCGAATTCCTCGCCCATGAGGCCAAAACCGGGCAGCCGCTCGGACAATACCGCCCGAATCGCGCGCTCCGCCGTGCGGTCGGCAATGGTGACAGGACTGGCATCGGCCTTGTCATGGGCCATGACCCCACGGCGGAAGAAAGGCAGCACCACGCTGCGGGCCACATCAGCAGCGGCAAGGGCGGCCTCGAGCACCGCATCACGCGGGAAACCGGCGGGCAGGGCGCTCATCAGGGGGTCTCCGGCTTGAGCGAGCGCAGATAGGCGATCACGTCCGCGCGGTCGGTCTCGGAGGCAATGCCGGGAAACGACATCTTGGTGCCTGAGGCGTAATCGGCAGGGCCCTTGAGCCAGGCGGAAAGGGTGGCGTTGGTCCAGGTCTCGTCCTTGTGCGCCTTGAGCGCGTCCGAGAAGTCATAGCCGGGAATATCGCCCACATGCGTGCCAAACACGCCAAACAGGCCCGGCCCGATGATGGAGGGGCCATTGGGCGCCATGCTGTGGCACATGGCGCACTGCCTGTCGGCCAGGGCATGACCCTTTTCCACGCTGGCCTTGGCTACGAGATCGTCAATGGAGGCGCCCGGCGCGGGGGCTGCCGGGTGCGGTATGGCCACGCCAGCCTTCACGGGCAGGGGTTCGGGCACGGCCGTGCGGGCAATACCCCAGCTTGCGCCAAGCACCCCCACGGCAATGAGGCAGGCAACCCCGATCTGGTTAAGGCGTGTACTGTCCATGAAGTCGGGCGTCCTTCCCACGGTTGCATGTAAACCGCTCCTTACCTAGACTGCCGCGCGCCCTGTGTGAAGCATGCACGGGCGGCGGGCGGCCCGTGCCGCCGCGACAGATTACGGATGGCCCAGACCCAGACCCCATGAACCCTATTGTCCTGATTCCGGCCCGGATGGCCTCGACCCGTCTGCCGGGCAAACCGCTTGCCGATATCGCAGGTCGTCCCATGATCGTGCATGTGCTCGAGCGCGCGCAGGTTGCCTGCATCGGCCCGGTTGCCGTTGCCACCGCCGAGCGCGCGATTGCCGATGTGGTGGAGCAGGCGGGCGGCACCGCCATCCTGACCGACCCCGACCTCCCCTCGGGCTCGGACCGCATCTGGCAGGCGCTGCGCACCCTCGATCCGACCGGCGTGCATGACACCGTCGTCAACCTGCAGGGCGACCTGCCGGGCATCGACCCCGACTGCCTGCGCGCCGTGCTGCGCCCGCTGGCCGAAAGTGCTGTGGATATCGCAACCCTGGTGGCACCCGTGTGCGATGAGACAGAGGCGAAAGCCGCCTCGGTGGTGAAGGTGGCCTGTGCCTTTGGCAGCGATGCGCCTCAGGCCGTGGCGCGCGCGCTGTATTTTTCGCGCATGCCCATACCGTGGGGAGCAGGGCCGCTGTGGCACCATGTGGGGCTGTACGCCTATCGCCGCGCAGCCCTCGCCCGCTTTGTCAGTCTGCCAGAAAGCGGGCTGGAACAACGCGAAAAGCTTGAACAGCTCCGCGCACTTGAGGCTGGCATGACCATTGGGTGCACCCGTATCCCTACAGCGCCTTTTGGCGTTGATACCCCCGCCGATCTTGAACGCGCGCGCCAGATTCTGGGAGCCATGGCATGAGCGCAGAACGCATCATCGCCTTTCAGGGCCGGCCCGGCGCCTATTCCGACCTGGCCTGCCGCACCGCCCGGCCGGGCTGGACCACGCTGCCGTGCCAGACCTTTGCCCAGACCATTGCCGCCGTGCATGACGGGCAGGCTGAACTGGCCATGCTGGCCTGCGAGAACAGCCTTGCAGGCCGCGTGCCCGACATTCACGCCCTGCTGCCGCAGGCGGGCCTGTTCATTGTAGGCGAGCATTTTCAGCGCGTGGAGCATTGCCTGCTGGGCATTCCCGGCACAAAACTGGGTGATGCAAGGCGGCTGCACACCCATCCGGTCGCCATGGCGCAGGTGCGCGGCGTGATTACCGAACTGGGGTTGGAGCCGGTTGTGGAGTTCGATACCGCCGGTGCGGCCGAGATGGTGCGCGAATGGGGCCGCAGGGAAGATGTGGCCGTGGCCTCCGAACTGGCAGCCGAACTCAACGGGCTTGAAATCCTGCGCCGCAACGTGGAGGACGCCGCCCATAACACCACGCGCTTCTACATCGCATCGCGCAGGCCCGATACGCTGCCACCACCGGGCCCAGATTTCATGACCACGCTGCTGTTCAGGGTCAACAACCAGCCCGGCGCGCTGTACAAAGCACTCGGCGGGCTGGCCACGACGGGCGTAAACCTGACCCGGCTGGAAAGCTACATGCTTGAAGGTTCGTTCTCGGCCACGCAGTTCCTGATGGATGTGGAGGGCCACCCCGAGACGCCCCCGCTGGCCGAAGCGCTGCGCGAGCTTTCATTCTTTTCGGAACGCCAGGAAATTCTGGGCGTCTATCCCGCATCTCCCTTCCGGCGGGGGGCATGACGGGCAGGGCAGGGCGGGCATGTTTTGCCCCCCATGCCGCATTACCTGTATGATACCCTGCCTGCCCGCGCCGGGACAGAGCGCACGACAACGATGGTGCCGGACAACCGGCGCACGCATAGCCAAGACACAGGATCCAGGTGGAAACAACCATGTTCAAGGGTTCCATGACCGCCCTTATTACCCCCATGAATACGGATGGGTCGCTTGACCTGCCTTCCATGGGCCGCTTCATCGACTGGCAGATCCAGCAGGGCACATCCGCGCTGATACCCGTCGGCACCACGGGCGAAAGCCCGACGCTGACTCATGATGAGCATGCCAAAGTCGTTGAATTCACCATAAAATCCGCGGCCGGGCGCGTGCCGGTCATTGCTGGCGCCGGCTCCAACAGCACGGCCGAGGCCGTGGGCATGGCCCAGCAGGCGCAAAAGGCCGGGGCCTCGGCCGTGCTGGTGGTCACCCCCTATTACAACAAACCCACGCAGGAAGGGGTGTACCGCCACTTCATGGCCGTGGCCGATGCCATCAGCATTCCTGTAATCCTGTACAATATCCCGGGCCGCTCGGTCATCGACATCTCGGTCGAGACCATGGCGCGCCTGGCGCTCCACCCCAACATCATCGGGGTCAAGGATTCCACGGGCGACCTACTGCGCCCGCTGCTCGTGCGCCGTGCGGTGAAAAAGCAGTTCAACCAGATCTCGGGCGAGGACGGCACGACAGTCTCGTTCCTCGCTGCTGGTGGTGATGGCTGCATCAGTGTTACCGCCAATGTTGCCCCGGCACTCTGTGCGCAGGTGCAGCAGAGCTGGAATGATGGCAACGTGATGGATGCGATGGAACTGCAGGATCGGCTGCTGCCGCTGCATGATTCCCTGTTCTGTGAAAGCAATCCCGTGCCGGTCAAGTTTGCCGCAAGCATATTGGGGCTGATGGGCGAGACCTGCCGCCTGCCTCTGGCCCCGCTGGCCGATGCCAGCCGGGTAAAGGTCAAGGCAGCCCTCGACGCCGTCGGGCTGCTGGACTGAGCCATGGCCAGCAAAAATAAAGGCAGCGGCATGATCTCGACCGGGATCGCAGCACAGAACCGCAAGGGCCGCTTCAACTACTCCATTCTTGAAACGGTGGAAGCGGGGCTGGTGCTCAAGGGACCGGAAGTCAAAAGCCTGCGCATGGGGCGCGCCACCATCAACGAGGCCTATGCCGGCGAACGCAATGGGGAGTTGTGGCTGATCAACAGCTACATCCCCGAATATCAGGGCGGCGTGCTGTCACGTTTCGAGCCGCGTGCCCCGCGCAAGCTGCTCCTGCACAAGAAACAGGTGGACAAGCTGCTCGGCGAGACCGCGCGTAACGGCGTGACCCTGGTGCCACTGGACATTCACTTCAACAGCCGTGGCCTTGCCAAACTGACCCTGGGCGTGGGTGAGGGCCGCAAGAAGGAAGACAAGCGCCACGCCATAGCCGAGCGCGACTGGGCCCGTGACAAGGCCCGCCTGCTGCGCAACAAGGGCCGCGAAGACTAAAAAGCAGCCTGATAAAAAACAGAAATTTTTGGTGAAGCTTTTTTCAAAAAGCTTCAAGAAACATTTTCCTGTTAAAAAAGGCAGCCTTTACGCGGCCTCATTCATTAGCCCCAAAACCGAACATGCCAGGCATGATACCCAATAAAAAACAGGGCCGCCCCTTACGGGATGGCCCTGTTTTTTTATTCATTCACCCAACCACGCCAGCCTGAGGCTGGCGTGGAACAGGGGAAAGTATTCAGTCGACCGACAGGGCTGCTGCTTCGGGGCCTTTCTGGCCTTCAACAACCTGCACGTTTGCCGTCTGGCCTTCCGTCAGGCCGGACAGGCCCGAACGCTCAAGGGCGGATGCGTGAACAAAGATGTCCTTGCCACCGTTCTCGGGCGTGATGAAGCCGAAGCCCTTGGTCGCGTTATACCACTTGACCGTGCCGCGCATGTCCTGCGCGTGCGACAGGTCAGGAGCGGGGCGACCTGAGCGCGAGAACCCGGCGCGCGCGCCAGGAGCCGCGCCAAAGCCACCGCCACGCGGGCGCTCGGGCTGTGCCGTGCTTTCATCAACGGAAAGGACGCTGGCGACCTGTCGGCCCTTGGGGCCCTGACCGATCTGCACAACCAGCGTGGTGCCCGGCGCAACCGTGGCATGCCCGGTGGGGTTCAGGGCATTGGCGTGCAGGAACACGTCACCCGAACCATCGGACAGCTCAACGAAGCCGAAGCCCTTTTCGCTATTGAACCACTTTACAGTGGCGCTGATCTCCGGCCCGGATGCGACGATCTGGGGACCACCACCTCCACCACCAAAGGAGCGGCGCGGCGGCGGGGCGCCGCGATCACCAAATGAAGGCGACGACATGAAATCATCGTCAAACCCGCCGCGGCGCGGGGAGCGGGAGCTGCGGTCGGTCCTGTTACTTCTCAACGGTCGTAATCCCGAGGTCTAGGTGGCGGATGTTCCGTTGTGGAACACCACCGAATGAAAGCACGTTTGCAGGATGGAGACTGGCCTGCTCTGACCTTGGGCCGGGGTTTAGGCGGCGGCGGCTCAGGAAAACTTTTTCCATCCTACGGTGACCCTAGCATAAATCGCATCGGCATCAACAACACCAAAGCATATTCCCGCCTTTGGTTGCCACACGAATTTTCATCCTGACCTGTTTGTGAGGGGCAGGAATGCAAAAAGGAGGGCACGCAAAGATATAAATTAAATGCACGATTGTTCTTGATTTCTAGACGCAGTCGCACATTATCGAAGCATACTAATGAATTCATCTGCCCCCTTGCCGAGATAAGAAAAAACGCCATGCCCGATACACCTCCCCCCCGGCGCGGTCGGGGCCGACCGCCCAAGACCGCCCGCGCACCCGAGGGCACACGCGCCATGCTGGTCCGCGCAGGCGTTGATTTACTGACAGAAAAAGGCTTTTCCGCCACCTGCGTCGATGACGTGCTGCACGCCACGGGCATCTCGAAGGGGTCGTTCTATTACTGCTTCAGCAGCAAGGAAGATTTCGGGCAGGTCCTGATCGAGGACTACGCCAGGTCGCTCAACGCCAGACTGGACCTGTGGCTGCAGGAGCCGGACACGCCCCCGCTGCAGCGCCTTCTCAACTTCGTGCATGATGTGCGTGCGAACATGCAGCGTCATGATTTTCGCCGGGGCTGCCTGATCGGCAATCTCGGGCAGGAAATCGACATGCTGCCCGATTCGTTTCATGGACTCCTGCTCACGATCATGAACGGGTGGGAAAAGCGGGTGAATGTCTGCCTGCTTGCAGGCTTTGGCACGCGGGCTACCGCCGCGCAGAAGCGCAGTTGCATGCAACTTGCCCGCTATTTCTGGATCGGGTGGGAAGGCGCGGTGCTGCGCGCCCGCATGGAGCATGCGCCCGAGCCGCTGGACCTGTTCACCACATTTTATATGGCGCAGGCAGCGCAGACCCTGGGGATCAAGCCGCCTGCATGCCAGCCACCCGCTACCCCGCGCGTATCGCCCGCACAGCCTGCGCCCGCGCAAACAGCTCAAGCAGCAAACTGACCGCCTGCCTGCGCCCGCGCAGGGCAGGGGATGCCTTGTCAGGCGGGGTATCGACCAGCCTGCGGGCATCCTGCGCGGCAAGCCTGAGCAGCATGTCAACATGAAGCGGGCTGGCCAGCCGCAAATCGGGCAGGCCAGACTGGCGCCTGCCGGTCAGGTCGCCGCCGCCACGCAGGCGGAAATCCTCATCGGCGATCAGGAATCCGTCTTCCGTTTCGCGCAATAGCGCCAGCCTGCGCCGCGCGGTCTGGCCGAGCGCGCTATCATGTAGCAGAAGGCAGTAGGATTCCGCCTGCCCACGCCCCACGCGCCCGCGCAACTGGTGCAACTGCGCCAGGCCAAACCGCTCGGCATGCTCGATCACCATCACCGTCGCATCGGGGATATCCACCCCAACCTCGATCACGGTTGTGGCGACAAGGAGCCGCGTGCGCCCGGCGGCAAAATCGGCAATGGCCTGCTCGCGCAGGGCAATATCCTGCTGCCCGTGCGCAAGCCCTACGGCGTCCGTGCCAAAATGGGCGGCAAGGGCATGATGCCGGGCCTCGGCTGCGGCAATGTCAACGGTTTCACTCTCGCTCACCAGCGGGCACACCCAGAAGATCCGCGCACCGCGCGCAAGAGCGCGTTCAAGCCCCGCCAGCAGGTCATCCATGGCCGAGAGCGCATGCAGCGAGGTGCGTACCGGCTTGCGGCCGGCGGGTTTCACGTCCAGCCGGCTGACCAGCATGTCGCCCCACTGGGTCAGCAGCAGCGAGCGGGGAATGGGGGTGGCGGTCATGACCAGCACATCGGTCTGGCGGCCTTTCTCGCCCAGCATGGCGCGCTGCTCCACGCCAAAACGGTGCTGCTCGTCAATCACCGCCAGCGCAAGATCCTCAAACACCACGCTTTCCTGAAACAGGGCATGCGTGCCAATCACCAGCCGGGCCGTGCCATCGGCAATGCGGGCCAGGGCCTCGCGCCGGGCCTTGCCCTTCACGCTGCCGCTAAGGAACGCCACCGGCACGGGGGAGAGTTTTTCAAACGTGGCCAGATGCTGGCGTGCCAGAATTTCGGTCGGCGCCATCAGGGCCGCCTGATGGCCTGCCTCAACCGCGCCCAGCATGGCCAGCAGTGCCACCAGCGTCTTGCCTGCGCCCACGTCACCCTGCAAAAGGCGCGTCATCTGGCGGGGGGCGGCTAGGTCGGCATCAATTTCCGCCAGCGTGCGGGTCTGGGCCGTGGTGGGTTCATGACCAAAACGCGACAGCGCCACCGCGCGCAGGCTGCCATCACTCACAATGCTGCGCCCCGGTCGCAGGCGGTTGAGCCTGCGGGCCTGCGCCATGGCAACCTGCTGGGCCAGCAGGTCATCGCACGCCAGCCGCGCCCGTGCGCGCTCGGACGCCCCGATCAGCGCCTCGCCCTCCATCAGGTCAGGAAAGTCACAGGGGCGGTGCAACGTGCGCAGCGCCTGTTCGAAGTCCGGCCACTTGCGCTGCGCCAGCACGCTGGCATCCTGCCATTCCGGCAGGGTGGGAAACACATCGAACGCCGCCCGCATGGCGCTGCGCACCTGGCTGGGAAACAGCCCCGCCGTGAGCGGCCAGACCGGGTCGAGCAACGGAATTTCAGCAAGCCTGGCCTGCGGCACCAGATAATCGGGGTGAGCCATGCTCAGCCGCTCCCCAAAGCGCTCCAGCGTGCCCGACACGGCAATGTCCTGTCCCGCCGCCAGCCTGCGCACCTGATGGGGGGAAAAGAACACCAGTTCCGCCTCCGCCGTGCCATCACTCACCACCACACGCCACGGCCGCCTGCCGCGCCCGCCACCGGGAGCAGGCGGCACCACGCGCGTGATCGTGACAAGCAGCGTGCACACCCGCCCGGTTTCCACCTCGCGCAGGGCAGGGCGGTAGCGCCGGTCCACCACCGATTCCGGCAGGTGGAACAGAAGGTCGATCACCCGCCCGCCCCCAGCCACCCGCGCCAGAAGCTTCGCTGTGGCCGGTTTCATGCCCTTCAGGCTTTCAATCCCCGCAAGCAGCGGGGCGAGAAGGGAATTGGCGGGCGGGGTAGGGGTATCGGACACGCGGCGGTTCATCCTGCGGGGTGGCATGCTTGTCATGCGGGCTGACATATGCCCGCATGAGGGCTATAGGACACCTGCGTTACGGAACAAAACACAACCATACAGGGGTGGAACGCAATGGAAGCCAGAACGCCTGATCTCTCCCGCCTCGATACGCGGCGGCGCAAGATCTATTACCGCGCCACACATCGCGGCACGCATGAAACCGATGTGCTGATCGGCGGGTTCGTCGCCCCCCGGCTCGAGGGCATGACCGAAGCCGAGCTGGACGCGCTCGAAGCGGTGATGGATCTGCCCGATGCCGACCTCGCCGACTGGCTGAGCGGCCGCCGCCCGGTGCCGCCCGAACTCAATACGCCCATGATGCAGCAGATCATGGCCGATGCCACCGATCCCGCCCGCCTTGCCGCGATCCGGGGCGGAAAATGAACGATACGGCAGGTTTCTCGCTCGCACCCGGCGCCCCCGTTCCCGTATGGGGCGTGCCGGATGGGTATGACGCCTTTCTGCTCGCCCGCCGCCTGGGCGAGAATGAAGGCCCCGTGCTGCATGTGTGCCGTGATGATGCCTCCATGGCGCGCATTGCAGACCAGCTGGCCTTTGTCGCACCCAAGGCGGAAATCCTCCGCTTTCCAGGCTGGGACTGCCTGCCGTATGACCGTGTTTCCCCTAACCCCGCCATCATCGCGGAGCGGGTGGCAACACTGACCCGCCTGCTGGAAAAGGCAACCACGCCCCGCATCGTGCTGACCACGGTGATGGGCGCCATCCAGCGCGTGGCCCCGCGCGCGGCCTTTGCCGGACAGTCGATCACCATCAAAACCGGCGAAAGCCTTGACGCGCCGTTCCTGATGGAACTGCTCATTGCCCACGGCTACAACCGCACCGACACGGTGATGGAACAGGGCGAGTTCGCCACCCGTGGCGGCATTTTTGATATTTTCCCCGCAGGCGAGGCCGAACCCGTGCGCCTCGACCTGTTTGGCGACGAAGTGGAAAACATCCGCCGCTTCGACCCCGGCACCCAGCGCTCGACAGCGAAGATCGACAGCCTGACCATGCGCCCGGTGGCTGATTTCAGCCTTGATCCGGCTTCCATATCGCGCTTTCGCACCGGCTGGCGCGACCTGTTTGGCCCGGCAGCCGCCAATGACCCGCTGTACCAGCACATATCGGATGGCAGGCGGCATGCGGGCATGGAGCACTGGCTGCCTCTGTTCCATGAGCACATGGAAACGCTGGTGGACTACCTGCCCGGTGTGACCATCTCGCTCGCCAATCAGGCCGAAGAGGTGCTGACAACCCGGCTGGAAATGATCGCCGATCATTACGACGCCCGCAAACAGCCCACGCGGGAAGGGGAAGTGCCCTACCGCCCGCTGCCGTCGCACCTGATGTATCTCGACCGCAAGGGGTGGGATGCAATGATTGCGGGCAAGAAGGCCGTGGTGTTCATGCCCTTCGCCCAGCCCGATGGCGCGCCGGGCATGGATGCCGGCGGCAGGCCCGGCCAGATGTTTGCCAAGACCGTGACCGACGGGCGCGAGAACGTCTTCCCCATGCTGCATGCACGGGTTGAGGAATGGGCGCAGACCGGCAGGCGCGCCTATGTCACGGCATGGACACGCGGCTCGTGCGAGCGCATTGGCGTGCTGCTGCGCGAATACCGCCTGCCGGTGCAGACCTTTGCTACATGGAAAGAGGCGCAGAAGCTTAAGCCCGGCACGGTAGGCCTGCTGACGCTGGGGCTGGAGCGCGGGTTTGTTGCCGATAATTTCGCCTTCATCTCCGAGCAGGACCTGCTTGGCGAGCGGATCTCGCGCCCGCCACGGCGGCGCAAGAAGGCGGACCAGTTCATATCCGAAGCGTCCGAAATCGCGGAAGGTGACCTGATCGTCCATCAGGATTACGGCATTGGCCGTTATGACGGGCTTGAGACCATCGGCGTGGGCACCGCGCCGCATGACTGCCTGCGCCTGATCTATGACGGCAACGAGAAGCTGTTCCTGCCGGTCGAGAACATCGAACTGCTCAGCCGCTTTGGCTCGGATCAGGCGCATGTGGCGCTCGACAAGCTTGGTGGCGTGTCGTGGCAGTCGCGCAAGGCGAAGATGAAGCAGCGCATTCGCGACATGGCGGGCGAACTCATCCGCACCGCAGCAGCCCGCGCCCTGCGTGAAGCCCCGGCGCTGACGCCCGAAGAGGGGCTGTGGGATGAATTCTGCGCCCGCTTCCCCTTCATCGAGACTGAGGACCAGTCCCGCGCCATCGCCGATGTGCTCGATGACATGGCATCCGGCAAGCCGATGGACCGGCTGGTGTGCGGCGATGTGGGTTTTGGCAAGACCGAAGTCGCCCTGCGTGCCGCTTTTGTTGCCGCCATGTCGGGCGCGCAGGTGGCGGTGGTGGTTCCGACCACGCTGCTGGCCCGCCAGCATTACCGCACGTTCTCCGCCCGTTTTGCCGGGCTGCCGGTCAATGTGGCGCAGCTTTCACGCATGGTCACGGCCAAGGAGGCCACCGCCGTGCGCAAGGGCCTGGCCGATGGCACGGTCAATATTGTGATCGGCACCCACGCCCTGCTGGCCAAGACCGTGAAGTTCGCCGACCTTGGCCTGCTGATCGTGGACGAAGAGCAGCATTTTGGCGTGGCCCACAAGGAAAAGCTCAAGGCCCTGCGCGAGGACGTGCATGTACTCACGCTGTCGGCCACCCCGCTGCCGCGCACGTTGCAACTGGCCCTGACCGGCGTGCGCGAAATGAGCCTGATCGCGACACCGCCGACCGACCGGCTGGCAGTGCGCACCTTCATCATGCCGTTCGACAGCGTGGTGATCCGCGAGGCGATCCAGCGCGAGCGCTTCCGCGGCGGGCAGGTGTTCTGCGTGGTGCCCCGCATCGAGGATCTCGACCGCATGGCCACCCGCCTGCACGAGATCGTGCCCGACGCAAGGCTGGTGCAGGCCCATGGCCGCCTGACACCGACCGAACTGGAACGGGTGATGACCGAGTTCAGCGATGGCAAATACGATATCCTGCTCTCCACCAACATCGTGGAAAGCGGGCTGGACATGCCTGCGGTCAACACGCTCATCATCCACCGCGCCGACATGTTTGGCCTGGGCCAGCTTTACCAGCTGCGCGGGCGCGTGGGGCGTGGCAAGCAGCGCGGCTATGCCTACCTGACCTGGCCGCAGACGCATGTTCTCTCGGCCGCAGCCCAGAAGCGGCTGGAAGTCATGCAGACACTCGACACGCTGGGTGCGGGCTTCACCCTGGCCTCGCACGACCTTGACCTGCGTGGGGCGGGCAACCTGCTGGGGGATGAACAATCGGGTCACATCCGTGAAGTGGGCATCGAGCTGTACCAGCAGATGCTCGAAGATGCAGTAGCCGACCTGCGCACCGAAAAGGGGCGGCGCAAGCTGCAGGATCGGGACTGGACGCCCAACATCATCCTTGGCCTGCCGGTGCTCATACCCGACAGCTACGTGACCGACCTGCCTGTGCGCCTTGGCCTGTACCGCCGCATTGCCGCTCTGGCCAATGATGCCGAGGTCGAGGCGATGGAAGCCGAACTGGTCGACCGCTTCGGCACGCTGCCTGATGAGGTGCGCAATCTGCTTGAAGTGGTGACACTCAAGCGCCTGTGCCGCGAGGCCGGGGTGGAACGGCTCGAAGCTGGCCCCAAGGGCATGGTCATCCAGTTCCGGGGCAACATTTTCGCCAACCCTGCCGGGTTGGTGGCATGGATTGCCAAACAGAAGGAAGCCAATGTGCGCCTGCGGCCTGACCACAAGCTTGCGATCATACGCGAAATGACCAACGCCCAGCGCATTACGCAGGCCCGCAAGGTGCTCGGCGCGCTGGTGCGGATGGTGCATGAGGAAGCAGGCGTCTCGGCCTGAAAACGGGCCTGAATGCCGCCTTTTTTCACAAGGGCGGCGTTTGTGGTCAGCCCCGGTGGAGTCCTTTCACAAAAAAACCTGACAGGCCAATGCAGCCTGTCAGGTTCCTGATCCATTTTTAAACGGGTTGAGTTTGATGCCCATCAGCGAATGGGCAGCGGGATGTGATTGACGGTCATGACGCCACCCTCCCAGCTGACATCCCACCCCGTTCCGCCCGAAGCCGATTTATGGCCAAACAGCTTGGCCAGAACCAGGGCGGCACTTGCGCGGGTCTGGCCCGCGTTGCGCAGGGTCTCGATCACGGCATCAAGGTTCTGTACCTGGATATGGCCATTGGCGGATGACGCGTCGGTATTGCCTGTCAGGCTGGCATCGCCATTGCCGGTAATCTGCATGGTGCCGCGCTGGGCGGTCAGCGATGAAACATGCAGCGGCACCATGACCGTCTCGGTCGGGTGGCCGGTAATGGCTGCGGCAAGCGGCACGAGCGACGCGCTGGGCACCGAGGCATTCGCCGTGGCCTGCTGGGGCAGGGCATTGACCAGAAGCGTGTTGTGCGAGCCGGTTATGCCGAGACCCTGCGTATCAAGCGTAAGGGTGGCCGGGGCAGTGTCGCCTCTGGCGCCGGCAAGGTGCAGATGCGCGCGGTGAAAGGAGAGCTTCGTCTCTCCGCTGCTCAGCAGCCCATCCTGCCAGATCAGGTCATAGCTGCGGCCCGCGCGCAACCCGTCCATGATGGGGGTTGCGGCAGAAACGAAATAATCCTGCGCGCAACCCTGCGAGTGGTGGCCGGTCAGGGTGGCCAGCAGCACGAGGGAGGCCACGTCCTCCATATCGCGCAGGGCCTGCGGTTCCAGCCCCGTGCCGCTGGCCGCAATATCGCCCGCGTGAAAGGTCTGGTGCACGTTTCCCGCCAGGGCCAGGTCGTAGTTATGGCCTGCGAGCGTATTGCTGCCATGCGGCTGGCTACTGGCAAGCCGGGCGCTGGCGCAGGTGTCGGGCAGGGCTGTAGCCTGCGCCGTACCCATGCATGACAGGGCGGCGAGGACCGTGGTGATGAATATTTTCTTCATTTGCAGCACAAGTTGGCGTGAATAGGCAGCGGATGCAATCCGGTATAATCTCTGCGTCATTCCCATAGCATCAGGCTACCGCCTTCACCATGCTCCGCAGACTTGATTCCTTTCTGGTATGCCTGCTGGCCACCGTTGGCATGGCCAGCGTGCTTCCCTGCCGGGGGGAAGGGGTGAGGGTGTTCAATATCCTCGCCATCATCATGATCGCGAACATGTTTTTCCTCCAGGGCGCGCGCCTGTCGCGCCGGGCAGTAATGGAGGGGATGACCGGGTGGCGCATCCATCTCGCCATCGTGCTGTGCACGTTCGTCATGTTTCCATTGCTTGGCATGGGGTTGCATGCAGCCTTTCCTTACCTGCTTGATGCCCCGATGTGGACGGGCATGCTGTTCCTGTGCTGCCTGCCCTCCACCGTGCAGTCCTCCATTGCATTTACCTCTATTGCGCGTGGCAATGTGGCGGCGGCCATCTGTTCGGCAACGCTGTCCAACATACTGGGCATTTTTATAACCCCCTTGCTGGTGGGCATCGTGTTCAGCCGCCATGCCAGCGCGAGCAGTGGCGGGATCATGCCCATCGTGGGGCAACTGCTTGTGCCGTTCATTGCGGGGCAGGTGCTTCAGCCATGGATCGGGGACTGGGCGCACCGGCACAAAAAGCTGCTTTCCTTTTCTGATCGGGGGTCGATCCTGGTGGTCGTCTATACCGCCTTCAGCGAGGCGGTGACCCAGGGGCTGTGGCACCGCCTGCCAGCCAGCCAGCTTGGCCGCGTGGCGCTGGCTGATGCGGGGTTGCTGACGCTGGTGCTGGGCCTGACCCTGCTGGTGGGCCGCATGGGCGGCTTTGCGCGGGCTGACCGGATTGCCATCATGTTCTGTGGCTCCAAGAAATCACTGGCCTCGGGTGTGCCGATTGCCAGCGTGCTGTTTGCACCGACCGAGGTGGGGCTGATCGTGCTGCCGCTCATGATCTACCACCAGATCCAGCTTTTTGCCTGCGCCACGCTGGCACGGCGCTTTGGGGCGGAGAAGGCGGATTGACCCCATCTTCCCCCTCGCGCATGGCGACCTAGCCCGGTATGTAGGCAGGCCGATAATGCCCGCCGGGCATGACAACCGCACGAAATGGTGGAGAGAGATGACAGGACTGGACCCGGATAACTGGGATGCGCTGCGGGCCTTGGGGCACCAGATGGTCGATGACATGATGGACCGCCTGTCCACCCTGCGCGAGCGCCCGGTGTGGCAGCCCATGCCAACCGCCCTGCGCGAGCAGTTGCGCACCGGCCTGCCGCATGCGCCCACCCCGCCGGAAGAACTGTACGCCCGCTTTCGGGAACTGGTCGAACCCTATTCCACCGGCAACGTGCATCCCGGCTTCATGGGCTGGGTGCATGGCGGCGGCACGGCGGTGGGCATGTTGTCGGAACTGCTGGTGGGCGGGCTGAACGCCAATTGTGGCGGCCGCGACCATGCGCCCATCGAGATCGAGCGCGAGGTGATCCGCTGGGCTGCCGAGATGTGCGGCTTCCCGGCCGAGACAACGGGACTGCTGGTCACGGGTTCCTCCATGGCCAACATGATTGCCGTCATCACCGCCAGCCGCGCCGTGCCCGACGGGCTGAAAATGCGGGCCGCAGGCGTGGGCAGCCGCAGGCTGGTGGGCTATGCCGCCGCTACCGCGCATGGCTGCATTTCACGCGCCTTCGACCTGACCGGTCTGGGCACGGATAGCCTGCGCGTGATCCCGGTTGATGAACACAACCGCATGGTCCTGCCCGCACTTGAGCAGGCCATCGCGCGTGACCGCGCCGCAGGGCTTGAGCCGTTTATCGTGATCGGCACGGCCGGCACGGTGGATACCGGCGCGATCGATGACCTGAACACGCTGGCCGACATCGCCGCGCGTGAGAACATCTGGTTCCATGTCGATGGCGCATTTGGCGCGCTGGCCATGCTGTCCGACACGCTGCGGCCGCAGTTGCGCGGGCTGGAACGGGCCGATAGCGTGGCGTTTGATTTCCACAAATGGGCGCAGGTGCAGTACGATGCGGGCTGCATCCTCGTTCGCCGCCCCGGAGCCCAGGTTGATGCCTTTGCCCAGTCCCGCGCCTATCTTGCGCGTGAAGACCGGGGCCTTGCCACCAATGGCCCGTGGTACTGCGACCTCGGCCCCGACCTGTCACGCGGGTTCCGGGCACTGAAAGTGTGGATGACGCTGGGCACTTATGGCGCCGATGGCATGGGCGACATGATTGCAAACTGCTGCGCCATTGCCCGCCACCTTGCCGCCCGCGTGGAGGCCAACCCGCGGCTGGAACTGCTGGCTCCGGTGCCCCTGAACATCGTGTGTTTCCGCATCCTCGCCCCCGTGGAGGATCTGGACCACTTCAATGGCGAGGTGGTGAAAGACCTGCATGAAAGCGGGATCGCAGCCCCCTCGACCACCATCATCAACGGGCACAAGGCCGTGCGGGCGGCCATTGTCAATCACCGCACCACCAATGCGGATGTTGACCGCATGCTCGACGCGCTGCTCGAACTCGCCGACCGCAGGCTGGTCGCAGCCTGAAAAAAAGCCCCGCGCCAGTCACATGGCGCGGGGCAGGGGAGCCGGAAGCCTTCAGCGGCTCCGGCGGCGCGCGCCCCGTGCTGATTCCTCGCCAAACAGTTCGGACAGCTTCTTCATCATCGTGCCGCCAAGTTCCTCGGGGTCGGTAATGGTCACGGCGCGACGGTAATAGCGCGTCACGTCATGGCCAATGCCGATGGCCAGCAGCTCGGTGGTGGTGCGTGTCTCGATATGGGCAATGACCTCGCGCAGGTGGTTCTCGAGATAGGAGCCGGGATTGGCGGACAGCGTGCTGTCATCCACTGGCGCGCCATCGGAAATCACCATCAGGATGCGCCTGCCTTCCGGGCGGGCGGCAAGGCGGCGCTGGGCCCAGAGCAGGGCTTCGCCATCAATGTTTTCCTTGAGCAACCCCTCGCGCAGCATCAGGCCAAGGTTGCGCCGCGCGCGCCGCCACGGCATGTCGGCCGCCTTGTAGATGATATGGCGCAGGTCATTCAGCCGCCCCGGGTTTTCAGGCTTGCCCGCCTGCACCCACGCCTCGCGGCTGCGGCCCCCTTTCCAGGCGCGGGTGGTGAAGCCGAGCACTTCAACCTTCACCGCGCAGCGTTCGAGCGTGCGGGCCAGGATATCACCGCACATGGCGGCAACCGATATGGGGCGGCCGCGCATGGAGCCCGAATTGTCGATCAGCAGCGTGACCACCGTATCGCGGAAGTCCGTGTCACGCTCGCGTTTGTAGGATAGCGAGAGCATGGGATTGACCACGATGCGCGAAAGCCGTCCGGCATCGAGCATGCCTTCCTCAAGGTCGAACTCCCATGCGCGGGTCTGCTGCGCCATGAGCTTGCGCTGCAGGCGGTTGGCGAGCTTGGAAACCACGCCCTGCATGCTGACAAGCTGCTGGTCGAGCGTCTGGCGCAGGCGGAACAGTTCTTCCGCGTCGCACAGATCCTCAGCGGCAATTTCCTCGTCATAAACGGTAGTGAAGGCATGGTAGCCGCGCTGCGGCTCCGCTTCCTCCGCTTCATCCTCGGCCGGACCACCCGCCTCTTCCGACCCGCTGGCCGAGCCACCCTGTTCGCCATCATCAGGTTCATCATCGCTGGCGCCTGTGCCCTGCGACATCTGCATGGGCTGGTTGCTGTCGTCCTCCTCCGGGCCGTCCTCCTGGGCGTCAGGGGTGGTGTCGTCAGCGGGTTCCTCATCGTCGCTGCTGGCGGCCTCGGCATCGCTGGTGCCGTCATCCGCCTCTTCCTCAGGCGTGGTTTCCTGCTGGAGCAGGTCGCACGCCATGAGCAGCCTGCGCGCGGCCTGGGCGAATTCCTGCTGGCTTTCCTGCCGTGCCGCCATCTCATCAAGGGCGCGGCGGGCGGCGGGCGGCAGGTCCTCGGCCCAGCGCGCCATCAGTTCATGCATGGATTGCGGCACCGGATGACCCGACATGTGCTCACGCGCCAGCAGACCCAACGCAAAGGGCGTGGGCAGCTTGGTGTGGCTGGGCAGGCGGTCAAGACCCATATCGGCGCATTCCTGCGCCAGGCGGGCATCGAGATTGGCAGCCACCCCGGCCATGTGGCGCGCGCCGAGGCTTTCCACCCGGACCTGCTCGAGCATGTCATACACTTCACGCGCCTCGCCCGCGGGGGGGCGGGCACTTTCATGCAGGAGCGCGTTGTGGTGGCGCAGGCGCAGGGCGGCGGCATCGGCTGCGCCGCGCATGCGGGTCATTTCCGCCTCGGTCATGCGACGCGAGGGGTGAGGCAGGCGCACATGCGTGCCGGTAACCGACACGCCGGAAGGCACGGGACCATTGAGGAACGAGACCTCGGTCTGGGCCTGCCCGCCCACGGCCCGCACGGCGCCAACCGTGGCGCGCTTGAAGCGCTCGGCGGTGCGGGCTTCGTCCTCGGCCTGCGGGGTGGGGGTCTGTTTCCGGTTCTCGCGCATGCGTGCCTGCCCTGTCATCAGCCCCGTGGCGCCAGCGGGCTGGCGTTGAAGCAGCGCTGGTAATACTCCGCCACCGTGGGACGCTCCGCCTCATCGCACTTGTTGAGGAACGTAACGCGGAAGGCAAAGGCAAGATCGTTGAAAATACGGAAGTTTTCCGCCCAGCTAATGACCGTGCGCGGCGACATGACGGTGGAAATGTCACCCGCGATGAAGCCCGAACGCGTGAGGTCGGCCAGCGCCACCATGCTTTCCACCCGCTTGCGGCCCGCTTCGTCCTTTTTGGGGTCGATGCCCATCTTGGCCAGCACGATGGCGGTTTCCTGCGCGTGAGGCAGGTAGTTGAGCGTGGTCACGATATTCCAGCGGTCCATCTGGCCCTGGTTGATCTGCTGCGTGCCATGATACAGCCCCGTCGTATCGCCCAGGCCCACCGTGTTGGCCGTGGCGAACAGACGGAAGGAAGGGTGCGGACGGATCACGCGGTTCTGGTCGAGCAGCGTCAGGTGGCCTTCCACCTCCAGCACGCGCTGGATCACGAACATCACGTCGGGCCGGCCGGCATCATATTCATCAAATACCAGCGCGCAGGGGTGCTGCAGGCCCCAGGGCAGCAGGCCTTCGCGGAATTCGGTGATCTGCTGGCCGTCCTTCAGCACGATCGCGTCCTTGCCGATCAGGTCGATGCGCGAGATGTGGCTGTCGAGGTTGATGCGCACGCTCGGCCAGTTGAGGCGGGCTGCGACCTGCTCGATATGCGATGACTTGCCGGTGCCATGATAGCCCTGCACCATGACACGGCGGTTGAAGGCAAACCCCGCGAGGATGGCCAGCGTGGTGTCGTGGTCGAATTTGTACGACGGGTCGATATCGGGCACATGATCCGTGCGCACTGAAAAGGCGGGTACCTTCATGTCACTGTCGATGCCGAACACATCGCGCGCTGAAACCTGCAGGTCTGGCGCATTGACGGCCGAAATGGCGGGGAGTGGCGTGCCGTTGGCATCCACGGCGGCAGTTGTCAGGTCTGCTGGTTCGTTCATCTGCTTTATCTCGTCCGTCACTTCGTCTGTTAGGGCCCACCATGACAGCGCAGGGCGGCATATCGGGCTTCGATTATAAACATATCTGTAACAGATCGGCCATATGATGGCGCGGCCCGTTTCAGGCGCGGCGGGCCACGCCCTCGCGCCCGCTGGTGGCCACCAGATGGGCGCGCACCGTGGTGTAGGCGATATTGATGCCCTTGAAGCGCTCTTCAGCCTTGCGGTCGCCGCCATTCGCATCGGGGTGATGCTGGCGGGCAAGCAGCTTGTAGCGGGTCTTGAGTTCCTCCATCGACACGGGCCAGCCCAGGTCGAGCACGCCAAGCGGGTAGCGCAGCGCAGGCGGCGCGTCGGCCCGGCGGTCCTCCTCCTGCTGGCGGCGGGTGCGGCTGCGCGCGCGCGCCCTGGCGGCCCCCTTGAGCAGATCGAGCGGGTCGATCACGTCATCCTCGCTGAACGCGCGGGCGGCACTGCCCTGGCCCAGCTTCCATGAAGGACGGTCCCATGAGGCATCGGCGCGGATATGCGCCTCGATCTGTCCGGGTGACATGCCGCGGTAATAGTCCCACCGTGAATTGTATTCACGCACATGTTCAAGGCAGAACCAGAAATACTTGTTCAGCGCATCACGCGAGCGCGGGGCCCGGTAGCCTGCGGGCTGGTCACAGCCATGCATGTCGCAGCAGCGGTCCGGCGCATCGGGATCGGGGTCAAAGGCGCGGTGCCGGGTGTTCCTTCTCTTCATCATTCCCGTTATGTGCGCCTGTCCATGCTTCGTGCAAGAGCGAAGCTGTGCAATGAATGATCCCGCTATCATGGAGCCGCCAATGGAACAGCACGCAACCGGCCGGGCCGGACGGATCGACCGCATCATACGCGAACACCTCGCCCCGGTGGAACTCACCATCCACGATGACAGTGCCCGCCACGCCCACCACGTGCATGTGCGCGACAACGGCGTGCAGGCGGGTGAAAGTCACTATAACGTGCTGATCGTAAGCCCCGCCTTCGAGGGCGTGGGCCGCGTGCAGCGTTCACGGCTGGTGCATGACCTGCTGGCGGATGAATTCGCGGGCGGCATGCATGCGCTCTCGCTCGTGCTGCGCACGCCCGCCGAGCAGGCGCGGATGGCTACGGCATGAAGCCCGCCTTTCCCTTCGCCACGCGGCGGCTGATGATGGGCGGGCTGCTCACGCTGCTCGCCGCCTGCGCGGGCACGCCTGCCACCACATCACCCAATCAGGCCGATGACATCGCCCGTGTCGAGACCTATCTCAACACCTCACGCGGGCTGCAGGCCAATTTCGTGCAGACATGGCCCGATGGCGGCAAGGGGCAGGGGGTCATGCATTACGACCCCGGCCACCTGCGGCTGGATTACGCAACGCCGGGCTCAATGAAGCTGGTGGCAGCGAACGGGCACCTGCTGTTTGTCGATCACCGGCGCGAATCGGTTACCCGCATGTCGCTTGGCCGCCAGCCGCTCGGCCTGCTGCTTGACCAGCCTGTGCACCTGTCTGGCCAGATTGCGGTGACAGCGGTGCAGCACGGGCAGAACAGCCTGCAGGTCTCGCTGGGGCGGCGCGACAGCGAATCGCAGGGCATCCTGACGCTCGGATTCGCGGATATTGGCGGCAGGCTGTCGCTGCTGGTCATTGAAATGACCGATGTGGAGCGCCAGCACATCCGCCTTGACCTAACCGATACCACGGTCAGCGGGCAGGCCTGGCCTGACACAATGTTTACCCTCAGCTCCAGTAATTGACCGCAGGGCTGCGCGCGGCTTCACCCCTGCGCGCCGCGAATCGGGCCGAGACAGGGGGCCCATGTCTCGGCCAGTGCGGCATCCACGTCTTCCATGCGCACCCGTTTGCCCAGCTTCGCCAGGCTGGTCACGCCGTATTCGCTGATGCCGCAGGGCACGATTCCACCAAAATCGCTCAGATCGGGGTCAACATTGATCGCGATTCCGTGCCAGCTCACCCAGCGTGAGACCCGCACGCCAATCGCCGCGATCTTTTCCTCACGCCCCGTGGCCGGGTCGACCACCCACACGCCAATACGCTCCGCGCGCCGCTCGCCCGCGACCCCAAAGCGGGCAAGAGTGCGGATGATCCATTCCTCCAGCGCCTGCACGTAAGCCCGCAGGTCGCGCGGCGGCACCATGGCGCGCGGGCGGGTCAGGTCGAGCATGGCATAGGCCACGCGCTGGCCCGGGCCGTGATAGGTCCACTGCCCGCCACGCCCGGCAGGGTAGGTGGGGTAGCCGCGCGGGTTGAACAGGTCCGAATCCTTCGCCGAGGTTCCGGCAGTGTAGGTGGGGGGGTGTTCGAGCAGCCACACGCGCTCGGGGTGCGTGCCGGCCCGAATTCCGCGGGCCTGGGCCTCCATTTCCGCCAATGCGGCGGGGTAGGGCACCTGTTCTGGTGCTTTATCCCATAAAAACTTGTTTTCGGTCATTGCCCGTTCGTCTTTCATCAGCTATACGCCCATTCATCGTCATGACGGTATCGCTCACTCGATGCTCGTTGTCACGTTGCGGCCATGGCGGAATGGTAGACGCGCAAGCTTGAGGTGCTTGTGGGGGCAACCCCGTGGAAGTTCGAGTCTTCTTGGCCGCACCACTGATTTTCTTCTGAAAATTGATGCGATATAAAACACATCACCCCACCGGGGCAGATGTGTTTTTGCATGCGCGGAATTTAAACCGGATTAAAATTACCGCTCCCTGCAACTCTCTGGCGGGCAGGGCGTTCGGGTTCATGTCATAAAAAAGTCACAATTATTCCTCATTGAATGCCTCTATCTACCGCAGGGTCATACACCCCGTAGAACAGCAGTTCAGGCTGGCCCGTACGTTACAAATGATGTCGATCATGCCATCATTTGCGATGATGCATGGAAATAGTGATTTAAATCATGTTTGGTCCTGATGAAGCACGCTATATCCTTGTTCATCTGGCAACACCCTGATCCCTGTCATCATTATAAAATGGGCGGTCAGCCGGGATTGTCTGTTTCTGCCATGCATCTTGAGGTAAATATTAGTGATTAAGCCCCTTAAAAAAGCCGTATTGCCGGTGGCCGGCCTTGGCACCCGCTTCCTGCCCGCAACCAAATGCGTGCCCAAGGAAATGCTCACCGTTGTCGATCGCCCGCTGATCCAGTACGCCATCGACGAAGCGCGTGAAGCCGGGATCGAGGAATTCTGCCTCGTGTCCAGCCGGGGTAAGGATTCCCTGATTGACTATTTCGACATTTCCTATGAGCTGGAAGACACGCTGAAGGCCCGCAAGAAGGCCTCCGCGCTGAAGGCGCTTGAAGCCACGCGCGTGACCCCGGGGTCCATGCTGTCCGTGCGCCAGCAGGAGCCGCTCGGCCTTGGCCATGCCATCTGGTGTGCGCGTGAGTTCATCGGCAACGATCCGTTCGCCATCCTGCTGCCCGATGACGTGGTGCAGAGCGAGAAGTCCTGCATCGGCCAGCTGGTTGAAGTCTATAACAAGACCGGCGGCAACGTGCTGGCCGTGACCGAAGTGCCGCGCGAGCAGACCGGCAGCTACGGCATCCTCGACGTTGGCGCGGATGACGGCAAGACGGTTGAAGTCAAGGGCCTGGTTGAA
This sequence comes from Komagataeibacter xylinus, assembly GCF_009834365.1. Lineage (NCBI taxonomy): Bacteria > Pseudomonadati > Pseudomonadota > Alphaproteobacteria > Acetobacterales > Acetobacteraceae > Komagataeibacter > Komagataeibacter xylinus. The sequence continues at coordinate 2,710,313 of NZ_CP041348.1, read as the reverse complement.
AAGCCCGACCCCAAGGATGCGCCCTCGACCCTGTCGGTCATTGGTCGTTACGTGCTGACGGCAGACGTGCTCAAGCACCTTGCCAAGCTGGAAAAGGGTGCAGGCGGCGAAGTGCAGCTGACCGACGCCATGGCCAAGACCATCGGTCACGTGCCGTTCCACGGTTATCGCTACGAAGGCAAGCGCTTCGACTGCGGCAGCAAGCCGGGCTTCCTTGAGGCACAGATCGCCTTCGCCCTCGCACGCGAGGACCTGGCTGGCGACGTGCGGGAATTCCTCAAAAAGTATAAATGAGCTTCAGGCACCATTTCGATCCCACAAGCCTGCGGGAATACGATATCCGCGGGATTGTGGGTGAAAGCCTGACGCAGGACGACGCCTATGCCATCGGCCGCACCTTCGGCTCCATGGTGGCACGGGCGGGCGGCTCGACCGTCGTCATCGGTTATGACGGACGCCTGTCATCCCCCGCCCTTGAGCGCGCGCTCGGGGCAGGGGCCATGGCATCCGGCATGGCCGTGTTACGCATCGGGCGTGGTCCCACGCCGATGCTCTATTTTGCCGCGACCACGCTGGGGGCCGACGGTGCGATTATGGTGACAGGCAGCCATAACCCGCCCGACCATAACGGCTTCAAGATGGTGCTTGGCAACAGACCGTTTTTTGGCGAACAGATCCGCGAACTCGGGCGATTGGCCGCAAGTGGGGATGTCGTGGCCGAGGCTACCGGCACCACGCGCGATGTAAACGTGATTCCCGCCTATGTAGACCGCCTGCTGCGCGACTGGGACGGCACGGACCGGCCCCTTAATGTCGTGTGGGACAGCGGCAATGGTGCCGCGGGCGAAATCCTGTCGCTACTGGTGAAAAAACTGCCGGGCCGGCACCGCATTCTCAATGCTGAAATTGATGGCACTTTTCCCGCCCATCACCCTGACCCGACCGTTCTGGCCAACCTTGAGCAACTCATTGCGACCGTGAGGGAAGAGGGGGCCGATCTGGGCCTGGCCTTTGATGGCGATGCCGACCGTCTGGGCGTGGTGGACAATACCGGCACCGTACTATGGGCAGACCAGCTTCTGGTCGTGCTGGCGCGTGACATTTTGCGCGACCATGCAGGTGCTACGGTCATTGCCGATGTCAAGGCAAGCCAGACCCTGTTTGAAGAGATTGACCGCGCTGGCGGCACGCCAGTGATGTGGAAGAGCGGGCATTCCCCCATCAAGATGAAAATGGCCGAGACCGGCGCCCCGCTGGCAGGCGAGATGTCAGGGCATTTCTTTTTTGCCGATCGCTGGTACGGTTTTGATGACGGGTTATACGCAGCACTCCGCCTGTTGGGCATTGTCTCGCGCCTCAAGGGTCCGCTCTCAGATGTACGGCTGGGCCTGCCCACTGCCGTTTCCACGCCTGAACTGCGTTTTGCCTGCGCCGATACCCGCAAATTCACGGTTATTGCCGAAATCGCCAAACGGTTGGAATGCAGCGGGGCGCGTGTCTCCACCATTGATGGCGTGCGCGTCACCACGCCGGATGGCTGGTGGCTGCTCCGCGCCTCCAACACTCAGGCGGTTCTTGTCGCCCGGGCAGAAGGCCCGAATGAGGCAGCACTTGAGCGGCTGAAGGCCGCGATCACGGCACAACTGGAGGCCTCGGGGCTTAGCGCGCCCGATTTCTCCGGCACGCCCGCCCCGCACTAACAGCATCGCTCCGGGTCGAACTTTTATTTGCCCAGAAAACGGCGTAGCCCCAGCCCCTGCGGGCGCTCATGCAGCACGGATGGCTGGTAGGCGATGGAAATGATTTCATGCGCCTGCTGCCACACGGCCACGTCTTCCGCCCGGTCGGTCTGCACGGTCGTCACGCCACAGCGGAGCAGGAACTCGTACTGGTCGGGCAGCGGCGTGCCGGTAGCCCGGATCTCGCCGGTAAAGGACAGATGCTCACGCAGGGCGCGGGCCTGCGTAAACGCCCGCCCATCGCGAAAGGTGGGGAAGTTCACCGCCACCAGCGCCAGCCGGGGCAGGGCGGGGCGCAGCACGGCCACGTCCACATCCGGCCCGATGGCAACGCCAAGCGGCGCCGCCTTCGGGCGGGCCAGCCCTTCCTCCAGCCGTTCAAGAGGCACGATCACGGCACCATCAGGCAAGGCTTCGCCTGCGGTGGCCTGCGCCCAGCGGTCTTCGGTCACATGACCATTTTCAAGCAGGGGCATAGACGGCGTCCTTGAAGCTGGCGGCACCAAGGCGCCGGTAAGTCTCGATAAACGCCTCGCCTTCATGGCGAAGCACAAGATAGGTGTCGATCAGCCGGGCAATGGCATCGACCGTTTCATCCTCCGGCAAAGCCGGGCCGATGATCTGGCCAATGGCCACGTCATTTTCCGCCGAACCGCCAAGGGTAAGCTGGAAGAACTCCTCGCCGCGCTTGTCCACGCCCAGAATGCCGATATGGCCGGCATGATGGTGACCACAGGCATTGATGCAGCCCGAGATGTTGATGCGCAGGTTGCCAATGTTTTCCTGCAGTTCGGGGTTGGCGAAGCGCGCGCTCAGCTTCTGCGCAATGGGGATGGAGCGTGCATTTGCCAGCGCGCAGTAATCCAGGCCGGGGCAGGCGATGATATCACCGACCAGCCCGATATTGGGCGTGCCCAGCCCGGCGCCATCAAGCCTGAGCCACAGGTCGCGCAGCCGGTCCTTGCGCACATGGCCAAGCACTACGTTCTGCATATGGGTAACGCGGATCTCGCCAAACGAGAATGCGTCAGCCAGATCCGCGATCAGGTCCATCTGGTCGGCAGTGACGTCACCGGGAATGCCACCATCGGGCTTGATGGACACCACCGCGCTGATGAAGCCTTCATGCCGGTGGGTATGGGTATTGGTGCGCACCCAGCGGTCAAAGCGGGCATCGGCCTTGCGGTCAGCTTCGAGCTTCTGCGCCGCATCGGCAGGGGCATCCAGATCAGGAATGCCGAAGCGTGCGCGAATGCCCTCTACAATGGCGGGTTCAAGGCGGTAATCCGCGCGGTTCATCTGGGCGAATTCGGCATCGACCTTCTCGCGGAACTGCTCCACGCCCAGCGCCTGCACCAGGATCTTGATCCGCGCCTTGTACATGTTGTCGCGCCGCCCATAGGCGTTATACACGCGCACCACGGCCTCAAGGTAGGCCAGCAGGTCTTCCTCGGGCAGGTTGTCGCGCAGCTTAACGCCAATGATTGGCGTGCGGCCAAGCCCGCCGCCTACGAACACATCGAACACAGGCCGCCCGTCCGGGCCTGGATGGGCGACGAGCCCGATATCATGGAAACGCGCGGCCACGCGGTCATGCGGGCTGCCGCTGATGGCGATCTTGAACTTGCGCGGCAGGAAGGAGAATTCCGGGTGCAGCGTGGACCACTGGCGCAGGATCTCGGCATGGATGCGCGGGTCGAGCAGTTCATCGGCGGCGGCACCGGCAAACTCGTCGCATGTCACGTTGCGGATGCAGTTGCCGCTGGTCTGGATGGCATGCATGTTCACGCCTGCCAGCCGCTCGAGGATATCAGGCGTATCTTCAAGCCGGATCCAGTTGAACTGGATGTTCTGGCGCGTGGTGAAGTGGCCGTAATCGCGGTCATACGTGCGGGCGATATGGGCGAGTTCGCGCATCTGGTCCGAACCCATCATGCCATAAGGCACGGCCACGCGCAGCATGTAGGCGTGCAACTGCAGGTACAGGCCGTTCATCAGGCGCAGGGGCTTGAATTCGTCCTCGGTCAGGTCACCCGCCACGCGGCGGCCCACCTGCTCGCGGAACTGGGCCACGCGCTGCGACACGAAGGTGCGGTCCACCTCGTCATAGGCGTAGCGGCCAACCGGCCGGGTTACGGTGTCAGTGGACATGGGGCGTCTCCACGGGGGCGAAATCGGGGTGCACGCTCGGCCCGAAGGCACGGATGCGCTCGCGCACGGTCAGGGGGGTGATCTGCGTGGCATCGGGATCAAGCTGCACGCCATAGATGCCCACCACCGTGCGTGCATCTGCCGCGGCCTTCGCCTGCTTTATGGCGTCTTCCACCGCTGCATTGTCAAACACGCGGGCCTGGCTGATCGCCTCCGACCAGCCCTGCGGCGCAAGCCACACGATACGGCCATCAAGCAGCCGGTTGGCGGTAATGACGCTGGCGCCGGTCATGTCCCGGCGGTTGTTCCTGACATCCACTTCTGAACCGATCCCTTTCAGGCAACGGGCATGTAACTGCCTTAACTGCTGTAAATGGGTGCGCGGCCAATGCCCGTGCACCCATTTTTTCCAATCCGGTAATGCAAGGCCGGCATGCCTGCAACAGGGCATGCCGGTCGCACCATTCAGGATGTCTGGCGCTGTGCTGGCGCATCAAGACGGATGGCATCCGTGATGTAAGTCGCCAGCCGGGCGGCTGTCTCATCACGTGATGCATCGGTGGTCTCCACCCGCAGGTCGGGCTTCGCCGGAGCCTCATAGGGAGCATCCACGCCGGTAAAGCCTTCGATCTTGCCTGCGCGGGCGGCGGCATACAGCCCCTTGGGGTCGCGCTGCTCACAGGTGGCCTGCGGCGTGTCGATGAAGATTTCATGGAAACCTTCATCCACGATCTGGCGCGCCATTTCACGATCGGCCACGGTGGGCGAGATCAGGGCCACGATCACGACTTGACCGCTCTCGGCCAGGATGCGGGCGACGGCCGCGGCACGGCGCATGTTTTCACGCCGATCGGCATCCGAGAAGCCAAGATCGGCGCACAGCCCGGCGCGCAGCGTATCGCCATCGAGCACCGACACGTCGATGCCACGGGCAAACAGGCGGTTTTCCGCCTCGCGCGCCAGCGTGCTCTTGCCAGAACCCGGCAGGCCGGTCATCCAGAACACGCCACCACGATGCCCCTTGGCCTGCGCGCGGTCCCACAGCGATACGGCGCTGCCGGTGGGGTGGATGGCATTGCGGCCTGCAACGCTCTCGGCCACCCCGATCAGCGGCGCGCCGCCCACGATCTGCTGGTTACGGTCGACCAGCACGCCACGCCCATCAGCCGTTCCCGGCACAAACGGGTCGAACAGCATGGTTTCCGACACGGCCAGCGTAATCTCGGCAAAACCCTCGGGTGGCACTTCCTCGGCGGGGTGTTCGGTCAGGTCTTCGAGCCGCACGACCGAATCAATGGCGGCAACCGTGACCTGATGCTCAGCCGTGGCAAGGCGCAGCTTGAAGCTCTCGCCCACGCGCAGCGGCTCCTGGCGCAGCCAGAACAGACGCGTGCGGATGCGGGCCGCGCGCAGCGGCGCATGGTCGGCGGGGAACAGGAAGTCGCCCCGGTCGGGGATCACGTCAGGCTCAAGCGTTACGGCCACGGACTGGCCGGCAACAGCGGCCACCTGCGGGGCGGTATGCCAGCTTTCAATGCTGGCGATGCGGGCTTTTGCGCCATGCACGCCAATCACCACCTCATCGCCCACGCGGATGCGCCCGCGCTCGATGCGGCCCACCACGATGCGTTTGGTGTCAAAACGGTAGACATCCTGCACCGGCAGGCGCAGCGGCAGGTCGGCGCGTGATGAAGGAGCGGGGACGGCGGCCAGCGCCTCGGTCAGGGTCGGGCCCTTGTACCACGGCATCTTGTCCGAACGCGAGGCCATGTTGTCGCCCTCGCGCGCGGATGCGGGCACGAACACGGTCGGCTCGATTTCAAGCTGGTGCAGAAGCGTGGTGATGTCGCGCTCGGCGGCCTCGATCTTCTTCTGGTCGTAGTTGAAGATATCGACCTTGTTCATGAACACGATCACATGCCGGATGCCGATCAGGCGCAGCAGCATGGCGTGGCGGCGGGTCTGCTCCTGCGCGCCCTCATTGGCGTCAACCACCAGCACGGCGGCCTCGGCATCAGCCGCACCCGTGATCATGTTGCGCAGGAACTGGCGGTGGCCCGGTGCATCCACGATCACGAACTGGCGGTCGCCCAGCTTGAAGGGAATGCGCGTTGAATCAACGGTCACGCCCTGATCACGCTCGATCTGCAGGCTGTCGAGCAGGAAGCTCCATTCAACCGTCAGCCCGCGCTTCTTGCTGGACTCGATGATCTGCGCCACGCGCCCTTCGGGCAGGCTGTCGGTATCATACAGCAGGCGACCGATCAGCGTGGACTTGCCATGATCGACATGGCCCACGATCACGATGGGGGTGGCGGCGTCCTGCGGGGCAGGGGTCGGGATTGTATTCATTGTCTGTAACTCCGTCCTGTCCGCTCAGAGGTAGCCGGCCACGCGCAGGCGCTCGAAGGCATCCTCGGATTCATGGTCCATGGCGCGACCCGCGCGCTCGGATGTGCGCGAGGTTTCAAGCTCGGCAATCACTTCGGCCACGGTCGAGGCATTGCTCTCGATCGGGCTGGTAATGTCCTGATCGCCCAGCGAGCGGTAGCGCTTGCCCTCTTTGGAGAAATACAGGTCCACCAGCGGAATGCCCTCACGCTCGATATAGCGCCAGATATCGATCTCGCGCCAGGACAGCAGGGGGTGAACACGCACATGTACGCCCGCCTCATGCGGGGTGGCGTACTGGTCCCAGAATTCGGGGGGCTGGTTGCGCACATCCCATTTGTGACCCGAGCCACGCGGGCTGAACACGCGCTCCTTGGCACGGGTGGCCTGCTCATCACGCCGGATGCCCGCGATCACGCCTGCCAGCTTGTATTTGTCGATCATCGCGGCAAGCCCTGCGGTCTTGCGCGCGGCGGAACGGGCTGCAGGCGGCAGGGTGGGGTCGATTTCCTCAACCGGCGGGCAGTCGCCCAGCAGCAGTTCGAGGTTCCACTTCTTGGTGTATTCATCGCGGAATTTATACATTTCCGGGAATTTCTTGCCGGTATCGACATGCATGACCGGAAACGGCACGCGCCCGAGGAAGGCCTTGCGCGCCAGCCAGAGCATGACGTTTGAATCCTTGCCCAGCGACCACAGCATCGCCAGTGGCTTCAGCTTGCGATAGGCTTCGCGCAGAATGAAGATGCTCTGGGCCTCGAGTTGGTCGAGATCGTCCATGGAATTACAGACCTTCCGTAACAGGAAAGAAAACGGGAGAAACCGGCAACCCCGGCGCGGGGGAAGCGGAAAAGGGAATCATGTGCCCTGCCGGGCCGGCTTGCGCATGTGTATGCCGCATTCGGTCTTGGCCTTGCCTGCCCAGCGGCCCGCGCGCGGGTCGGCACCCTCGGTCACGGGCCGCGTGCACGGCGCGCACCCGATGGAAGGATAGCCGCGCAGCGTAAGCGGGTGGCGCGGCAGATGCCGGCGCGTTATCTCGGCATCCAGCTCGCGCGGCGTCCAGGCAATGAGCGGGTTGAGCTTGATCTTGCCGCCCGGCGCGTCCTCGATCACGGGCAGACCCTGCCGGGTGGCCGCCTGCGTGCGCTTGCGGCCCGTAATCCAAGCATCGAACGGGATCATGGCCTCATCAAGCGGCTCGACCTTGCGCAGGGCGCAGCAGGCATCGGGGTCGAAGGCCCAGAGTTCCGCCGTGGGGTCGCGCTTTTCAAGAGCAGTGGGGTTGGGGTGCAGGTCGCGCACGTCGCTCAGCCCCAGAACACGAGCGAGTTCCTCGCGGTAGGCCAGTGTCTCGGGGAAGTGTTGCCCCGTTTCAAGGAACAGGACCGGGACGGCGGGATCGATTTCAGCCGCAAGGGCCAGCATGACAGCGGATTCCGCCCCGAAGGACGACACCAGCGCGATCCGGCCGCGCAGCCGCGTCAGGGCGACACGCAGCACGTCGGATGCGTTTTCACCCGCCTGCTTCAGTTCAGCCACAATATCCGCATCGATACGCATAATGTTCCCCGCACCCGATTACACTAGGTCATAGCGTTCTTTTCACGCCACACCTACTCTTGGCGGAGTGTAAAATCAAGGGAAAGGCATAATTTATACATATTCTGGTGCGTATTTCATATATGTCCCCCGGCATGGCAGCACCGGGGGCGTGGCACCGCAGCTAACGGCTCATGAGCACCACGATATCACTGTTTTCAAGCATGTGGCGCGTCACACCGCCAAGGATCATCTGCCGCAGGCGGGAGTGGGAATACGCTCCCATCACCAGCATATCGGCATTGAAATCATGGGCGGTTGCGAGCATTTCCTCGCCTACGGGGCGTGTATCACTCCCGAATTCGTGAATATTGGCCTCGATGCCATGCAGCGAAAGGAAAGAGCGTACATGCCGCGCCTCCGGCCCTGGCCGCTGGTAGGCTGGGCTGTAGAGGATGCACACCGCTTCCGCCCGGCGCAGCAGGGGCAGGGCGTGATGGATGGCCGATGCGGCCTCCGATGTGCCATTCCAGCCGATGCAGATGCGTCGGCCAATGGTGGGGGGCGCTATGGGCGGGGCGATAATGACCCCGCGCCCGCTTTCAAACAGGATGGCGTGCAGTGTTTCGGATGAGGAAACATCGCCTTCCGGGTTGGGCTGGCGCAGCACCACGATATCGGACAGCCGCGCCTGAAACGACACCACGCTGCGCGTATGCCCGCTATGGGCAATGAAACTGGCTGAAAGCGCATGCATGTTGCCCGGCGAAAGGGGAGAATCCACCGCCACGACGGGAATGTTCTCACGGCGCGTGAAGGCATCGAACAGGCCGCGCACCTCATGGAGGCGTTCAGAACTTTCCTTCAGTGCGGTGGAAATCATGTCCTGCACCATCACGCCGGACATGCCTTCACCTACTAGGGGGCCGACTTCCTGCATGTCGGTGCCGACATGCAGCACGGCAAGATGCGCATCGAACATGCGCGCGATCGCGCCGCCTACATGCAGCGCACTCTGCGCGTGGCTTGCACCACCAAGCGGCAGCAATATCCTGCGCACACACATCTAATGAGCCTCCTGATCCGTTCGTGGGAACCTGTATGAGCAGTTCTGCCGGCACCCGTCACTGGGTAAAACGGATCAGGCAGCGTTAAGTTCTGCTCTCAGGGATAAAGGCGCTCGGTTCGCCACCCGCCCGGCGCGCGCTCCCACACGGCGCGGTCATGCAGACGGTAGGGACGGTCCTGCCAGAATTCGAAGTGCTGCGGCACGAGGCGGAAGCCGCTCCAGTTGGCAGGACGGGGAATGATCGCTTCAGGGTCCGGATAGCGGGCCTCAAGGTCCGCCACCGCTTTTTCAAACACGGCGCGGTCGGCTAGTGGGTGTGACTGGTTGGAGGCAATCGCACCGAGCCGCGAGATGCGGCTGCGGCTGGCAAAATAGGCATCGGCCTCGGCGGGGGTGACGGGTTCGACCGGTCCCTCGATGCGGATCTGGCGGCGGATGCTCTTCCAGTGAAAAAGCAGGGCGGCGTGCGGGTTGGCCTTCAGCTCGGCTGCCTTGCGGCTGTTGAGATTGGTGTAGAACACGAAGCCCCGCCGGTCGGCGCCCTTGAGCAGGATCATCCGCACCGAGGGGCGGCCTTCCGCTGTCGCGGTGGCCAGCGCCATGGCGTTGGGGTCGTTGGGTTCATGGGCCTTGGCATCCGCCATCCAGGTCGTGAACAGGTCAAACGGGTCGGCAGCAAGATCGAGGAGGGGTGAGGTCATGGGCTCCGGGTTCCGCAGGGCGTTTCGCGTGCGCCGCCCGGCTGGGCCGCGGGATGCGAAACATATGGAAACATAAGGTAAGTTACCGTGTGACAAATATTAGCTACAATTACAGCATTCGGCATCTTGTCCGAAACGGCAGCTTGTGCAACCACGAGGCCGAAAATTTCATCCGTCATTTACCAGTTTAAGGATAGCAGCATGTCAGACGGCGCGCCCAAAATCGCCATCAAGGGTTCATTGATGAAAGGCAAGCGGGGCCTTGTCATGGGTGTTGCGAATGACCGCTCCATTGCCTGGGGCATCGCGCGCGCCGTGGCCGAGCAGGGGGGTGAACTGGCCTTTACCTATCAGGGCGAGGCGCTGGGCAAGCGCGTGCGCCCGCTGGCCGAGACCGTGGGCTCGACAATGGTGCTGCCGTGCGACGTGACCGATGACGCCGCGATGGATGCAACCTTTGCCGCCATCGAGAAGGAATGGGGCAAGATCGACTTCCTGGTCCACGCCATTGGCTGGGCGGACAAGCAGTTCCTGCGCGGGCGCTATGTCGATACCCCGCGTGACGCCTTCCTCAAGGCGATGGACATCTCATGCTATTCCTTTACCGCTGTCGCCCGCAGGGCTGCCGCCATCATGAACCCGAATGGCTCGCTGCTCACGCTTACCTATCTGGGTGCCGAGCGCGTGATGCCGCATTACAACGTGATGGGTGTGGCTAAGGCGGCACTCGAAGCTTCGGTGCGCTACATGGCGGTTGACCTCGGCAGCGATGGCATCCGCGTCAACGGCATCTCGGCTGGCCCGGTCATGACACTGGCCGCCAATGGTATTGGCGATTTCCGCTATATCCTGAAGTGGAACCAGTACAACTCCCCGCTCGAGCGCAACGTGTCGCTTGAGGAAGTGGGCGGGGCAGGGCTTTACATGCTGTCCGACCTGTCGGGTGGTGTGACGGGCGAAATCCATCATGTTGATTCCGGCTACCACATTGTCGGCATGAAGAACCCCACCGCGCCGGACATTACGGTCGCGGGTAACTGATCGCGGGAAGTCTGCCCTCATGTCGTACAACACCTTCGGCCACATGTTTCGCGTCACCACCTGGGGGGAAAGCCATGGCCCCGCCATTGGCTGCGTGATTGATGGCTGCCCGCCGCGCATCCCGCTGGATGCGAGCGATATCCAGCCCTGGCTGGACCGCCGCAGGCCGGGGCAGTCAAAATTCACCACACAGCGCCAGGAGGCCGATCAGGTCGAGATCCTGTCCGGCGTGTTCGAGGGGCAGACAACCGGTACGCCCATCTCGCTGCTGATCCGCAATACCGACCAGCGCTCGCGTGATTATGGCGATATCGCCACCCGCTACCGCCCCGGCCATGCCGATGTGGCGTATGACACCAAATACGGCATCCGCGACTATCGTGGCGGTGGCCGCTCCTCCGCGCGTGAGACAGCCATGCGGGTAGCGGCCGGTGCCGTGGCGCGCAAGGTGCTTGGCACAGGTGTGCGCATTCGCGGCGCCATGGTGCAGGTCGGTCCGCACGGTATCGACCGCGCGCGGCTGGACTGGGATCTGGTAAACACCAACCCGCTCTTCTGCCCCGATGCGCAGGCGCTACCGGTGTGGGAAGAGTATCTGGCGGATATCCGCAGGAAGGGCTCGTCCATCGGCGCGGTGATCGAGGTGGTGGCCGAGGGCGTGCCTGCGGGTCTCGGCGCGCCGATCTATGGCAAGCTTGATTCAGACCTTGCCATGGCGCTCATGAGCATCAATGCCGTCAAGGGGGTGGAAATTGGCGAAGGCTTTGCCGCAGCCAGCCTCACGGGCGAGGAAAATGCCGACCCCATGCGCATGGAAGGCGACCAGCTCCGTTTTGCCTCCAACCATGCAGGCGGGGTGCTCGGCGGCATTTCAACCGGGCAGCCGCTGGTGGCCCGGTTTGCGGTCAAGCCCACGAGTTCGATTCTGACACCCGTTCCCTCTGTCACGCGGGAAGGGGAGAATGTGGACGTGATGACAAAAGGGCGACACGACCCCTGCGTTGGCATCCGCGCCGTACCGGTGGGCGAGGCAATGATGGCCTGCGTGCTGGCCGATCACCTGCTGCGCCACCGGGGGCAGGTGGGAAGCTAGGCTTCCTACCCGGGCGGATCAGCCTTTCAGCTTCGCATCCAGCGTAATGGTCGCGTTGAACAGCTTGGAGACCGGGCAGCCCGCTTTTGCCTTCTCGGCCAGTTCCTTGAACTGTTCCTCGGTGGCATCCGGAATCTCGGCTTCCAGCGTCAGTTTGGCATGGGTGATGGCGAAGCCTTCGCCCTGCTTGTCGAGCAGGATCTCGGATTTTGCATCGAGCGACCTGGCTGTAAGCCCCGCGCCACCCAGAATGCCCGACAGTGCCATGGCGAAGCAGGCCGCGTGGGCTGCACCAAGCAGTTCCTCGGGGTTGGTGCCGGGCTTGTCCTCGAAGCGGGTGTTGAAGCCGTAGGGCTGGCTCTTGAGCACGCCGCTCTGGGTTGAGATTTCGCCCTTGCCGTCCTTCAGGCCGCCTGACCAGTGAGCCGTCGCAAATTTCGTGATCGCCATTGCGGTTCAGTCCTTTATGCAGTTGCGGTACGGGCGCATCCGGCACCCGGGGGTGACGGTTATCCCTAGCACTGGGCAACAGGGCTATGCCTCCAAAGTTGCATCACGATGCATTCGTCGCCGGTTGGGTCTTGCAATATGCGCTCAAAACGGCCATATCCCGCCACGGTCCCACGTTGGGGCCAATTCGCACGTGAAGCCAAGACCTCTGGTGTCCTTGCAATACAGGGCGTGCTTCACGGAGGATAAACCAGACATAAGGATTTAGCCGACATGGCGATGCCTGAATTCACCATGCGCCAGCTGCTCGAAGCCGGCGTGCACTTCGGTCACCACACCCGCCGCTGGAACCCGCGCATGGCGCCGTACCTGTTCGGCGTGCGCAACCAGGTCCACATCATCGACCTGCAGCAGACCGTTCCCATGCTGGACCGTGCGCTCAAGGCGATCCGTGACACCGTGGCCGGTGGTGGCCGCGTGCTGTTTGTGGGCACCAAGCGCGCCGCTGCCGATCAGGTGGCCGAAGCCGCCAAGCGTTGCGGCCAGTATTACGTCAACCACCGCTGGCTCGGCGGCATGCTGACGAACTGGAAGACCATCACCGGTTCGATCAAGCGCCTGCGCGGCATTGACGAGATGCTGGAAAACGGCACCCAGGGCCTGACCAAGAAGGAAGTCCTGGACATCACCCGCGACCGCGAGAAGCTTGAGCGTTCGCTCGGCGGCATCAAGGAAATGGGCGGCCTGCCGGACATCCTGTTCGTGATCGACACGAACAAGGAAAAGCTGGCGGTTGAAGAAGCCAACAAGCTGGGCATTCCGGTCGTGGCCGTGCTGGACAGCAACTCCGACCCGCGTGGCGTGACCTTCCCAATTCCGGGCAATGACGACGCCATCCGCGCCATCGCCCTGTATTGCGAGCTGGTTTCGTCCGCCGTGCTCGATGGCATCTCCGCCGAGCTGGGCGCTTCGGGCGAGGACTTCGGTGCATCCGAGGAACTGCCGGTTGACCCCGCCGTGGAAACGGCCGTGACGGAAGCCGCCGCTAGCGCGGAATGAAAACGGGCGTCGGCGCGGCCCTGGCCCGCCGGCGCAACTGACACAGCAAGGACACGCCCCGCCCGCTTGCGGGGCGTGCGCCTGTCGTGATGGAGTATCAGCATAATGGCGCAAATTACCGCAGCGCTCGTCAAGGAACTTCGCGAGAAGACCGGCGCGGGCATGATGGACTGCAAGAAGGCCCTCAACGAAGCCGAAGGCGACATCGAGGGCGCGATCGACTGGCTGCGCAAGAAGGGCCTTTCGGCTGCTGCCAAGAAGTCAGGCCGCGTTACGGCTGAAGGCCTGGTTGGCGTGGCGCAGACCGATCTGAAGGCCGCCATGGTCGAGATCAACGCCGAGACCGACTTCGTTGCCCGCAACGAGCATTTCCAGAACTTCGTGTCCGAAGTGGCGCATGCCGCCCTGAGCGTGGGCGACGATCTGGAAAAGCTCAAGGGCGCCGTGCTGAAAAGCGGTCGCACCGTGGCCGATGAACTGACGCACCTGATCGCCACCATTGGCGAGAACATGTCCATCCGCCGCGCGCGCGTGCTGAGCGTGCCCTCGGGCGTGGTCGCCACCTACGTGCATGGCGCGGTCAACCCCGGCCTGGGCAAGATTGGCGTTCTGGCCGCTGTTGAGGCGCCGAGTGCCAGCGAAGCGCTGGAAGACCTCGGCCGTCGCATCGGCATGCATGTTGCCGCCACCCGTCCGGCGGCACTTGATGTTGACAGCGTTGACCCGCAGTCGCTCGAGCGTGAGCGCGCGGTGCTGGTGGAGCAGGCCAAGGCTTCGGGCAAGCCCGATGCCATCATCGAGAAGATGGTCGAAGGCCGTATCCGCAAGTTCTACGAAGAAGTGGTGCTGCTCGAGCAGGTCTGGGTGCATGATGGCGAGAGCCGCGTGCGCAAGATCGTTGAGAAGGCAGGCGCCAAGTTGAAGGGCTTCGAGCGCTTCCAGCTCGGCGAAGGCATCGAGAAGGAAGAAAACGACTTTGCCGCTGAAGTGGCGAAGGCTGCCGGCAACTGATCAGTTGCCGGTTTCCGGTTTTCTTTTAACAAGGGCGGGGGCTTCCTGATGGAATGGGAGGCACCCGCCCTTGTGCTTTCTGCCGCACCTTATGGCGAGGGCAGCGCCATCGTGCATGTACTCACAAGCGAGCACGGCCTCTATCACGGCCTGGCACGTGGCGGTTCATCAAGCCGGGGGCGTGCGGTCTGGCAGACCGGCAACCTGTTACGCGCGCGCTGGGTGGCGCGGCTGTCCGAGCAGTTGGGCAATATTTCGGCCGAGGTGGTGCATGCCTCGGCTGCGCGCATCCTTGATGACCCGCTGCCGCTGGCCATGCTGGCCTCGCTCTGCGCGCTGGCCGATGGCTGCCTGCCCGAGCGCGAGCCGCATCCCGCCATTTTTCAGGGTCTGGCCAGCCTGCTGGCGCGGATCAGCCTCGACCCACAATGGGCAGTGGCCGAGGCCATGCCCGAAATCGTGCGCTGGGAACTGATGCTGCTCTCTGATCTTGGCTTCGGCCTTGATCTGGGTCGCTGCGCCCTTGGTGGCCCTGCTGATGACCTGCGCTGGGTCTCGCCCCGCACGGGGCGCGCCGTATCGGACGCGCGGGCAGGGGAATGGCGCCAGCGCCTGCTGCCACTGCCCGGTTTCGTGCTGCATCCTGATGAAACTGGCACCCCGCAGGACTGGTATGACGGCCTGCGCCTGACCGGGCATTTCCTGCAACGCGATGCGTTTGGCCAGCGCCATCGCCCGGTACCTGAGGCCCGCTTCAGGCTGCTCGACCTGATCGCGCGCGCGGCCGATATCACGCCGCCAGATACGCCCGCGGATGAAACGCAGACCCCGCCGGGCTGATACACCATTGGACAAACCGTAAAGTTTCGCTATCTGTTCACCTGCGGGAGGAAGATTGCATGTCTGTGGACCCAACAGTCGGCCATATTGAAGATACCAAGCTGGCCGATGCGCTGAGCCAGCGCTATCTGGCCTATGCCATGTCGACCATCATGTCGCGCTCGCTGCCCGATGTGCGTGACGGGCTGAAGCCCGTGCACCGGCGCATGATCTATGCCATGCAGCAGCTCAAGCTGGACCCTACGGCGGGGTTCAAGAAATGCGCCCGCGTGGTGGGTGACGTGATCGGTAAATACCACCCGCATGGCGATGCCTCGGTCTATGAGGCGCTGGTACGGCTGGCGCAGGATTTTGCCGTGCGCTACCCGCTGGTGGAAGGGCAGGGTAATTTCGGCTCGATCGACGGCGATAACGCCGCCGCCATGCGATACACCGAATCCCGCCTCACCGCCGTGGCCAAGGCCCTGCTTGAAGGCATTGACGAGGACAGTGTCGATTTCCGTCCCACCTACGATGGCGAGGAGCAGGAGCCGGTTGTGCTGCCTGCCGCTTTCCCCAATCTGCTGGCCAACGGGGCGGCAGGCATTGCCGTGGGCATGGCAACCTCCATTCCACCGCATAACGTGGGCGAGATCTGTTCAGCAGCCCTTGCGCTGATCCGCAAGCCATCCACCACCACGCTCGATCTGCTCGAACACATGCCCGGACCGGACTTTCCCACCGGTGGCGCCATTGTTGAGGATCGTGACGCCATCGCCCGCGCGTATGAGACGGGGCGCGGCTCCTTCCGCATCCGCTCGAAGTGGGAGGTGGAGCAGGGCCGGTTCGGCACGTGGCAGATCGTAGTGACCGAAATCCCGTATCAGGTGCAGAAATCGCGCCTGATCGAGCAGGTGGCTGATCTGATGGAGCAGAAAAAGCTCCCGCTTCTGGCTGATATCCGCGATGAAAGCACGACCGATATCCGCCTGGTGCTTGAGCCCAAGTCACGCGGTATCGAAGCTGCCGTGCTGATGGAAACGCTGTTCCGCGCCACCCAGCTTGAAAGCCGCTTTGGCCTGAACATGAACGTGCTTGGCGCCGATCAGGTACCCGGCGTGCGCAGCCTGAAAGAGGTGCTGCAGGCCTGGCTCGACCACCGCCACGACGTGCTGCTGCGCCGCAGCACCAACCGGCTGCAGGCGGTCAACCGGCGGCTTGAAATTCTTGATGGCTTCCTTGCAGTCTACCTCAATCTTGATGAGGTCATCCGCATCGTGCGCGAGGAGGACGATGCGAAGGCGGCGCTGATGGCAACCTTCAGCCTGACCGAACTGCAGGCGGATTCCGTGCTCAACATGCGCCTGCGCAGCCTGCGCCGGCTGGAGGAAATGGAAATCCGCGCCGAGCACGCCAAGCTGAGCGCGGAAAAGCAGTCCCTGCAGGACCTGCTGGGCCAGGAAGGGCTGCGCTGGAAGCGCATCGCGGCTGAAATCAAAGAAATCCAGAAGAACTTTGGCAGTGGGGCGCTTGGCGCACGGCGCAGCACGCTGGCCGAACCGCCGCCCGAGATCGATGTGGAAGCGGCGCTACCGGTCGAGCGCGACCCGCTGACGGTCATCCTGTCGCAGAAAGGCTGGATCCGCACCGTGCGCGGCCACGGACAGGACCCGCAGGGCCTCAAGTTCAAGGAAGGCGACGGGCCGGGCATGGCGGTGGAATGCCACAGCAACGACCGGCTGTGCGTATTCGCCACCGATGGCCGCGCCTTTACGCTGCGCGTGGCCGACCTGCCGCGTGGGCGGGGTGATGGCCAGCCGCTGCGCCTGCTGATCGACCTGTCGAATGATGAGGACATCATCACGATGTTCCCGGTGGATGACAGCAGCAAACGTCTGCTGGCCTCAAGTGCCGGGCGCGGGCTGGTGGTGGCTGAATCGGCCATGACGGCGGAAAAGCGCACCGGCAAGCAGATCCTGAACCTCAAGGAAAATGAAAGCGCGCTGGTCTGCGCACCCGCAGGCGGCGATCATGTGCTGGTGCTGGGACAGAACAGGCGCATGCTCGTCTTCCCGCTCGATCAGTTGCCGGAAATGACGCGTGGCCTTGGCGTGATCTTGCAGAAATACAAGGAAGGCGGCCTGCGCGATGCGATGGTGTTCACCGCGGCAACCGGCCTGCCATGGCCCGACCCCAACCGCACCCGTTCCTTTGCCGATGTGAAGGACTATCTAGGCAAGCGCGCCGATACCGGCAAACCGGCCCCCACCTGGGCCACCCGCAAGCCAAAGGGCTGAAAAGAAAAACGTTTTTGGTGAAGCTTTTTTCAAAAAGCTTCAGGGTAACGCCGCCTTTTTGAACAGAAGGCGGCGTTCAAAAACTTTTACTTTTTATCAATATCCGGTTGCGGCGGGTGAAACAGGTCATCCGGCAGGAAGGCACTGTCCTGCGGCTGCCCGGCATCAGGCTGGCTCAGGTCAAGGTCATGCCACACGCCGCGCGTCATGATCTGGGCAGGGCGGAAACGGGCCTTGTAGGCCATCTTGTGGCTCTCGCTGATCCAGTAGCCCAGATACAGATAGGGCAGGCCGAGCGTGCGGGTATATTCGATCAGGTGCAGCACCGCGAACGTGCCCAGCGAATGCGACGGCATATCGGGATCAAAAAAATCATAAACGGCGGACAGCCCGTCATCAAGCTGGTCAACGAGCGCCACGCAGACCAGACGGCCCGCCGCGTCGCGGAACTCGATCATGAAGGTCTCGACCGTCGTATCCTCGATCATGGCGCGGTAATCGGGGAAGGTCATGGAGGCCATGTCGCCCCCGTCATGCCGGGTGGCCTGATAGGCGCTGAACAGGTTGAACTGCTCGGGCGTTGCATGGGGCGGCACGCGCGCGCTGCGTAGCCCGCTATTGCGCCCGAGCACGCGTCGCTGCGTGCGGCTGGGCGCAAAGCGGGCAACCGGCACGCGTATGGGCGTGCAGGCGGTGCAGTTGGCGCAGACCGGAGCATAGGCAATGGTGTGGCTGCGCCTGAACCCCGCGCGTGACAGGCGGTTATGGAACGGCACGGCCTCGGGGCCGCCAATTTCGGTCACGACCTTGCGCTCCATGCGCCCCGGCAGGTAGGGGCAGGGCATGGGGGCGGTGGTATAGAACAGCTGTGGATGCCGTGGCGATGTGTAGGTCATGCGCTCTCCACCTGCCGGAAAACGGAAAAAAGACAGCCTCGCAAACCGGAAAGACAGACTGCCCGTATGCTTATACGGTTATCATATCTTCCCGGTTGCAGGCATCAACTATCCGGCGGTGGCTGAAGGGCGCTTTCCGGCCGGATCAGGCGCGCAGCAGGCGGGCCGCGTCGAGCGCGAAATAGGTCAGCACGCCGTTGGCGCCCGCACGGCGGAAGGCCATCAGGCTTTCCAGTATCACGCGGTCACGGTCGAGCCAGCCA
Organism: Komagataeibacter xylinus; assembly: GCF_009834365.1. Lineage (NCBI taxonomy): Bacteria > Pseudomonadati > Pseudomonadota > Alphaproteobacteria > Acetobacterales > Acetobacteraceae > Komagataeibacter > Komagataeibacter xylinus. The sequence continues at coordinate 2,691,791 of NZ_CP041348.1, read as the reverse complement.
TTCTGTATGGCGGCCATCAGCATCGCGTATTCGCCCGATACCTGATAGGCGAAGGTCGGCACCGCGAATTCCCGCCGCACGCGTTCGATCACGTCCAGATACGGCATGCCGGGCTTGACCATCACCATGTCGGCCCCTTCGCGCAGGTCCTGCGCCACTTCGCGCAGGGCTTCATCGCTGTTGGCGGGGTCCATCTGGTAGGTTTTCTTGTCACCCGTCAGCAGCCCGCCCGAGCCCAGCGCATCACGGAAGGGGCCGTAGAAGGCGCTGGCATACTTGGCGGCGTAGGACATGATGCGGGTATTGACCAGGCCGCTGCCGTCAAGGGCGGTGCGGATGGAGCCGATGCGCCCGTCCATCATGTCGGACGGGGCGATGATATCGATGCCCGCCGCAGCCTGATTGACCGCCTGAGTGACCAGAATCTCGACCGAGGGATCATTGACCACGTAGCCATCCTCGATCAGCCCGTCATGGCCGTGGCTGGTATAGGGGTCGAGGGCCACATCGCCGATCAGCCCGATTTCGGGGAATTCCTTTTTGAGCAGGCGGGCGGCGCGGCACATCAGGTTGTCGGGGTTGGTGGCCTCGGTCCCGGCTTCGTCACGCAGGCTCGTCGGCGTGATCGGAAACAGGGCGAGGGCAGGGATGTCGAGTTTTGCCGCAGGCTCCACATGGGCGGCGAGCTTATCGAGGCTGACACGCTGCACGCCGGGCATGGAGACCACGTCCGTTACGGAATTGGTGCCCTCGGTCACGAAGATCGGCCAGATCAGGTTATCGGTCGAAAGCGTGTTTTCAGTAACGAGGCGCCGGGTGAACCGGTCGTGCCGGTTACGCCGCAGCCTTACATGGGGAAACTGACCGATGCTCATCCAATCCAACTCCAGTGAGGTAAGAGGATGCTGACTATGATCCGCCAGCCGCGCCCTGCCAAATGATGATGCGGTAACACTTACTCCCGGTCCTGCATGGCAGGCATGTTCTGGCCCAGCCTGCTGTGCCGCATGCCATACAGGCCGTACACCACCAGCCCGATGGCCAGCCACACCACCAGCCGCAGCCAGGTCAGCCCATCGAGCGAGACCATGACCGCCAGACAACTGGCAATGCCCGCAACGGGCACGATCATGCCGCCGGGCACGCGGAACACGCGCGGGCGGTCGGCTTCACGCACGCGCAGCACCATAACCCCCACACACACGATGACAAAGGCCAGCAGCGTGCCGATCGAGGTCATGTTGGCCAACTGCGTAATGGGCAGGAAGGCGGCCATGATTCCGGTCACCACCATGAAGAACAGATGGCAGGCCACAGGCGTGCCCCAGCGCGCATGCGTGCGGCCAAACATGGGCGGCAGCAGCCCGTCGCGCGACATGGCGAAGAACACCCGGCTCTGCCCCAGCAGCATGAGCAGCATGACCGACAGGAACCCGCAGATCACCCCCACCTTGACCGCCGCCTTGAGCCAGCCGAAGGGGGTCTGGTCGATGGCGGTGGCCACCGGGGCCGCGTCACCTGCAAGATCGCGGTAATTGACCAGCCCCGTGAGCACGAACGAGAAGCTGATATAGACCAGCGTGCAGATGGCCAGCGTGCCCATGAGCCCGATGGGCATGGCCCGGCCGGGATTGCGGGTTTCCTGCGCTACGGTGGAGATTGCGTCAAACCCCAGATAGGCGAAAAACACCAGCCCCGCCGCCCGCATGATGCCCGACAGACCATAATGCCCGAATTCACCCGTGTTGGGGGGAATGAAGGGCGCGTAGTTCGCGGTTTTGATATAGGGCAGGCCAAAACCGATCACGGCGGCGATGATAACCAGCTTGACCACCACGATCACGCCGTTCAGCCGCGCGGATTCGGAAATGCCGCGCATGAGCAGGGCGGAGAGCGCGAAAATAATGAACACGGCAGGCAGGTTGGCCAGACCATGCACGGGCTGGCCATGCATCATGCCCACCACCTCAAACGGCGAGGCCATGAAGCGGGGATCGATATGGATGCCCCACCCTTCCAGCAGCGAGCGCATGTAACGCGCCCAGCTGACCGATACCGCAGAGGCGCCGACCGTATATTCCAGCACCAGATCCCAGCCAATGATCCACCCCGCCAGTTCACCGAGTGCCGCATAGGCATAGACATAGGCACTCCCTGCCGAGGGGATCATGCCCGCGAGCTCGCCGTAGCACAGCCCGGCAAAGGCGCAGGCAATGGCCGCCACCGCGAATGACACGATCACCGCAGGCCCGGCATTGTTGCCCGCGGCAATGCCGGTCAGCGAGAACAGGCCCGCCCCGATGGTGCCGCCCACGCCCAGGGTCAGCAGGCTGCCAATCCCCAATACGCGTTTCAGCCCCGCATCACGTGCCGGGGCACCAACGGGCAGCCTGCGCAGCAGCGCGCGCCTTATGTCCGTGCTCATGAGACCACGCCTGCCATGCCGCAGGTGGGTGCATAGGGGGGAACAACAGTCAAATCAGCCTCTCCCGGTCATTTTGGCGTTGTCTAAACGCCACGATATGGCGCACATAGCAGGCCTGTCCCCATAGGTGTCATGTCCGTTTGCCCAGCCGGAAATGACAGACGATAATTTGATGGAGAACCATACCGGTGTCGGACCCTATCAGCCAGAGTGACCTCAAGCAGTTTTTCCGCGCCCCCCTGACCGAAGCCGACCCCGATGTCGCCGCCATGATCGATGCGGAACTGGTGCGTCAGCGCGACGGGATTGAACTGATCGCCAGCGAGAACATGGTCTCGGCCGCCGTCATGGCTGCCCAGGGCAGCGTGCTGACCAACAAATACGCCGAAGGCTATCCCGGTCGCCGCTATTATGGCGGCTGCGTGGAAGTGGACAAGGTCGAGACCCTTGCCATCGAACGCGTAAAGAAGATGTTCGGCGCCGAATTCGCCAACGTGCAGCCCCATTCCGGTGCCAATGCCAACCAGGCGGCGTTCATGGCCATGGTCAAGCCGGGCGATACCGTGATGGGCATGAGCCTTGCCGCCGGTGGCCACCTGACGCATGGCGCGGCCCCCAACTACTCGGGCAAGTGGTTCAACGCCGTGCAGTACGGCGTGCGCAAGCAGGACGGCCTGCTCGACTACGAGGAAATGGAGCACCTGGCGCGCGCCGAGAAGCCGAAGCTGATCGTGGCTGGTGGCTCGGCCTATCCGCGCATCATCGACTTCGCCCGTTTCCGCGCCATTGCCGATGAGGTGGGCGCCTACCTGATGGTGGACATGGCGCATTTCGCGGGCCTTGTGGCCGCAGGGCTGTATCCCTCGCCGGTGCCGCATGCGCATGTCGTGACCTCGACCACGCACAAGACCCTGCGCGGCCCGCGTGGTGGCCTGATCCTGACCAACGATGCCGATCTGGCCAAGAAGATCAATTCCGCCGTGTTCCCTGGCCTGCAGGGCGGCCCGCTCATGCATGTCATCGCAGGCAAGGCCGTGGCGTTTGGGGAGGCCCTGCGCCCCGACTTCAAGACCTACCAGCAGGCCGTGGCCAGCAATGCCCGCATCCTGGCCGAGACACTGGTCAAGGCTGGTTTTGACATCGTGACCGGCGGCACCGACTGCCACCTGATCCTTGTTGACCTGCGCCCCAAGGGTGTTACGGGCCGTGCCGCCGAGCGTGCGCTCGAGCGCGCGGGCATTACCGCCAACAAGAACGCCATTCCCTTCGACCCCGAGAAGCCCGCCATCACCTCGGGCATCCGCCTCGGCAGCCCGGCTGCCACCGCGCGCGGGTTTGGCGCAGCCGAGTTCCATGAAATCGGCCTGATGATCGACGAAGTGCTGACCGCCCTTGCCAGAACACCCGGCGAGGAAGGCTGCGAGAAGACGGAGCAGGCCGTGCATGCCCGCGTCAAGGCGCTGTGCGCCCGCTTCCCCATCTACGCCTGAGCATGAGGCACGCCCGCCCCGAGCAACGGGGCGGGCTTACCCCGGGCTGCCGGCAGTCCGGGCAAAGCGCACCGCCGTATGGCCGCGCGCGGGGCGCAGGTTGGGCATGACCAGCATGCAGCCATCATAGGGCGTGCGGATCTCGTCACGCCCGTCATGCGCGACAAGCGTGCCCCGTGCAGGCAGGACCTGCCCGCCACGAAACGGGGCCACGAAACGGAACGCGCCAGTGCGCGCCGTCACCACATTCGTCACCACCATATCACGTTGCGGCACGGGCGTGCCGGTAGCGGGTAACGACAGGCCGCAGCATGGCCCGATCAGGGACATGACCGCCTGCATGGCGCGGCTCACCGTGTTTTCATGCCAGTGCTGGCCTGCCTCGAGCAGGCAGGCGGCGGCGGGACCATCATCGCTGAAGCGGGGATGGTCGATCAGCCTGCATCCGCTCCGGTGCCCCTGATCGGCTACGGCTGTTTCCACCCCGCTGATGCGCTGCGCCATCTGCCGCCCTGCTGCTGCAAATCCTGACAGGATCAGCGGATCGCCCGGCCACAGCATGGAATGCAGGTCGAGCAGCCGGTCCGCCGTCAGGATAACGGGCAGCAGCACCCGCGCGCGGTCGAGTTCATGCCCGTTGCGGGCACTGTCCAGCATGGCGGGTGACCAGACGCGGTTCATGTCCTCATCCACGCAGCGTGCCCTTACGGGGTCGCTCGGGTCGAAAAGGTCCATAGCCTCGGGGTTGGCGAATATGAAGGACAGGCGGCCGGAGCGCGGTCGGATGCGCGCGCGCAGCAGGCGGTCGAGCACGATGGCGCCCGAAAATTCATTACCATGAATCAGGCTGACACACACGATATGCGGACCCGGCCTGCGCCCCTCGTAATGCATGACGCCAGGTATGCCACAATTGCCTTTCCGCCATGGCATGATGTCAGGCGGGGTGAGGTCAACGCGCCATCGGGGCAGGGGCTGGGGGGGAGGCGGCAACCGGTCAAGAAACAGCGTGGAGCGCGTCACGCGCACCGGCAGCGGCGTTTCATCCGGCCCGCATGTCATGCCGCGCGCAGCCCGCCGTGGCGCAGGCTGGACCCATCACGGCGCAGGCCGGGAGCGTGCATGACAGCGCGGTTCATCATGCCATCAGTTTATCCGGCCCGCCTGCCACGGCAAGGTCACCATGGCACCCGGAGCATGACAAATGCATGACAGCATGCAGGCTTACTCCGGCAGTGTTGCGATACGGATACGCTGGCCGGTCAGGCGTTCAATGTCCTTCAGCGCCTGACGCTCCTCGGGCGCGCACAGGGCCACGGCCATGCCGCGCCGGCCTGCACGCGCCGTGCGGCCGATGCGGTGCACATAGGCTTCGGCAGGGGTGGGAATATCGTGGTTGATGACCAGGGCGATGTCATCGATATCGATTCCACGCGCCATCACGTCGGTCGCCACCAGTACGCCCACGCGGCCCTGCCGGAAATCACGCAGCATGCGCTCGCGCCGGGCCTGCGAATGGTCGCCATGGATGGCAACGGCGGGCGTCAGCGCCGAGACCGCGCGCGCAATGGCATCCGCCTCCTGCCGCGTGCGCACGAAGATCATCACGCGCTGCATGCCATACTGCCGCAGGCAGGCCAGTATGGCCTCTGCCTTGTGGCGCATCGGCACGAAAATGGCATATTGCGCGATGCGGGGCGCGGGGGCCTGTTCGGCCTCCATGCTCACACGCACGGGCTTGTGCAGCAGACGGGCTGCCAGTTCGGCCATGGCGGGCGGCATGGTGGCCGAGAAGAGCAGGGTCTGGTGGCGTGGCGGCAGGGCGGCCGCCAGGGCCAGCATGTCCTCGGCAAAATTGGGATCGAGCATGCGATCGGCTTCATCGAGCACGAACTGCGTAATGCTGGACAGGTCCAGCTCGCCACCCCGGGCAAGGTCGATCACCCGCCCCGGCGTGCCGACCACGATGGCGATTCCCTCAGCCAGCGTTTTCGCCTGCGCCACGCGCGCCGTGCCGCCCGTGGCCTGCAGCGCGCGCAGGCCGCTGCCACGGGCGAGGCCACGCAGCACGCCAGCCGTCTGGCCCGCAAGCTCGCGCGTGGGCGAAAGGATAAGGCAGCGCACGCGGCTGTTAGCGGCGCTGTCATCCACGCCATCGCCCTGCATCAGCGCGGACAGGAGCGGGGCAGTGAAGGCAATGGTCTTGCCGCTGCCGGTGCTGGCAAGGGCCTCCACGTCCCGGCCCGCCATGATGGGAGAGATGACCGCGTTCTGGATCGCGGAAGGTTGGTGCAGGCCCATGCGGGCCAGTGCTGCCACCACGCGGCCATCAAGCCCCATGCCGGAAAATGTCGGTTCTGTCTCGCTCATTGCTGCCCCATAGCGCGGGTAAGGCCGCGACAAAAGGGGCAGGGCATTGACGGCCTGCCCCATGTCCCGCCAGATGGAGGCATGCAAGCCCCCTTACGCCCCGCAACCGTTATCGCGCCAGACCTTGCGGGCATGCGTTCGCAAACCTTTGGCCTGGCCCAGCGCGCGGGCCTTGAGCCCACACTGCACCCCCTGACATCACGCGGCCTGTGGCGGCACATGCCCGCCGCCTGGTGGCCCGCCCCCCTGCGCGCCATACAGCCGCTTGGCCTGCCCGATACGTATCGTGACAACCCGGTCATCACCATAGGCGGCAGCGGCGGCGCGGTGGGTGCGGCGCTCAGGCGCGAAGGGGCCTGCGTAATACAGCTACAGAATCCCCGCCTGTCGCCCGCACATTTCGATCTGGTCGTTGCCAACCACCATGACCGGCTGCAAGGCCCCAATGTCGTGCTCACGCGCACCGCGCTGCATGGTGTGACCCCGGCGCTGCTGACGCAGGCGCGGGCGGAATGGGCGCCCCGGCTGGCACATCTGCCTCGCCCGCTGGTGTCGGTGCTGGTAGGCGGCGGCAACGGGCGCTTCCGCCTTGGCCCGGCAGAGGGGGCTGCCCTGGCGGCTGATCTGGCGGCCATGATGCGGCGTGACCGCGTGGGTATTGCGCTCACGCCCTCGCGCCGCACCGACCCCGCCGTGTGCCGCGAACTGCAACACACCCTTGCAGGCCCCGATGCATGGGTGTGGGACCAGACCGGCCCCAACCCCTATCTCGGCCTGCTGGCCTGTGCCGATGCGATCGTGGTGACGATGGATAGCGTTTCCATGGTATCAGAGGCGGTAGCAACGTCCGTGCCCGTGATGGTGGCCGCACTGCCGGGCCGGTCGCGGCGCATCGGGCATTTTTTGCGTGAACTTGAGCACGCTGGCCGCATCCGCCCCTTTGCCGGGCGGCTGGAAACATGGGGGGTCACACCTCTTGATGATACCGAACTGGCGGCGCAGGCCGTGCGGCATTACTGTGGCCTGCCACCCTTAGCCTGATCACTCTCCCGCCCGCACCGAAGTGGAACAGACGGCACCCATGCTTGGCATTCGCACCTTTGACCCGCGTACCGGCGGCAACATGGCCTACCGGGCCCTGACCCATCCGCTCGCCGCTGAAAAACTGACTATACTGAACCGCGAACTGACCGAAGCAGGTCCTGTCGCGATCTATGACCCGCACGGCATGATTGACACCATTATGCCCCTGCTGCCCGTACCCCTGCAGGTTATGGGAGTGTACACTCATGATTCGCTCAAGGTGGGGCAGCCCTGCCGCGGGCAGGCGCTACGCGCGCTGGCCGACCTGCCCGCAGGCACGGCCAAAACCGTGTGGGCGCTGGATTTTGCATCCGGCATAATGGAAAACCGCCTGGCGGCCCTCATGCCGCCCGGTGGCACGCTGCACACGCTGGCGTCGATACGCCTGCCGCAAGATATGCTCTCGGTCGGGCATCATTATCTTGACCGGCTGAATTTCGGCACCAATTTTGCTTTCTTCCGCGAAACCGAGGCGTTCTCCACCCGTCTGGTCACGGCCAATTACTGGGCCCGCTATGGCGCGCGCGATGTCAGGTTGTGGCTGCGGCTGTTTGATGAAAACGGCGGCATACTGCACACATGGGAACAGCCCGTGCCCAAGGGGGAGCAGGCCCTCGTGCTGGATAGCGCCGAGATCCGCCAGCGCTTCGGCCTGCCAGCCTTTACCGGCCAGCTTTTCATCCACGCCATCGGCATTGCGGGCCATGATGTGGTGAAATATGCGCTTGAGACCTGCGGAAAGGGAGCCAATGCCAGCCTGTCGGTCACGCATGATGCCAATGCCTGGCCTGCCAACCGCTACGCCAACCTGCCAGCCCCCGCACCGGGCGAGGACGTGGTGCTGTGGGTGCAGAACAGCCACGACCTGACCATTCCCGCAGGGACCATGACGCTGAACCGCATGGGGTGTGATGAACAGGTGGCCCTTGACCAGACGCTGGCCCCGTACCAGACGCTTGCGGTGCATGTACGCGACATGCTGCCCGATCTGGCCTGGCCCGCGCAGGTTGAATTCCGCGCGGGCGGGTATGTGGTGCGCCCGCGCTATGAGGTGACACGGGCTGCCCGCACCCGCATCGCGCACCTGAACGTGCAGCGTGCCGACCTGCAGCCCGATCCCGGCATTGCAGAACTGGACCCACGTTTTTTCGGGCGGGGCTATCTGCTGCCTTTCCCCGTGCCCGACCCGACGCGTTACCGCACGCTGGTCGTGCCTGCACCCATGGCCGAAAGCCTGACAAGCCTGCCCGTGCGCGTGGACAGCTTCGACCGGCGCGGACAGGCCGGGGCCACGCAGTTCATGGGCAATCTGGGGCGCGACCATGCCAGCATGCTTGATGCGGGCGGGCTTGCCGGCAGGGCAGGACATGCCGAACTCGTCTATGACTTCCGCGAAGGCGGTCAGGCCGATGGCTGGCTGCATGCCCTGATCCGCTATGAAGACCGCATGAGCGGCCATGTGGCCGAGACCAGTTTTGGCGCGCATATCTTCAACACCGCCATGACCTATCGCGGTGAGCCGCAATCCTATGCCGGCCCCCCGCCGGGGCTCTCCACAAGGCTGTTCCTGACCGCCGCGGTGCATGAACCCTACAGTTTCTGCATGCTGATCTATCCGGCATCAGGGCCGTGGCATGCGGTGTCCGATACGCGGCTTTCGCTCCATGCAGCCCATGGCAAGGTCATGGCGGAAGAGCGCCTCGCCATTCCGCTGTCCGGCTCCTGCGAAATCTGGCCGCATGAGATATTCGGTCGCGCTGCGCTGGAAATTGCGGGGGAGGGGGCCTATGTCATCATCCGTGACACGACCTGCCGCCTGTTTGGCTATCATGGCCGCAAAAGCACAGACGGACGGTTTTCAATCGACCATATGTTCGGGTTCTGAACGGGCCGTCATAGCAGGTGGCAAAGGGCAGGCGTGGGGCTTACATCTGCCTGCCCGGACTGTATGCAATGAACCGGCCCGTGACCGGCATGGAGGAATACTGACCACACCATGATCGTACAGGACACCAATTTCTTCTGTGACATGCCCCACGACATGAAATACCTGCGCGACCGCAACCCGCCGCAGAATTTTCTTGAGCAGAACATGATCTTTGTCCTGCCCGAGCGGCTGCGCAAGTTCCGCCGCAACCTGTTTCATGTCCGGCGCACGGAAGCGGATGCTACTGTCTACGCGCCACTGTTCAGGGTGCGCTGCATAACCGAACGCGAACCCCTGCCGGAAGGGTATGACGGGCCGTTTGATGTATTTCCGTTCTACACCAACCCCACCCGCAAGCGCCGCCGCACGCTGGATTACTATGTGCTGTTCCTGTTTCAGGACAAGCTGTCCTACGTCAAATGCCGGGATGCAGTAGGGCAGGTGCCGTAAAGGCGCCTGTTTTCAAAGCTTTTGTAAAAAGCTTTACCAAAAACTTTTATTTTTCGGGGGAGGCTCAGTCTGTCCGTACAGCAATACGCTTGCGTATGCTGCGCCCATTATCACAGGCTGCTGCAATGCAGTGTTTCAAGCGTATATTGTAAGGAATTAAGGCCGGATGGTGGGTGCGACAGGGATTGAACCTGTGACCCCCGCCGTGTGAAGGCGATGCTCTACCGCTGAGCTACGCACCCATCCGCTTCGGTGGGGCTTATTTAGTTCAGCCAGACAGGGTGCGCAAGAGGGAAAAATCGCTTTCGGGTCATTTTCCCCCCGCACGGCGGAAACGGTAGGCCAGGGCCTCGGCAATATGGCTGCGCTCCACGTCGGGCTGCGCACCCAGATCGGCTATGGTGCGGCCCACGCGCAGCAGGCGGGTAAAGCCACGGGCAGAAAGACGCATTTTTTCAGCGGCCTGCACGGCAAAATCACGCGCCTGCGTCGTGATGCGGAAATCATCGGTCGAGGCCTCGGCATTGCGGGCTTCGCCCTGACGGGCCTGCTGTCGGGCCACGGCCTCACGCACGCGGGCCGCGACAACGGCGCTGGCCTCGCCACCCTTGAGTTCTGCAATCCGGCTTAAGGGCATGGGTTCGACATGCACGGTCATGTCCAGCCGGTCGAGCAGCGGACCGGACAGGCGGGCCTGATAGTCCTCGCCACAGCGCGGCGCCTTGCGGCATTCCTGTGCCGCATCACCCAGATAGCCGCATTTGCACGGGTTCATGGCCGCAATGAGCTGAAAGCGGGCAGGGTAGGTGATATGGGCTGCAGCCCGGGCGATGGATATGCTGCCGGTTTCCATCGGCTGGCGCAGCACTTCGAGCGCCGCGCGACCAAATTCTGGCATTTCATCCAAAAACAGCACGCCACGATGCGCCAGGCTGACCTCGCCGGGGCGCGCCCGCGCGCCACCACCGCTCAGGGCAGCAGGGCTGGAGGAATGATGCGGATCGCGGAATGGCGGCCTGCGCACGGGCTGGCCATCCTTCAGCAGGCCGCCAATGCTGTGAATGCGGCTGATCTCCAGCATTTCAACCGGCGTCAGGTCAGGCATGATGCCGGGCAGGCGGGCGGCCAGCATGGATTTGCCAGCACCCGGTGGCCCGACCATAAGCAGCGAATGACGGCCCGCAGCGGCAATTTCCAGCGCACGGCGCGCGGTTTCCATGCCACGGATATCAGCAAGGTCGGGCAGGGCGGTCAGGTCTTCTGGCCCAATGGGGGGCAGTTCGACCGGCTCGATCACCTGCTGGCCGCGAAAATGATTGAGCAGCTCGGGCAGGGAACGGATGGCAAGAATGTCCATATCCTCACTGGCCCAGCGGGCTTCCACGCCTTGGGCTGCGGGGCAGATCAGCCCGAGTGACAGGCTGGCCGCCGTCATGGCAGCAGGCAGCACGCCACAGACCGGGTTGACGCCGCCATCAAGCGACAGTTCGCCCAAAGCCGCGTAACGTTGCGCCATATCGCCCGAAAGCAGGCCCATGACCACAAGCAGGGCGAGGGCGATGGGCAGGTCGAAATGCGATCCTTCCTTCATCAGGCTGGCGGGCACCATGTTGACCACGATGCGTTTGGCGGGCAGCGCCAGACCCATGGCCGACAGGGCCGCGCGTACGCGCTCACGCGATTCATTGATTGCCTTGTCCGGCAGGCCCACGATCAGGAACGATGGCAGGCCGACAGAAAGCTGGACCTCGACTTTGACAGGAACGGCCTCGATGCCGGAAAATGCAAAACCGCAGATCGATGCGAGCGCCGTATCAGTCATGCATGGATGATGCCGGATTACGGGCGGCTTGACCATTATGGAACATGGCGAAAAGCAACATGGCGAAACCGGCCGGATCATGCGCCCTGGCTTCTTTCACATCCAATTTGTTGGCATAAGATTTCTTATAAAACATTTGGATGCGCGAGAGAGGAGGGTCTGCCCATCTGTCCTGCCTGTATCCACCATCCCATTTCGGCTGTGCGGTTTTGTGCACGGCGCTATCCCAACCAGCCGCATCATGCTGCCTGTGGCACATAGACCACAGTGATGCGCCGCCCGGACACGGCGCATCACTTTCACCCTTCCCTTAAGCGTCGTGGAACATGTCGAGGTCGCCAAAGCGCGTGAACTCACCTTCGAAGAACAGGTTCACCGTCCCTGTCGGGCCATGACGCTGCTTTTCCAGGATCAGTTCGGCGCGGTTATGGGCCAGATCCATCTTGCGCTGCCACTCCTCCATCGCGGTCTGGTACTTGTCCACGGAATCATAGGAGGTTTCCTTGGGCTGGCGCTGCTGGAGGTAGTACTGGTCGCGATAGACGAACATCACCGCATCGGCGTCCTGCTCGATCGAGCCGGATTCACGCAGGTCCGACAGCATCGGCCGCTTGTCTTCCCTGCTCTCGACCTGACGCGACAGCTGGGACAGCGCAATGACCGGCACCGAGAGTTCCTTGGCCAGCGCCTTGAGCCCCTGCGTGATCATGGAGATTTCGAGCACGCGATTGTCCGCCTTGGTGCCGACCGAGGGCCGCATGAGCTGCAGGTAATCGACCACCACAAGGCTCAGCCCCTTGGTGCGGGCCAGCCTGCGGCAGCGCGTGCGCATGGCCGAGAGCGTGATGGCGGGCGTATCATCAATATGCAGCGGCAGTTGCGACAGTTCGCGGCTGACCTGCACAAAGCGGTCGAATTCCTTCTGCACCAGTTCGCCACGGCGGATTTTCTCGCCCGACACACTGGATTGCTCGGACAGGATACGGGTGGCCAGTTGCTCGGCCGACATTTCCAGCGAGAAGATGGCGACCGAACCCTTGGGCCTGGCATCATCCTCGGCATCACGCGCAGCCACCATGAGCGAGCGCGCAGCGGAGAACGCGATCTTGGTGGCGAGCGCCGTCTTGCCCATTGCGGGGCGCCCGGCAAGGATCAGCAGATCGGAAGGATGCAGGCCGCCGGTTTTCTTGTCGAGGTCACGCAGGCCCGTGGTCAGGCCCACCACGTCGCCGTCGCGGTCAAAGGCATGCTGGGCAATCTTGACCGCATCGGCCAGGGCGCGGTCGAAGGACAGGAAGCCGCCATCCTGCCCCTTCTCGGTAGCCAGGCGGAACAGTGCTTCCTCGCTGGCGGCAATCTGGTCGGGGCCATCAAGGTCGGGGCGCGCGCCGAAGGCGTTGTTCACCACGTCCTGCCCGATATCGATCAACTGGCGGCGGATCCAGGCATCATGGATCACGCGCCCATAATCAGCGGCATTGATGATGCCGACCATCGATGTCAGCAGCTTGGCGAGATAGGACGTGCCGCCTACGGGGTCGAGCACGCCGGTATTCTGGAAATAGATGCGCAGCGTGACCGGGTCAGCCAGTTTGCCGTCTTCGATATGCTGCGAAATCGCATCATAGATCTTCCCGTTGATCTCATCGGCAAAATGTGTGCCGGTCAGGAAGTCCGAAACGCGGTCATAGGCCTTGTTGTTGGTCAGCAACGCGCCAAGCAGCGCCTGCTCGGCCTGCAGGTTGGCAGGCGGCAGGCGCTGTGACACGCCAAGAAGCGAGTCCGGCTGGCGGGACTCAGCGGAGGGAGGATTCTGGATGGTATTCACCCCTTCCTTCTATCCGATCAGGCGGTCGCGCCGGAAGAGATGATTATGCATGGCCGCGCCTGCACCCCCCTCCTGCGTGGCATAATAAAAAACATGTTTTCCACCCGGCCCGGGGCCAACGCGCGGGGTAGTGCGATTTTTGCCCCTGCGCTGCAGGCGGACAGACGCCCGGCTCCCGTGAGGGCGGGTTGCCGCATGGGTCTTTTCTGATTAGGCGTCGAAAAATCCTTTCCGTGGAAATATGGTCATGACCCCACTTAACAAGACATCCCTGCCCCACCTGCCGCCCGAGATCGTGGTGCCTGCCTATGACCGCAGCAAGGTAACGCCCGGCATCGCGCATATCAGCGTTGGCAATTTTCATCGCGCCCATCAGGCGGTCTATATCGACCGCGTTCTGGCGCGCGCGGGCCAGCAGGGCTGGGGCCTGCTGGGCGTTGGCCTGATGGAAAACCCGCACGAGGCCCTCAAGGCGCAGGACATGGCCTTGCAGGACGGCCTGTATTCCCTGACCGAATGCGCGCCCGATGCACCGAACGTGGTGCGCGTGATCGGCTCCATTACGGAGTATATGTACGCCCCCGCCGACCGGGCCGCCACCATCGCCCGCCTGGCCGATCCCGCCATCCGCATTGTCAGCCTGACCGTGACCGAGGGCGGCTATTACGTTGATGAAAACGGCATCTTTCCCCTCGATCACCCCGTCATAGCCGAAGACCTGAAGCGCGACGTACCGCACACGGTGTTTGGCCTGCTGACCGAGGCGCTCCGCCAGCGGCGCGAGAGCGGTGCTGGTCCGTTCACCATCCTGTCGTGTGACAACCTGCCCCAGAACGGCCATGTGGCGCGCGCGGCCTTCCTCGGCTGGGCGCGGGCACGTGACGCGGGGCTGGCGCAATGGATGGAGGAGAATGTCACCTTCCCCTGCACCATGGTGGACCGCATCACCCCTGCCGTGCACCCTGAGGATGTAAAGCGCCTCGATGCCGAAAGCGGGCTTGATGACCGTATCCCCGTTTTCTGCGAGGATTTTATCCAGTGGGTCGTCGAGGACAAATTCTGCGCAGGCCGCCCGGAACTCGACGCCGTAGGCGTGCAGTTTACAGATAATGTCGAGCCCTATGAGGCCGTGAAGCTGCACATGCTCAACGCCTCCCACTCGCTGCTCGGGCTTTCGGGCGTGCTGTCGGGCTACCGCTTTGTCAGCGAGATCATGCTTGACCTCAACGAGGTGGCACTCGTCGAGCAGTATCTGGCCTTTGATGCCGAACCCCTGCTGCATGCACCCCCGGGCATGGCGCTGAGGGATTATGGCAGGCGGCTGCTGCATCGTTTCCGCAACAAGGCGATCAGCGATCAGTTGCTGCGCATTGCCTTTGATAGCACCTCCAAGCTGTCCATGTTCATCAAGAGCACCGCCATGGGCGTAATCGCCCATCGTCGCCCGGTGGAGCACATCGCCTTCGTGGTCGCGTGCTATGCGGAATATTTACGCGGGCGTGACGATAAAGGCACGGTCTATGATGTGATCGAGCCTCACCTGACCGATGAAGACAGGCTCAAGGCGGCCTCGGCCCAGCTTGAAGATGCGCTGGACATGACCGCTTTTGCAGGCTGGGACCTGCGGGAAAGTGCGGTTTTCGTGCAGCGCTACCTGGCGTTGCGCCAGTCCGTTCGTGACCGGGGAACCCGTGCCACGCTGGCGGAGGTTGTATCCACCGGGGAATAGACACTCAGGGGGAGATTTAACCCCTCGAAATATTATGACACACGTTTTATTCATAAAGTTGGGCTTGACCTGATGACGTCTCCTACGTTTTCTCATTGAAAATGTTCGGACTGTATCACGGTAATCAGGAAAACTTATGAATAGCCTCATACGCTCGGCTCCCCTTCTCGCTGCGGCCATTGCCGTCTGCGCCCTGACAGGTCTCTACCTGCTGGGAGGGGGGCTATGGCTGTGTCTCATCGGCGGCTCCTTTTATTATGTCGTTGCCGGTGCCCTGCTGCTGGTCACGGCCGTGCTGCTGTTTCGGCGGCAGGCCATGGCGCTCACGGTCTATGCCGTGCTCCTGCTCGGCACGATGGTGTGGGCCGTGCAGGAAGCCGGATTTGATTTCTGGGCGCTGGCCCCGCGTGGCGATATTCTGGTGCCCATCGGCATCGTGCTCGCCCTGCCGTGGGTAACACGCCACCTGCAGCCTGCAGGTCCTGCCACCCGCCTGCCGCTGTTCGGCGCGATTGGCGCCGCCGTGGTGGTGGTGGGCGCAGCCCTGACGCAGGACCCGCAGGATATCGCGGGCAGCCTGCCCCCCGTGGCGCAGAATGCCCCCGAGCCGGGCGATGCCCATCAGATGCCCGATGAAGACTGGCAGGCCTATGGCCGCACCCAGTTTGGTGACCGGTTCTCCCCGCTCAAGCAGATCAACGCCAGCAATGTCAGCAAGCTGAAGGTGGCCTGGACATTCCGCACCGGCGACCTGCGCGGCCCCAACGACCCCGGTGAAATCACCGATGAGGTCACGCCCATCAAGATCCGTGATACGCTCTACCTGTGCACCCCCCACCAGATCCTGTTCGCGCTCGATGCAAAGACTGGCCAGCAGCGGTGGAAGTTTGACCCAAAGCTGGCCTACAACCCCACCTTCCAGCACCTGACCTGCCGTGGCGTGTCCTATCATGAGAACAAAGCCGATGACGCGCAGGCGGCGGATGGCACTGCCGCGCCGGTCGAGTGCGCGCGCCGCATCTTCCTGCCCACCAATGATGGCCAGCTTTTCGCGCTCGATGCCGCAACCGGCGCGCGGTGTGCCAGTTTTGGCAATAATGGTGTGGTGAACCTGCAGGACGGCATGCCGGTCAAGACGCTGGGCTTTTATGAACCCACCTCCCCCCCGGTCGTGACCGATACCACCGTGATCGTGTCCGGCGCCGTGACCGACAACTATTCCACGCATGAGCCTTCAGGCGTCACGCGCGGGTTCGACGTGCATACCGGCGCGCTGAAATGGGCGTTCGACCCTGGCAATCCCGACCCGAACGAGATGCCGTCCGAGCACCACAGCTTCGTGCCCAATTCCCCCAATTCGTGGATCACGGCATCCTATGACGCCAAGCTCGACCTGATCTACATCCCCATGGGCGTGCAGACACCCGATATCTGGGGCGGCAACCGCGGTGCGGATGCCGAGCGCTATGCAAGCTCCATTGTGGCGCTGAACGCCTCTACCGGCAAGCTGGTCTGGTCCTACCAGACCGTCCACCACGACCTGTGGGACATGGACATCCCGGCCCAGCCCAGCCTGGTTGATATCCGCAACGAACAGGGCGAGGTCATCCCCACCCTGTATGCCCCTGCCAAGACCGGCAACATCTTCGTGCTCGACCGGCGCAACGGCCAGCTCGTGGTGCCTGCGCCCGAGCGCCCCGTGCCGCAGGGGGCCGCGCCGGGCGATCATCTTTCGCCCACGCAGCCCTTCTCGCAGCTGACCTTCCGCCCCAGCAAGCTCCTGACCGATGCCGACATGTGGGGCGGCACGATGTATGACCAGCTGGTCTGCCGCATCATGTTCCACCGCCTGCGCTATGATGGCACGTTCACGCCGCCTTCGCTGCAGGGCACGCTGGTCTTCCCCGGCAATCTCGGCATGTTCGAATGGGGCGGCCTTGCGGTTGACCCCGTGCGCCAGATCGCGATTGCCAACCCCATCGCCATTCCGTTCGTGTCCAAGCTGATCCCGCGCGGGCCGAACAACCCGGCAACACCTGACAAGTCCCTACCCTCGGGCTCGGAGAGTGGTGTGCAGCCGCAGTTTGGCGTGCCTTATGGCGTGGACCTGCATCCGTTCCTCTCGCCGTTCGGCCTGCCGTGCAAGCAGCCCGCCTGGGGCTACATGTCGGGCATCGACCTGCGCACCAACAAGATCGTGTGGAAGCACCGCAACGGCACGATCCGTGACAGCGCGCCGCTGCCCCTGCCCATCAAGATGGGCGTGCCCAGCCTTGGCGGCCCGCTCACCACGGCTGGTGGCGTGGCCTTCCTGACCTCGACGCTCGATTACTACATCCGCGCCTATGACGTGACGAACGGCCAGGTGCTATGGCAGGACCGCCTGCCCGCCGGTGGCCAGTCCACGCCCATGACCTATGCGGTCGATGGCAGGCAGTACATCGTCACTGCCGATGGCGGCCACGGATCATTCGGCACCAAGCTGGGTGACTACATCGTCGCCTACAGCCTGCCCGACGGGAACTGAGACCCCGCGCCGGGGAAGGATTTTTTCCTTCCCCGGCTTGACATTGCCCTTCATATCTATATTCATTGGTATATAGATACTGCTCATACAGGCCACCTTGCAAACCATTATCCACGGTTTTGCAGGGATTTTATGCATTAAGAAGAAAATCAAATAAGTCTTATCACCGCTTTGATCTTACGTGCGCCCGAACGGCTTGATTAGGAAACGGTAATACTAAAGTTTCCGCCGTGGCGCCGATGTTCCCGCACATCCGGCAGTTCCGGTGCTTCGGAGGGGGCGCAATGTTGCGCCGCCTCCTGTGTTTCGCGCCATGACGGCACTGGAACCGGGCGGATGATACGGGGTGATATGATGACTTTCACAACCGCGAGAACATCGTGATTAAACGTATTGCAGCAGCGATTGTGGGGATCGGTGTCGCCGGTGGCGTCGGGTTCCTGGCCTATGCATGGTATCCGGCCATTGCGCCGGTTGCACCGCCTCCTCCCTCCACCTTCACCGCAGCCCAGATCGAGCGCGGGCGCGTGCTGGCCGCCGGCGGCTACTGCGCGGAGTGCCATACCCGCACCGATGGCGTGCGCGGCGTCGAGCTTGCAGGTGACTACAAGATGGATACGCCCTTTGGCGCCATCTTCTCCTCCAACATCACGCCCGACCCCGAAACGGGTATCGGCCACTGGTCGGAGGCCGCCTTCAAGCGCGCCATGCGCAAGGGCATCTCGCGTGACGGCACGCAGCTCTTCCCCGCCTTCCCGTTCGATCACTTCACGCACATGACGGATGAGGACATCGATGCGGTCTACGCCTTCCTCATGACGCGTGCGCCGGTGCATTCGGTCAAGCGTGACAATACGGTGGGCTTCCCCTTCAACATCCGCCTCGAGCAGGCGGGCTGGAAACTTCTGTTCCTGCATGAAGGGCCGCTCAAGAACAATCCAAACCAGGATGCCGAGTGGAACCGTGGCGCGTACCTGGCCGAAGGCCTGAGCCACTGCTCGGCATGCCACACGCCGCGTAACCTGATGGGGGCCGAGAAGGCCAGCGCGCCCTATGACGGCGCGCCGGTCGATAACTGGATCGCCCCCCCGCTCAATGAGAACAATCCGACCCCGGTCGTGTGGACCGAGGACGAGTTTTTCAAATACCTGCGCTTTGGTTCCGCGCCGCTGCACGGCAGTGCTGCGGGCCCGATGTCGCCGGTGGTGCATGGCGGCCTGAGCGAGATGCCGGAATCGGACGTGCATGCCATCGCGCATTACCTGGCCGAGATCGATCATTCCGCAACCCGCGTCAGCCAGGACCCCAAGGCCCTTGCATGGGCCATGAAGGCCTCGATGAAGGATCTGGTCGGCCCGCAGGTCAACCCGAACGCCAAGCTCTATGCCGGCGCCTGTGCCGCGTGCCACGCCAATGCCGGGCCGCAGCCGGTTGAAGGTCGCCCCGACCTCGCGCTGAACAATGCGCTGTGGCTCGATGAGCCAACCAACCTGTTCCAGGTGATCCTGCGCGGAATTGGCACGACGGAAGGCATTTCCACGGTGTCCATGCCCAGTTTCTACCATTCCTTCTCGGATGCGGACCTGGCCCGCCTGGCAACCTACCTGCGCGCCACGCGCACGACCCTGCCACCGTGGACCGATCTGGAAAAGAAGGCCGCCGACGTGCGCAAGACCCTGCCCACGCCGCCTGTCGCGTCGTCCCATTGAGCTGAAAGACGGAGCTAGAACATGACGACCTTTCGCCTCAATGGACGAGACGTAACCGTTGACGTGCCGGATGATACCCCCCTGCTGTGGGTCATCCGTGACGAAGTTGGCCTGACCGGAACAAAATTCGGTTGTGGCATCGGCATGTGTGGTGCGTGCACCATCCATATCGGTGGCCGGGCCACCCGCTCGTGCGTGACGCCAGTCAGCGCGGCAGAAGGTGCCGACATCACCACGATCGAAGGCATCGACCCCGAGGGTAACCACCCCGTGCAGCAGGCCTGGCGCGAGATCCAGGTGCCGCAATGCGGCTACTGCCAGTCCGGGCAGATCATGCAGGCCGTGAGCCTGCTGAAGGATTACCCCTCTCCCACGGATGAGGAAATCGATGCCGTCATGGCTGGCAGCCTGTGCCGGTGCATGACCTATATTCGCATTCGTGAGGCCATCAAGAAGGCCGCGGCCAACGCACGCGGAGATGCATCAAATGGGTAGATTAAACCGCTTCCGCCTGGGCAAGGACGGACGCCGCGAACAGACCACCCTGTCGCGTCGTGGCTTTCTTGTCACCTCGCTTGGCGCCGGGGTCATGTTCGGCTTCGCGCGTCCGGCCTCGGCCAACCAGATTTTCCCGCTCGACAAGGCCCTGCCCGGCGATGGCGCGTTCGAGCCGACCATCTGGTGCTCGATTGCGCCTGATGGCGAGATCACGGTCAACATCATCCGCGCGGAAATGGGCCAGCATATCGGCACAGCGCTTGCCCGCATCATCGCGGACGAGATGGAAGCCGACTGGAGCAAGGTCCGCATCAACTACGTCGACACCGACCCCAAATGGGGCCTGATGGTGACCGGCGGCAGCTGGTCGGTGTGGATGACGTGGGATGTATTCCGCCAGGCCGGTGCAGCCACCCGCACCGCACTGGTCGAGGAAGCCGCCCGCCTGCTCGGCACCACGCCTGACAAATGCACGGTCGCCAATGGCATCGTGTCGGCTGGCACCAGGCAGATCAGCTTTGGCGATATCGTGGCCAAGGGCCATCCGTCGCATTCCTTCACGCCTGAGGAAATGGCCAAGCTGCCGCTCAAGCCCGCGAGCGAACGCCGCCTGATCGGCAATGCCGAGATCAAGGCGCTGGACATTCCGGCCAAGACCAACGGCACCGCCATCTACGGCATCGACGTCAAGGTGGAGGGCATGGTCTATGGCCGCCCCAAGATGCCGCCCACCCGCTATGGTTCGAAGGTGCGTTCCGTTGATGATACGGACGCCAAGAAGATCAAGGGCTACGAGCGCTACCTGATCATCGAGGATCCGTCCGAGGTGGTGCAGGGCTGGGTCGTGGTGCTGGCCAAGACCTACAGCGCCGCCATCCGCGCGGCCGATGCGCTGAAGGTTGAGTGGACGCCGGGTGAGACCATCCACACATCCGAAGCCGACATTCAGGACCGTGGTCGCGAGCTGATCAAGAACAGGGATGGTGGCGTCTACATCTTCAATGATGATGGCGTGGACCAAGCCTTCAGCGGTGCGCATACGGTCATGGAGCAGGAATATACCTGCGCATCCGTGCTGCACTACCAGCTTGAGCCGACCAATGCCGTAGCCTTCGAGAAGGACGGCGTGTACGAGATCCATGCCGGCAACCAATGGCAGAGCCTGATCCTGCCCACGCTGGCCAAGGCGCTGCAGGTGCCCGAGAGCAAGGTGATCCTGCGCAGCTACCTGCTTGGCGGGGGCTTTGGCCGCCGCCTCAACGGTGACTACATGATCCCTGCCGCCCTTGCGTCGAAGGCGCTGGGCGGCAAGCCGGTCAAGCTGATCCTGACGCGGTCGGACGACATGCAGTTCGATTCCTTCCGCTCGCCTTCCGTCCAGCGCGTGCGCATGGCGTTTGATGGTAGCGACAAGATCACCGGCATGGACTATCAGGCCGCTGCCGGCTGGCCCACGGGCGTGATGGCGCAGGCCTTCATGGAAAAGGGCGTGGACGGCAAGCCTTATGACCAGTTTGCCATCGCTGGTGGCGATCACTGGTACGAGGTTGGCGCCTTCCGCGTGCGTGCGCTGCGCAATGACCTGGCAGAAAAGACCTTCCGCCCCGGCTGGCTGCGTTCGGTCAGCCCCGGCTGGACCAGCTGGGGGATCGAATGCTTCCTCGATGAGGTTGCGCACCGCCAGAAGAAGGATCCCGCCCAGTTCCGCCTTGACCTGCTGACCGCGCAGGGCCGCAACAAGGGGGAAGCACCGGATTCCGTAGGTGGCGCACTGCGTCAGGCTGCCGTTGTCCGCCGCCTGATGGAAAAGGTGAACTGGGGCAAGACCACCCTGCCCAAGGACACAGCACTCGGCCTTGCCACCACGGCGGGACAGGAACGCGGCATGCCGACCTGGATCGGTTGTGTTGCGCAGGTGCATGTTGACCGCAGCACCGGCGTGGTCACGTGCCAGAAGCTGACCATCGTGGTTGATGCGGGCACCGTGGTCGACCCCGATGGCGCCAGGGCCCAGACCGAGGGTGCGGCGCTGTGGGGCCTGAGCATGGTATTGTTCGAGAACACGGAAATCGTGAACGGCATGCCCGTGGACCGGAACCTGAACACCTATACCCCGCTGCGTATTGCCGATACGCCGGAGATGGACATCGAGTTCCTGCCCAGCACCGAGAAGCCCATGGGCCTTGGTGAACCTGGCACGACGGTGGTGGGGCCTGCCATTGGCAATGCCATCTTCAATGCCGTGGGCGTGCGCCTGCGCCACATGCCGGTGCGCCCGGCGGATGTGCTGCGCGGATTGCAGGGAAGCTGATCTCCCGCATCCAGATGCAATAAAAAAGCCCGGCATGTACCTGCATGCCGGGCTTTTTCATGGCCTGCGCAATACGCGGCGCCGCGCCCTCAACTGCCGGGGCGCATGCCCATGCACGCTGCCAGAATCGCGACAAAACACAGCTCCGCCAGGCAAATGACAAACCACTGCACCGTCATGTAGCCCCGAGGCATGGCACCGCGCCGCCAGGCCATGCGTTCCACCACGGCTGTTGCCGCAAAGCCCGCGATCAGCGTCATGAGCCCGGCGAGTTCCTGCACGGTGGCGGCGCACAGCCCGATCCAGCCAATGAAGGCAGGCAGGCCGCCAAGTGCGAGGCGCAGGTTGGTCAGGCGCTGCGTGCCGCCGGCGGGTATGATGTCAGGCTGCTCCAGCGCCATGCCCCAGTGCACCGCGCCAAGAAAGGACAGCATCACCGCGCCATAGCCCACGGCGGCGGTCAGCAGGCGTGGAGTGTGGTCGGGTGAAAGGAACAGGATCGCACAGGTGCAGCCAACCAGTGGCAGCAGGCTGGCCAGAGCAGTGACGATGGCGAGCAGCGGCAGGCGTTTCACGGCGGGGTCTCCTAATATCTTGTGCTGAGTTGCATAGCCTACTCTGGCGTGATGCGTTGCATCTGTTATCGTGGGGAAGGATATGCATGCCGGTGGCATGCGGTATCCCCATAATGTCAAATCTGAGGAAACAGATATCATGAGCGCCATTATCGATATCATTGCCCGCGAAATTCTTGACAGCCGGGGCAATCCCACCATCGAGGTAGATGTTGAACTGGCTTCTGGCGCCAAGGGCCGCGCTGCCGTGCCATCAGGTGCTTCCACCGGCGCGCATGAAGCCGTGGAACTGCGTGATGGCGACCCCAAGCGCTATGGCGGCAAGGGCGTGCTCAAGGCCGCAGCCAATGTTGAAGGCGAAATCCTTGAAGCGCTGCAGGGCGTGGAATCAACCGATCAGGTCGCCATTGACGAGGCGATGATCGATCTTGATGGCACCCCCAACAAGGCCCGGCTGGGCGCCAATGCCATTCTTGGCGTGTCGCTTGCGGTCGCCAAGGCCTCGGCGGAAGAACTGCAGACCCCGCTCTACCGCTACGTGGGCGGTGTTTATGCCCGCACCCTGCCCGTGCCGATGATGAACATCATCAATGGTGGCCAGCACGCCGATAACCCGATCGACATCCAGGAATTCATGATCCAGCCCGTGGGCGCCCCCACGGTCACGGATGCCATTCGCATGGGGTCCGAAATCTTTGCCCAGCTCAAGAAGAGCCTGTCGGGCGCTGGCTACAATACCAACGTTGGCGATGAAGGCGGGTTTGCTCCGGCGCTGAAATCAGCGGATGAGGCTCTTGGCTTCATGATGCGCGCGGTCGAGGCGGCAGGTTACAAGCCGGGTGATGACGTGACCTTCGCCCTCGATTGCGCGGCCACCGAGTTCTATAAAAATGGCCGTTACGAACTGGCAGGCGAGGACAGGAGCCTCGATGCGGCTGGCATGATTGCCTATCTGGCCGATCTTTCTGCCCGCTACCCCATCATCTCCATCGAGGATGGCCTTGCGGAAGATGACTGGGAAGGCTGGGCCGAACTGACCGCCAATCTGGGCCACAAGCTGCAACTGGTGGGCGATGACCTGTTCGTGACCAACCCCGATCGCCTGCGCCGGGGCATCAAGGATGGCGTGGCCAACTCCCTGCTGGTCAAGGTCAACCAGATCGGCACGCTGAGCGAGACGCTGGAAGCCGTGCAGATGGCCCAGCATGCAGGCTATACGGCCGTGATGAGCCACCGCTCGGGCGAGACGGAGGACAGCACCATTGCCGATCTGGCGGTTGCGACCAATTGCGGGCAGATCAAGACCGGCTCGCTGTCACGCTCCGACCGCACGGCAAAATACAACCAGCTGATCCGGATCGAGAACGAACTGGCCACGGCGGCACGCTATGCCGGGCGCACGATTCTCAAGAACGGGTGACACACGGGTCCGGGCGGGTTAAGCCCGTCCGGCCTGAAGGAATACGAAAAAGGGGAATGGGATGCAGATAGTCAAGATCGCGAAACGTGTGATGCGGGCAACCATTCCCCCTGCCCTGTTCATCGCACTGACAGGCTATTTTGGCTGGAATGTCATGCGCGGCGAACATGGGCTGCACAGCTACGCCACGCAGTTGCACCTGCTTGATGAGGCGCGCTCGGCCCAGAAGGACGCCACGGCCGAGCAGGAAGTGTGGCTGCGCCGCGTGCGTGGCCTCAAGGAAGGCGCGCTCGACACCGACCTGCTCGATGAACGCGCCCGCTCCATGCAGAACCTTGCGCGCCAGGACGAGATTGTCGTGCCATACGCGGAGCATGACCATCTGTACTGAAATTACCCCGGCGCTACGGCACGCGGCAGATACAAAAAAACCCCGGCGGAAAACCTGCCGGGGTTTTTTGCATCTCCGCAAATCGGGAGATTATTTGATCTTCGCTTCGCGGAAGGCCACGTGCTTGCGCGCGACGGGGTCATATTTCCGCAGTTCCATCTTGCCGGTCTGGGCGCGGGCATTCTTCTTGGTCACATAGAAGTAGCCCGTGTCCGCCGTGGAGACGAGTTTGATCTGAATGGTGTTGCTCTTGGCCATGATATCCTCAGCACTGCTCCGCCGCTGCTGGAACACTCAGGTGCAGCAGTGGTTCAAGTTGGCGGAAAATGCGCATACACAAGGCTCAGGTCAAGCACCTTGACCGATATTTCTGCTGGAATCGCCCCAGAATGGCAAAAAAAATGGAGTGTCGTGCCCGATGTTGAGTGTAGCGCAAGCGCGTGAGCGGATTCTGGAAGGGGTTTTCCCCCTCCCTGCCGAGGTCGTGGCCCTGACCGATGCCTGCGGGCGCGTGAGTGCGGCCCCCATCATGGCGGGGCTGTCCAACCCGCCAGCCAATGTCTCGTCCATGGATGGCTACGCCGTGCGCGCGGCGGATCTTTCGGCAGGCGGGGTAACACTTGCCTGCATTGCCGAGGCTCCTGCGGGCCACCCCTTTACCGGCACGGCTGGCCCCGGGCAGTGCGTACGCATCTTTACCGGCAGCGTCATGCCTGCAGGCACGGACGCCGTGCTGATACAGGAGAACGCACGGCGCGAGGGCAGCAGCGTGCATACCACTCACACGCTGGCGCCTGGCACCTATGTGCGCCGCAAGGGGCAGGATTTTGCGGCGGGGCAGATGCTTGTGCCCGCAGGCCACAGGCTCTCAGCACGCGATGTGGGGCTGGCGGCAGCGGCCAACAATGCGTGGGTGCAGGTGACGCGCCGCCCGCGCGTGGCCATTGCCGCTACGGGCGATGAACTGCTCCTGCCTGGCAGCCCCGTCGGCGCGGGCCAGATCGCCAACGCCAACACCCCCATGCTGGCCGCCCTGCTGCGCGCCGCAGGCGCCGAGCCGATCATGCTGCCGGTGCTGCGCGATGACATGGCCGATGTGGCAACACTCGAGCGCATGGTCGATGGCGTGGACATGCTGCTGACTGCGGGCGGCGCCAGCGTAGGCAGCCACGACCTGGTCCGGCGCGGGCTGGAACAGGTGGGGCTGAAAACCGATTTCTGGAAGATTGCCATGCGACCGGGCCGCCCGCTGATGTCGGGCCATCTTGGCCGCCTGCCGTTCATTGGCCTGCCGGGCAATCCGGTTGCGGCCTTCGTGTGCTCTATCGTGTTCGTGCTGCCAACCCTGCGGCGCATGGCCGGACTGGCGCAACCCGTTGAGCCGCCGGTTCACGCCATTCTGGGCTGCGACGTGCCTCCAAACGACCAGCGCATGGACCACCTGCGCGCAACCCTTGCACATGACGCACAGGGCCGCCTGGTGGCAACGCCGTTCCCCGTGCAGGATTCGGCCATGCTGCACGTGCTGGCGCAAAGCCAGGCGCTGGTGCTGCGCGCGCCCCATGCGCCAGCAGCACAGACAGGTGATAAATGCGAACTGATCCGTATCGATCACGTCTTTGCATAGGCCGGAATGCCGGTTGACGCGCGAGGAGGAACCAATGTAGAACATGGAACAGGTTTTTGATTTGTTCCATGGCGCTCACGCATCGGCGGCGCTGCTCACGGCAAAAGGACATGTGACATGCTCACCAGAAAACAACATGAGCTTTTGCTGTTTATCGATAGCCATCTGCGCCGCACGGGTTTTTCACCCTCTTTCGATGAAATGAAGGATGCACTCGGCCTGCGCTCCAAGTCAGGCATTCATCGCCTCATTTCAGCACTAGAGGAGCGTGGGTTCCTGCACCGCAGGCATCATCGGGCCCGTGCGCTCGAGATCCTGCGCCTGCCCGATATTGATCCGCCGCCGCCCCGCCCGGCCGATTCGCCCCATCCCGCGCCAGACCTGCCTGCCCCTGAACAGATCGCCGCGGTGATGGACGTGCCTTTCGTGGGGCGTATTGCCGCAGGCAATCCCATCGAGGCCATAACACCCGAGACCACCCGCATCACCGTGCCTGCCGACATGCTGGGCAAGGCCAGCCATTACGCACTGGAAGTGACGGGCAATTCGATGGAGGAAGCGGGCATTCTTGATGGTGACATGGTCATCATCCGCCAGCAGAACCACGCGAATGACGGGGAGATCGTGGTGGCGCTGATTGATGGCGATGAGGTCACCCTCAAGCGCATCCGCCATCAGGGCAGCGAAATTGCGCTGATCCCGGCCAATAGCGCGTATGAGACCCGGATTTTTCCAGCGGGGCGTGTGTACATACAGGGCACGCTGGCAGGCCTGATCCGCCGTTATTAAAGGTTGCGGCCCGCTGCCAGCCCCAAAATTTCTGGGCGCCCTTTTTTGCAAGAAGGCAGCGTTTTCATGATTGCATGATGTCACGCCATGGCGGCAGCAGGGCAGCGAGTTGCGCCACCGCGTCCGGCCCCATGGGCGTTATGGGCGGAAACTGCGCCAGAATGCGCACCTGCCCGTGGCGGATGATGGCCTCGCGCCCCACGGGTTCGAGTGGACCGTTCAGGATCACGCCTGCCACGCGCAGCCCCCGTGCCCGCAGGGCGGCAAGGCTGAGCAGCGTGTGGTTGATCGTGCCCAGCGTGCTGCGGGCAACCAGCACCACCGGCAGCGCCAGCCGTGCCATGAGGTCGATCATCAGGTAATCGGGCGCGATCGGCACGAACACGCCTCCTGCCCCTTCCACCACCACCGGGCCTGCCGCAGGGTCGTGATCCGGCAGGGTAATCAGATCAGGGTCGATCCGGGTATCGGCCTGCCGCGCTGCATCCTCGGGCGAGAGGGAAGCCCCGAAACTCGCTGCAGGCGGATAAAGCCGGGTCGCATCAGGTCCGGTCAGATGGCGCAGGCTCATGCTGTCGGATGGCGCGTCATCCGTGCCGCTTTGCAGGGGCTTCCAGTAAGCGGCGTTCCATGCCCTTACCAGTGCGGCGGAACTAACGGTTTTGCCCACATCCGTATCCGTGCCGGTCACGAACACGCCCGGCCATGGCGCGCGGTCGAACTGCCCGTACGCCACATGGTATGATACGGCAAAAGGTGCATCCCCCTCGCCTGCCGCAGCCAGTACGCGCCGCAGGCCATCCGTGGGGGAACTGTCCGTATGGGTTGCACCGATAGCCCGAAGTTCACGCACGAAGGCCAGTGGTGACGCAGGCGTATCGATGATTTCAGCGTCTTCCCACAGACCAGCGCCACAATCGGGCCATTCGGCCTGCAACGTGGTGCAGGGTGGGTAATCGGCCATGGGGCATGTCCTGCCCACGGCGTCATACGCAGCCCGCCATTGGTGAAAACTGCCTGCGCACAGGGTTGCCAGCGCCATGTGCCCACCCGGTGCCAGCAGGCGGCCCAGTGCGGCAAGAGCCGCCTTGCGGTCGGCAAACCACTGCATGGCCAGACTGGAACAGATAAGGTCAAACGGACCAGTCAGGTCGGGCGCTTCACCATCCATGCGGTGCAGCACAAGTTGCGCGTCATCGGGCATGGATCGTGCGAGGCGTTGCAGCATGCCCGGCGCGATATCGGTGGCGGTGATGTACGCCTGGGGGAACAGGCGGCGCAGCTCACGGGTCAGGAAGCCGGTACCACAGCCAATTTCCAGAATACGGCGCGGGGCATGAGGGCTCATGGCGGCAGCAATACGCCGGGCCAGTTCGGTCGCGGCAATGCGCTGGATGCGGGCCGCCTGCTCGTAGTGCTGCGCCATGTCGAAACGGGCGGCAATGCTGTCCTTGCGCGTCATGATGGCATCATCCGTCTGGCCATGGTGGTTATGGCATCCGCACAGGCCGTGGCATGCGTGAGCGGAAGCAGATGCCCGCCTTCCAGCCATTGAAGGGAACGGGCTGGAAAACAGGCCTCGGTCAGCGCTGGGGGGGCAATGGCATCCTGCGTGCCTGCCATGACATGAACCGGGCATGTCGTGCGGATCAGGTCGGCCCGGCAATCCATGTCCATCAGGGCTTCGAGCCCGGTTTCCAGCCGGTCGCGCACGATCGGTTCAGGCACCGGCGAATCAATGCCCGCGCGCAGGCGGAAACTGTGCAGCAATCCCTGCGGCGCGCGCAGCAGCCCCTGGCGCATGCGTTCGATCACACGCCGGGTAATGCCAGCCGGAAAATCCGGTCCGGCCCCGAACCGGCTGAAGCCGTTGATCAGGATCAGGCCCCGGCACAGCGGGCCGTGGTGGCGCAGCAGCCATAACGTGCCCAGTGAGTGCCCGACGCCAATATAGGGCTCCTGCGGTAGTTCCATATGGGCGCGTGGGGCAAAGAAGCCAAAATCGAGGCAGCGCGTGCGTGCGTTGCCAAGGGCCGTACGGGTCGCGGTCCAGAACGTGGGGTCGAACGCCCAGCCATGCACGAAAGCCAGCGGCAGGGTGGTGCTCATGCAGCACTCTGTTGCAGGGCCAGCGGAATGGCTGTGGCAAGCTGGTCGATCATGGCATCGGTATGGGCCGCACTCAGCGCAAAACGGATGCGGCTGCCATTGGGCGGCACCGTGGGGGGGCGTATGGCGGCGGCCAGCAGGCCCTGCGCCTCAAGGCTTGCGGCAAAGCGCAGGGCGCGCGCAGCATCACCAAGCATAATCGGTACGATCTGCGTGGTCGAGGGTTCCGGCGACAGGCCGCAGTTGCGCACCACATCGCGGATATGAACTGCGTTGCGGGCCAGACGGGCGCGCTCTTCATCCAGATGGGGCACGCATTCAATGGCCGCGTCCATTGCGCCGAGCATGGCAGGCGGCGGGGCGGTGGTGAACACGAAGCCCGAACAGGCATTGACCAGCCAGTCACACAGGGCGCGCGAGCCGGTTACAAACGCGCCAAACCCGCCCAGCGCCTTGCTGAACGTGCCCATGACCAGATCGATCTCATGCCCCGCGCACAGCCCGCGCCCCTGCGGGCCAAGCACGCCGGTGGCATGGGCTTCATCCACGTAAGTAAAGGCACCATGTTGCCGGGCCAACGCGCTGAGGCGGGCAATGTCGGTGCAGTCGCCATCCATGCTGAACACGCTTTCCGTCACGATGATGCGCAGGCCCGGATCAGGCGCATGCCGCAGCAGCAGGCTTTCCAGATGGTCAAGATCGTTGTGCCGGAAGCGGATCTGCCGCACGCCTGCCGCCATGCAGCCATGGTGTAGGCTGGCATGGTTCAGCCGGTCGGCAAACACCAGCGGGGGTGCGCCCTGATCGGTCGCCAGCCGCAATATGGCCGCCAGCACGGAGGCATTGGCCTGCCACCCGCTGGCCAGAAGGAGTGCTGCTTCCGCCCCCTTGAAGGCCGCAAGACGCGCTTCCACCGCCATGTGCCGCGCACTGGTGCCGGTGACCAGCCGCGAGGCACCCGCACCCGTTCCATCCTCATGCAGCCACTGCGCCGCGCGGGCAACAAGGGCTGGATGATGTGACAGCCCGAGGTAATCATTGGATGAGAAATTGACCAGCGCGCGCCCGTCACGGATAACGGTTACCGGCCCGCTATGGCGCACGGGGCGCAGCACGCGGCGGATATGACGCTGCGCCATGTGGTCGAGCGCAGTCTGGAAAAGGGTGTCGAAACAGGCCATGAAGCGCATTCTCCTGCCGGAGCCTGCCGCCCCGGTCAATCCCGCCAATTCAATATCACGGAGAGAGCGCATGTGTGGACCTGAATGGCTGGAGCAGGGCATGCGGCATGTCTGGCTGCCCTATGCGCAGATGCAGACTGCCCTGCCCCCGCTGCCTGCCACGCGCACGCAGGGCTGCACCATCACGCTGGCTGATGGCTCGGAACTGCTTGATGGCATCGCCTCGTGGTGGACCGCCTGCCACGGCTATAACCACCCCCATATCCGCGCTGCGGTGGCGGCCCAGCTTGAGCGCATGCCACATGTCATGTTTGGCGGTCTGGTCAATGAACCGGCCCTGACACTGGCAAGCCGGCTTGCAGGCCTTCTGCCCGGTGATCTGGAACGGGTGTTTTTTACGGATTCCGGCTCGGTCTCGGTCGAGGTGGCCATGAAGATGGCCATCCAGTACTGGCTCAATCAGGGTCAGACCGGGCGGACAAAGCTGCTGGCTTTCCGCGGCGGCTATCATGGCGATACGATCGCCACCATGGCCGTGTGCGACCCGGAGGAAGGCATGCACAGCCTCTATAACGGTGCGCTACCCGAGCATTTCATCGCCGACCTGCCGGTCGATGCCGCGAGCACCGCAGCCCTTGATGTCCTGCTGGCGCAGCATGCAGGCAGCATTGCCGCCATCATTACCGAACCCCTGGTGCAGGGCGCGGGCGGCATGCTGTTCCATGCGCCGCAGGTGCTGCGCACCCTGCGCACCCTGGCCGACCGCCATGGCGTGCTGCTGATCCTGGATGAGATCTTTACCGGTTTTGGCCGTACCGGCACGATGTTCGCCTGCGAGCAGGCCGGAATCGTGCCTGACATCATCACCCTTTCAAAGGCATTGACCGGGGGCACGATGGCACTGGCAGCCACCGTGGCGCGCAGGCATGTGTTCGAGGCTTTCCTGTCCGATGATCCGCTGCATGCGCTCATGCATGGGCCAACCTTCATGGCCAATGCCCTGGCCTGCGCCTGCGCCAATGCCTCGCTCGACCTGTTTGCAACCGAACCGCGCCTGCAGCAGGTGGCAGGCATTGAAACGCAGATGCGCGCCGAACTCGAACCCTGCCGTGCCCTTCCTTATGTGGTTGATGTGCGTGTCATGGGGGCCATTGGCGTGGTGGAACTTGACCGCATACGTGACATGAATGCGCTCAAGACCGCCCTGATTGCACAGGGGGTATGGGTGCGGCCCTTCCGTAATATCATTTACCTGACGCCGGTTTTCACCATCACGCCAGCCGAGCTCAGCCGCCTTTGCGCTGCAATCCACACGGTTCTGAAGGAGTTGTTGCCGGATCAGCGCTAGGCCATCAGGGACTGTTCTGGTATGGAAGCATATGACTTTTTTTCAGCATAGATCCTGGCGCATGACAAATCATGACAGCAAGCGGCAGATCGTACTGAAGATCCTGTCGGATGGTCAGGCACGTTCCGTCAAGGAAATCGGTGACCTGTTTCCCGAACTCGGCACCTATCACGCCCGTCTGGCCCTGCAGGCCCTGCGCAATCAGGGTCTGGTCACGGTAGAAGACGCGCCGGGGGCCAGTGATGGCCGCAAGCGCAAGGTGTGGCGGCTGGTCCAGCCGACCACCTGAACGAAATGACCCCCGCAGCAGGGCTGGCGGGGGTCGACCCGTTTATCAGGACGGGGTGGATTCCAGTTCTTCCTTCTTGCCTGCCGCGGACTTGGCGCGGCTGCTGCGGCGTGGTGCGCGGGGAGCGCGCGGCGCAGGGGCCGGAGGTGCTTCAGGGGCCGCATCGATCGTGGGCTGGGGAGCAGTTTCCGCAGGCTCGATCACGGCAGGCTGCTCGGCCGAAGGCTCGGCGGGTTCATCAACAGTGCTATCGCTGGGCTGACGGTTCTCGACGGGGCGCGGCTGCCGGTTGGACATGCGCTCCTGACGTTCCTGCTGGCTCTGCTGGGCAGCCTGCGTCATGGCATTGAGAATGCGGAAGTAATGTTCGGCATGCTGGAAATAGGCTTCCGCCATCACGCGGTCGCCGCTGCTGCTGGCGTCGCGGCCAAGCTGCAGATATTTTTCAAACAGCTGCTGTGCCGTGCCCCGCACGCGCAGGTCCGGGCCATTGCTGTCAAATACATGGTTGCGGTTCAACGGGATCTGGCCATTATTATGGCGTACGGTTCCACCACTGCTGCCGCCCGAACGATGGTGACGGCTCCGCATGCGTTTCATGTTCATAAGCTGTCGCAGCACTTTCCTGTTGCCGGTCGCTGGCGCTGCCCTGGACCGTGGGGCGGTCTCTGCCCGTCCCGTCTGTTGCCATGTTGGTTGTCCGGTACGACACCGGACATGGATCCCTGCGCGTGGCGGAACCTGTTGAGGGTTCGGATCGCCTGTATTTATGTTTTGCAATCGGGATCGCCCGCGGGGAATGGAACAGCAATCAACACGCTTTTCGTTTCCCTGCGTTCTGGCAATATAACCTGCGCTTTTCTTTCTGCCAAATTATTTTTTCACCACCAGCGCCCGCCCTATTCCGCCAAGATCGGGGCGTATTTCCACAACATCCAGCCCTGCTGCGCGCATGAGTGCGGGTACGCTGTGGTCCTGCCCGATGCCAAGTTCCAGCACGCCCAGGCTGCCGGGTGCCAGAAGGTCCGGCAGCATGCGGGCCAGAGCACGGTAGGCGATGAGTCCGTCTGGGCCGCCATCCAGTGCGCGCGCAGGTTCATGGGCCACTACATCGGGCATGAGGGTAGCCAGATCGGCATGTGGAATATAGGGCGGGTTGCTCAGCACGAGGTCAAACGACCCCTCCACCCCATCAGCCCAGTTACAGCACAGCATATTGCTGCGCGTAATCAACCCGTTGCGCATGGCGTTGAGGCTGGCAAGTTCCGCCGCCTGCGGGTTGATGTCCGTGCCAATACCGTAAGCGTGCAGGTATTCCGCCAGAATGGCTAAAAGCAGGCAGCCGGTGCCGGTGCCGATATCCAGCACGCGCAGCGGGGCATTACGGTCAGGCAGATGGTCGAGCACGGCCTCGACAAGGGTTTCGGTGTCGGCGCGGGGGATGAGGGTGGCGGGTGACACTGCAAGATCGAGCGACCAGAACCCGGCCTGCCCGGTAATATAGGCCATGGGCTCATAACGCAGGCGCCGGGCCAGCACATCGGCAAACCGTGCATGGGCCGCGTCAGGCAGCATATCGATGCGGAGCAGTCCGGCCAGGTCGGTTTCCGCCGCATGGGCCGCGAGCAGGCGGGCCTCGCGCTGGGGGGCCTCGATGTTGGCTGCACGTAGCTGTTGCGTCGCGTCATGCAACAACTGGCGCAAATTTGTGGGCGCTGGTGTCATGGCATCTTTCATCGCCGCTGCTTTCCGTCATACTGGGGCATCATGTACCTGCCTGCCCTTTCATCGCGCCTTGCGCGCGTGTTCCTGGCCGCCATGCTGTGCGCTGGCGCTTCCCCTGCCCTTGCCGGATCGTTCGATGTCAGGGACGACTATGGCAGTGGAGAGATTTCGGAATCCGAGCGGTTTTATGTCGATGAGCAGCTTGTAGCCACCTTTCACCTGGATGCGGACCATACCAGCCAAACGGTCCATGTCGATACCGCGATGGGGCGCCTCAACCACAGCTACGCCCTGTGCGGGGAGATTTACATCCGCCGCCCCAGTGGCAAGGTCGAGATCCATCAGGTCAGCGGCGAGGGCGTGCTGTATCATCCCGATGGCCACCATTATGAAGCCATTGCCTCGCGCAATTTCACCGAATTCTACCTTGTCGATGATACCGAGCCTGAAAGCGTCGAGCGCCACCCCGGCCATAGCAGCCTGTGCGCCGCCCCCACGTCCTGAACGGGTGTTCGTTCAGCCTTCATCTGCCGCAAGCAGGGCGGCCTGTTCTTCCTGCGTCAGGGCATCGACAAACTCATCGAGTTCGCCTGCCATCACACGGTCGATCTTGTAAAGCGTAAGCCCGATGCGGTGGTCGGTCACGCGGCCCTGCGGAAAGTTGTAGGTGCGGATGCGCTCGGAACGGTCGCCCGTGCCCACCTGGGCGCGGCGGTCGGCGGCGCGGGATTCGTGGGCTGCGGCGCGATTGCGCTCATACAGGCGCGCGCGCAGGATCTTCATGGCCTTGGCGCGGTTCTTGTGCTGGCTTTTCTCTTCCTGCATCGCCACCACGATATTGGTGGGCAGATGCGTGATGCGCACGGCACTCTCGGTCTTGTTGACGTGCTGCCCCCCTGCCCCGGATGCCCGGTAGACATCAATGCGGAGGTCGCCTTCATTGACCTCGACATCCACTTCTTCCGCCTCGGGCAGAACGGCCACGGTAACGGTGGAGGTATGGATGCGGCCCTGGCTCTCGGTCGCAGGCACACGCTGTACGCGGTGCACGCCGGATTCATATTTCAGCCGGGCAAACACGCCACGCCCGGTAATGCTGGCAATCCCCTCGCGCAGGCCGCCGAGTTCTGACTGGTCATATTCCAGAATCTCGAAGCGCCAGCCGCGCTGGTCGGCATAGCGCTGGTAGGCGCCAAACAGTTCGGCCGCGAACAGGCCGGCCTCGTCTCCCCCCGCGGCAGGGCGGATTTCAAGGATGGCGCTGCGTTCATCCGCCTCGTCACGTGGCAGCATGGCCAAGCGGATATCGTGGCGCAGGGTCGGGATCTGCGTGCGCAGTTCGTCGAGTTCGGCCTGGGCGAGTTCACGCATTTCGGGGTCAGCGAGCATCTGGCTGGCATCGCGCTCGGCTTCTTCCGCCCCACGCAACGCGTTCACGCGCGTGACAATCGGCTCAAGCTCGGCATACTCGCGCGAGGCCTGCGTGAAGTCGCTGCCCGACAGGCCCTGTGCCAGCAGGGCCTGCAATTCCTCGCACCGACCAACGATCCGGTCCAGGCGTTCGTCAAATTTTGACACGCTCAGCCCCCTGCGGCGGTTCCGGCCTGAAGGGCTGCGGCCACGCCATCGAGGGGCACCTCGGTCTGCTGCCCGCTATCGAGGTTCTTGAGCTGGGCTACGCCGCGTGCAATCTCGTCGCTGCCAATCACCACGACATGCGACGCCTTCATGCGGTTGGCACGTTCCATGCGGCGCTTCATGTTGCCGCGATACGATGTCTCGGCCCGGATGCCCGCAGCCCGCAGGCTCTGCAGCACGGTCAGGGACACGGCCTGCGCATCTGCGCCCATCGGCACGACGGCAACAGGGCGTGGCTCGGCCGGAACATCCTCAAGCAGCATGGACAGGCGCTCGATACCCCCAGCCCAGCCGATGGCAGGGGTTGCAGGACCGCCCATTTCGGCCACGAGACCATCGTAGCGTCCACCCGCCAGCACGGTACCCTGCGCGCCAAGGCGCTCGGTCACGAACTCGAAGGCGGTATGCCCGTAATAATCCAGCCCGCGCACGATGCGCGGATTTTCCCGAAAGCGCACGCCCATCGTATCCAGCGTGCTGCGCAGGCCATCCCAGAAAGCCTGCGCCTCGGGCGTGAGGAACTGGGCAATGGTGGGGGAATCCGCCACCAGCGCGCGGTCCTGTGCGGCCTTGCTATCGAGAATGCGCAGCGGATTGCGCTCCAGCCGGGCCTGGCTATCGGCAGAGAGCTCGGCGCGTCGTTCGCTGAAATAGGCGATCAGCGCCGTGCGCCACGCATCGCGGCTGGCGCTGTCGCCCAGCGTGTTGAGTTCCAGCACCACTTCATCGCCAATGCCAAGCGCGTGCAGCACGTCGCGGCCCATGGCAATGACCTCGGCATCGGCCAGCGGCTCGGCAGATCCCAGCAATTCGGCGCCGATCTGGTGGAACTGGCGGTAGCGCCCCTTCTGCGGGCGCTCGTAGCGGAACATGGGGCCTGCGTAGAACACCTTCTGCGGCAGCGACTGGGTCAACCCGTTGGTGACCAGCGCGCGGCAGATGGCTGCCGTGCCCTCGGGCCGCAGGGTCAGGGATTCACCGCCACGGTCCTCGAATGTGTACATCTCTTTCGAGACTACATCAGACGTATCGCCCAGCGAGCGCGAAAAGACCCGCGTATCCTCGAACACGGGGGTCGACCATTCATCAAACCCGTACAGGCCGACAATGCGGCGCGCGGTTTCCACTACGTGGTTGAACCGCCTGCGTTCCTCACCAATCAGGTCATGGGTGCCACGAACGGGCTGTAAGCTGCTCACTACGCGATATTCCTGTATTCAGTCCGGTGGCCCGCACGCAGGCCACCAGTCAGACCGCGCGCCCCCTTTTGGCCGGGCGCGCGGCGTTTGATTCAGTCCGTGGTGGACATGGTGGCCTCGCGGGCCATTTCCTCGGCGGGGGTGTTGTTGGCATCTGCCTTTTCCAGCACGGCCACCTTCTTTTCCACCAGATCCACGATATGCTCGATCATGTCACCAGCAGGCATGGTGTGATCCTGCTTGCCGGCGGAATAGACCATGTGCCGGCCCGAACCGCCGCCGGTCACACCGATATCGGTCATCAGCGCCTCACCGGGGCCATTGACCACGCAGCCGATGATCGACAGCGTCATCGGCGTCTTGATATGGGCCAGGCGATCTTCCAGCGTCTGCACGGTCTCGATCACGTTGAAGCCCTGGCGTGCGCAGGACGGACAGGAAATGATCTTCACGCCACGGTGGCGCAGGCCGAGCGACTTCAGGATATCCCAGCCGACCAGCACTTCCTCTTCCGGCTCGGCCGAGAGCGAGACGCGCATCGTGTCACCCACGCCCGCCCACAGAAGGTTGCCCAGCCCGATGGAGGACTTGACCGTGCCCGCGCGCTTGCTGCCTGCCTCGGTAATACCGATATGCAGCGGGTGGTCACATACATCGGCAAGCTGCTGGTAGGCCGCGACCGCCATGAACACGTCCGATGCCTTTACGCTGATCTTGAACTCATGGAAGTCATGATCTTCAAGGATCCTGGCATGCTCGAGCGCGCTCTCCACCAGTGCTTCGGGGTTGGGCTCGCCGTATTTTTCCAGCAGGTGCTTCTCCAGCGAACCGGCGTTCACGCCGATGCGGATGGAGCAGTTGTGGTCCTTGGCCGCCTTCACCACCTCGCGCACGCGCTCGGCGCTGCCGATGTTGCCGGGGTTGATGCGCAGGCACGCGGCACCGGCCTGGGCGGCCTCGATGGCGCGCTTGTAGTGGAAGTGGATGTCGGCCACGATCGGCACGTTCACTTCGCGCACAATCTCGGCCAGCGCCCTGGTGCTCTCCTCATCGGGGCAGGACACGCGCACGATATCCACGCCCGCGAGCTCGGCGCGGCGGATCTGCGCGATCGTAGCCTCGGCATCGGTGGTCAGCGTGTTAGTCATGGTCTGCACCGAAACCGGGGCATCACCACCGACCGGCACCTTGCCGACATGGATCTGCCGCGATTTGCGGCGTTCGATGTGCTGATAGGGACGATAGCTGCTCATTTCTGTGCCCTCCACATTAAGGCGGCGGTGTGTGCTCCGGCCCGCCGTGGCGGGGCGTGGCACGGCCCGTTGGTCTGTTACATGCCGGTTCCCGGCATGGTGACCACATTGTGGACCATGCCGTAGAAGACCCTTTTACTCTGGATTGATGTGCTGCGGGAGGGGCGGAGAGAGATTATTGCCGCTCCCTGTGGCGGTTGTGCCGCCTGACTGCATGGATGAAGGCATTGCCGGGTGGATATTTTCCACCGGTGCGGCATGCAACACCGAGCCATCAGCCACTGCCGCCGGGCTGAGCGCGATATTGTGCCGCACTTCGCCATTACGGCCGAGCGGCTGGGTCGTGACCCCGCCTGCCGCAAGCGTCAGGCCGCCTGCATTGCCCACGGTCAGTTCCAGGCCGGACTGGCCGGGCGGGGTCTGCCATGTCTCGCCAGGCTGGAGCACATGGTCATACAGCACCGGGCCGCCGTGCTTGCGCACCTGCACCCAGGTCGTGGCCGATGCATTCAGGGTCACGCTGTCGCCCGCTGCAAGGGGTGCTGGCGTGGCCGAAGCCTGCTGGGCCAGCACGTTGCGGTCCTCGCCCATTTTCTCGAGCGGCTGCGGGGGAGCAGCAGGTGCTGGCATGGGCGGGATTACTGCCGCTGGCGGCAGCGTGGTGTCCCCCCCGGTCAGCGCCTCGCGCTCCTGCGGCGGCAGGGGCTGCGGCGCAGGCCGTTCATCCGCAGGCGGCAGCACCGAGGCCACCTGCGGCGACGCGGTCGTGCCCGATGACAGGCCCGGCAGGGTCAGCTTGGTCGGAAGGTCATGAATGCCCTGAGAGCCGGTCAGCTTGTACCACCCCGCATAGGCGCCAACCAGGATCACGAGGCCGCACAGCAGGAGCACGCCGGTTGGCAGCC
The DNA here is from genome assembly GCF_009834365.1 of Komagataeibacter xylinus. Lineage (NCBI taxonomy): Bacteria > Pseudomonadati > Pseudomonadota > Alphaproteobacteria > Acetobacterales > Acetobacteraceae > Komagataeibacter > Komagataeibacter xylinus. Next base: position 2,653,173 of record NZ_CP041348.1, on the reverse strand, counting down.
CCCGGTCAGGCAGCGGCACGGGAAAGGACAGTTCGGCCTTGCGGGTAAAGGCTCCCCTGCTTTCTATCTTGAAGCGTTCGGCAAGCTGTTCGCCTTCCAGCCCCAGCGCATTGGCGTAGCTGCGCAGGAAGCCGATGGCATAGGCTGAGCCGGGAAGTTCGCCGGGGCGTCCCTCCTCAAGGGCCTGCAGGTAAGGCAGGCGGATGCGCAGCCATGCCGCGACATCAGGCAGGTTCCAGCCCAGCTCCTCGCGGCGCGCGCGCAGCATGTCCCCTACCGAGGCGATGGGAGTGGTGCCCGGTGCTGGCGCGGGCGTGCCCGGCGTTGCCTTGCCGCGGAAAATGCGCTTGCCGTCGGTCATCCGTAGCGGGCCCTCTCTTCCTGACGGATCAGGGCATCGATGGCCTGATCGACCAGCTGATTGATAATTTCGCTGACCGGCTGCTCCGCGGTGATCATGCCCACGGACTGCCCGGCCATGACCGATCCATTCTCCACATCGCCATCAATCACGGCGCGGCGCAGGGCGCCCGCCCAGAAATGCTCGATGTCAAGCTGGGCGGCTTCCTTGGTCAGTTCACCACCCTGAAAGCGGCGCAGCGTTTCCGCCTGGTGCTGCATGAAGCGCCTTGTGCCTGCATTGTTCAGCCCCCGCACCGGAATGACCGGAAAACGCTCATCAAGCTGCACCGATGTTACGGCATCACGCGCATTGGCGCGGATGAAGGCCTTCTTGAAGTTTTCATGCGCGATGCTCTCGCGTGAGGCGGCAAAGCGCGTGCCGAGCTGTGCGCCCGATGCGCCCTGCTCGAGGTAGGACAGGATCGCATCCCCCCGTCCCAGCCCGCCAGCCACGAACACCGGCACGTCATGGATATGGGGCAGGATTTCCTGCGCCAGCACCGTCAGCGACACGGGGCCGACATGGCCGCCGGCTTCCGATCCCTCGATTACCAGCGCATCGACGCCCAGCCGCACCAGCCGCTTGGCCAGCACGAAGGCGGGCGCGAACGCGATGACCTTGGCGCCCCCATCCTTGATGGCGCGGATGACCGGGCCGGACGGAATGCCGCCTGCCAGCACCACATGCGTAATGCCCGCCCTGATGCACACCTGCACCAGATCATCGAGCCGGGGATGCATGGTGATCAGGTTCACGCCAAAGGGTTTTTGGGTCAGCGCCTGCGTCGCGGCAATTTCCTCGGCCAGGCGCTCGGGTTCCATGGCGCCGCAGGCCAGCACGCCAAAGCCACCCGCGTTGGAAATGGCCGAGACAAGATTGCGCTCGCTCACCCACGACATCGCCCCCGCCAGCAGCGCGTATTCGCTACCCAGAAAGCGCGTGCCACGGCCACACAGGTGGTCAAGGCGGGCCCGGGCCTCCTTGCGGCGCGTGGGGTCAGTCAGGGCGGACGGGGCATCAGGAGTGGCGGACATGGTGGTGCTCACGCTGCATCCAGCCCATAGGCGGTGTGGAGCGCGCGCACGGCCAGCTCGGTATATTCGGCGGCGATCAGCACCGAGACCTTGATCTCGCTTGTCGAGATGACCTGCACGTTGATGTTGCGTTCGGCCAGGGTGCGGAACATGGTGCTGGCCACACCGGCATGCGAGCGCATGCCCACGCCCACGACGCTGATCTTGACCACGCTGTCATCGGTCTGCAGTTCGGCATACCGCGTGGTGGCGTGCGTGCTTTCCAGCACCGAAATGGCGCGTGCGAGGTCGGTCTTGCCCACGGTGAAGGTCATGTTGGTCATGCCGTCATCGCCGGTGCTCTGCACGATCATGTCCACGTTCACGTTGGCGTCGGCCAGCGGGCCGAACACGGCGGCGGCAATACCCGGCCGATCGGGAAGCTGGCGGACGGAAACCTTTGCCTCGTCCCGGGAGTAGGCAATTCCGGCGACCTGTTCCTGTTCCACGATTTCGTCCTCATCCACGACTAATGAACCGGGCAGATGCCCTTCCGATGGTGCTGGCCCGTCATTGAAACTGGAGAGCACCTGCACCCGCACGCGCTCCTTCATGGCCAGTTCCACGCTCCGGGTCTGGAGTACCTTGGCACCGACCGACGCCAGTTCCAGCATCTCCTCGTAGGTGATGCGGTCCAGCTTGCGTGCCTTGGTAACAATACGGGGATCGGTTGTATAGATTCCGTCCACATCCGTGTAGATGTCGCAGCGATCCGCCTTCAGTGCCGCGGCCAGCGCCACGGCCGAGGTATCGGAGCCACCCCGGCCCAGCGTGGTGATGCGCCCGTCTTCCCCAATACCCTGAAAACCCGCCACGACCGGCACCTGTCCTGCGCGCATGCTTGCAATCAGGGCCGTGCCGTCGATTGATTCGATGCGGGCCTTGCCATGGGCGTTATCGGTGCGCAGCGGGATCTGCCAGCCCAGCCAGGAGCGGGCGTTGATGCCAAGCTTCTGCAGCGCTAAGGCGAGCAGCCCGCTGGTCACCTGCTCGCCAGTGGAAACGACGGCGTCGTATTCGCGTTCATCGTGCGTTGCGGAAAGATCGCGGCAATAACCGACAAGGCGGTTGGTCACGCCAGACATGGCGGAGACCACAACGGCAACCTCGCACCCGGCCTCGACCTGTTTCCGGACTTTTTCCGCCACGGCCCGAATCCGGTCAAGATCAGCGACAGAAGTGCCGCCGAATTTCATCACGATCCGCGGTACGGTAGGGGACATCGGAATAATGGCTCCATTATGGCTCGGGCTTCAGCATATCCGGAACGGGGGCCTGTTGGCCAATCCGGGGCATTGCGTTATGCGCAAGCCGCGTCACATACATCTCCCCAGCTTCCGCGTCCAGCGGGAGAAAGCCAAATGAAAGGCGGTGCACCCATGCAGCATCACGATTCGACCGTTGTGTCGGCGGATTCCGTCGCCCCGGATGAAATCGCCCATTTCAGCGATCTCGCTGCCCGGTGGTGGGATCCCGCAGGCCCCATGCGTCCGCTCCATGCCATGAACGACCTGCGCACGGGCTGGGCCATGCGCCACCTGCCCGCCCCCGTGGCGGAAGATGGCACCCGGCGCACGCTGCTCGATATCGGCTGTGGCGCGGGGCTGGCCAGCGAGGCCTTTGCCCGCGCGGGCTTTGACGTGACCGGACTTGATGCCTCCCAGGCCGCGATTACGGCTGGGCGGCTGCACCTGCGCCATCACCCCCTGCCCGCATCTGCAGGCCCGCTGGCCTATCGTTGCGGCAGTGCGGAGGAACTCGTGGCCCACCATGCCCGCTTTGATGCGATTTCCGCCCTGGAGGTCATCGAGCATGTGACCGACCCCGCCGCCTTCCTGTGCATGCTGGGTAGCCTGCTCAGACCGGGCGGGGCGATGGTGGTCTCGACCATGAACCGCACGTGGCGCTCGATGGCCATGGCCAAGATCGGGGCGGAATACGTACTGCGCCTGCTGCCCGTGGGCACGCATGACTGGAAAAAGTTCATCACCCCCGCCGAACTGGGCCAGTACGCCGCCCATGCCGGTCTGCGCGTAACCGATGTGGCGGGCATGGTGCCCGGCCTGGGCGGCTGGCGCGAGAGCCGCGACATGGCGGTAAACTACATCGCAGCCCTCGTGCGCGACTGAGCGGGCCGCGCACCCATTGGGGTCAGGCCACTCAGATCGTGCTCATGAACGCGAAGGTGGTCGGGCTGCCAACGGGGGTGAAGTTCCATGTAAAGTCGAGCACGCCGGTCTGGGCATTGGCCTTGAACGACGTGACCGAATCACTGCGCTGGTTGGCGCAGAACAGGAAGGTGCCGCTGGGGTCGAACATCATGGCGCGACCGTAATCGGCATGCATCCAGATTTCTTCCACCAGGTTGAGCGTGCCGTCATCATTCACGTGGAAGCTGGCAAGCGAATCGCCCAGCCGGTTCGACACATACAGGTACCTGCCATTGGGCGAGAGCAGGATGCCAGCAGCCAGCGTGCTGCCACGGAAATGCGGGGTGACGGTGCTCACGGTCTGCTGCGGCACGATCTCGCCGGTCTGCGGGTTGAAGGTGGCGGCGACCACTTTCGAATCCTGCTCGCCCAGAATGTAGATCATCGTCCCCTTCTCGTTGAAGGAGAAATGGCGCGGGGCGGAACCCGGCGTCATGGCGATGAAGGGTGTCTTGGCGGGCACGAGGCGGCCGGTATGCAGGTCGAGCGTCCAGACATAGACCCGGTCCAGCCCGGCATCGCAGGCCAGGACGTAGCGGCCCGAGGGGTCGGAAGCCACCATGTGCACATGCGCCATGGAATGGTCGCTTATGGCAAAATTGCCCGGCGGGTTGTCCGCCGCGCGGTCGGGCATGCGCGGGCCGGTGTTGTGCACGACATCGGTCGGGTCGCCAAGGCTGCCATCAGGGTGAATGGGCAGCACGCCCACCGTGCCGCCCATGTAATTGGCCACCAGCACGTATTTGCCCGAAGCATGAATGCTCAGATGCGCAGGCACGGCGCCACCCGAGCGCATGACGTTCAGCTTGGTCAGTTCCCCGCTCGAGCGGTTGACCGAGAATGCGGTAACGCAGCCTTCCTTGTTGGCGTTGAAGTCATCGATTTCGCTCAGGGCATAGAGATGCTTGAAATCGCTGGACATGGCCATGAAGGACGGGCTGGCAATATCCACATACGTCATGAGCGGCGAAAGGCTGCTGGTATCGGGGTTCATCTCGAACACCGATATGCCCTGCCCGTTGCCAGCCCCGCCCGGCGGGGCATGCTGGGTGTAGCCACCAATATAGCATATGGTGCGGGGCTTGCCCGGCGCGGTCTGGGCCATGGCGCGCCGGGAGAGTGCTGGCACGGTAGCAGCCAGGGCGGTGGCGAAGGTGCGACGTGAGAGGGTGGTGCTCATGACAGAAAGGGCGATCCTGATCAGTTGGAACTGTTTTTCTTGCTTGCTACGGCAGTTTGCACGCCGGGCCGATATCTCCGGTATAGCGGGTCCAGGTTTCGGTTTCACCAAATAAAGGCACGGCCACGAAGCCACGCAGCTTCAGGTCGCCCGATTGCGAGACCCACAGCTTGGCATGGTACACATGCCCGGTATCCGGATCGGTGACATGACCATTCCAGTGCCCCTTCGTTTCGGGGTCAGGGATAAACCCGTTGAGCATGGGAAGGTTGCATTCCGGCTCGCCCCGCTTGTCGCGTGGCATCTCGGTGGTGTAGCGCAGCCCTGCCAGCCTGCCGCATACTTCCTGCCCGCACTGGCTGATCTCGAACACGCCGTCATGGTCCTTGGTCATCCACCGGCCAATGATGTCCGGCGCCTCGGCATGCGCGGTGATGGGGGAAGCCAGCCCGACCGCCATGGCGCATAACGCGGCCATGCCCGACAGGGCGAAAGCCCGGAGGATGCGGCCACCTGTCTGGCGCAGGGTCGTGTTCCGTTCTGTATCGTGCATTTTCAATCGTTCCCCCGACATGGCACGCGTTCCGATCAGTGCCCCGGAGCGCGCCTGCGTCTACCCTTTAGCTGTCAGCCCGCCGGACCCATGGAATGGCGTGGACCTCCACGCCCGCCTCATCAAGTTCGGCATGCTCCTGTTCCGTCATGCTACCATAAATGCCCCGGGCTTCACGCTCGCCACGGTGCATGCCCAGGGCTTCCTCGGCAAAGCGGTCGCCTACGTCGTCACAATGCGTCTCAACAGTGTCGCGTATTTTCTGTAACAGGGCGACCATGGTATCGGGCATGGCCTGTGGCGCATGGCCGGGTGGCGCAGGCATGCCAGCGGGCGTTTCGGCTGCTTCTGCCACGCGCGCGGGCATGCCCGTATGGACGGCGGGCGCCATGAGGGCGCGCGTCACGTCGGGCGAGCCGCAATGCGGGCACGACAGCAGCCCGCCCGCGGCCTGCCGCTCGAACGCGGCACTGCCGGGAAACCACCCTTCAAACTCGTGCTCCGCGCCACAGCGCAACTGGTACCGGATCATGCCGTTTTATCAGCCCTTGCCCAGCAGGCCATCGAGCCTGCCCGAGCGTTCGAGCGCCATCAGGTCATCGCAGCCGCCAATGGGCGTGTTGTCGATGAAGATCTGCGGCACGGTGGTGCGCCCACCCGAGCGGCTGATGGATTCCGCGCGCTCGGGCGTGCCATAGGGGGCATCGATTTCGTTGAAAGGGACACCCTTCTGCTGAAGCAGCCGCACGGCGCGGATGCAATAGGGGCAGCCGGGTTGGGTATAGATATCAATTGCGGGCATTGAACCTTCACTTGGCTTGCGGGTTGATCCGCCACCCATAATCCGGGGCGAATGCGTCTGTTTCGGGCCATCTTATCCTATTGCGATGCATGCTGACCACTGGCACGCGCGGCGGCAAGCACATCAACCCGCGCGGCCCCTGCCGCAAGCAGGGGAACGGCGCAGGCGGCCAGTGTGGCGCCGGTGGTCATCACGTCATCCACCACAATGACATGCCGCCCCGCCAGCGCGGGAATCCGCCCGGAGCGCACCGTAATCGCCCCAGACATAAGATGCTGGCGCTGGCTGCGGCCCAGCCCTTCAAGCGGGCGGGTGGCACGGGTGCGCTCAAGCCCGTCGCACAGGGCCGTAGCCCCCGCCATTCCAGCGAGCGCGCGGGCCAGAAGCGCGGCCTGGTTGTAGCGGCGGCCAAACAGCCGCAGGCGGTGCAGCGGAACCGGCATGAAAAGGCTCTCCCCCGTCATGATATCACTGGCCGCCATGGCCATATAACGTGCCAGCAGCGATACGTTTTCCGTGCGGTCGGCATATTTCAGCGGCAGGATAAGGCTGCGCGCGGTCTCATCATACATCATGGCGGCGCGGGCTTCGCGCCACGGCGGCGGGTTCTGCTGGCAGGTGGTGCAGGTCATGTCCGGCCCTGCGGCCGCGCGGGATGAGAACGGCAGGGCGCAGCGGCGGCAAAAAGGCGACGTAATCAGGTGCAGCCGGCCCACGCATGCACCGCACAGATGCCCCGCCTCCATCACCTCCGCCCCGCAGGCAAGGCAGCGGGGCGGAAACAGCAGGTCAAGCACCGGCGTTGCGGCCCTGCGCCACCACGTGAGCCACCATGGGACGCGTTTCATGGCTTCACACGATCGTGGGCTTGGCACGGCGCGGGCATGGGTTCACACCAAGGGGCATGAGCCCGGATGTGCCGCAGATATTCGACCGTCATGCCGTCAGGCTGCACCGTGACCGCGCGGCACGTGACGTGACGGCAGTCCGCCCCATTGTGGAGGAAGCCGCCACCCGCCTGCTCGACCGGCTCGATGATGTCACACGCCCTTTCGCCACGGCGCTCGACATTGGTGGGCGTGGCGTCGTAGCCCCGCTCCTGCGCGCGCGCGGCATCGAAACCCTTGCCGCTGATCTCTCGCCCCGCATGGCCGCCCTTGATGCCGGACCCGCCATCGCCATGGATGGGGAATGGCTGCCCTTTGCACCACACAGTTTCGACCTGGTGGTGGCATGTCTTTCTCTGCACTGGGTCAATGACCTGCCGGGGCTGCTGGCGCAGGTGCGTCGCGTTCTGGCGCCTGATGGGCTGTTCCTGGCCTGCATGCCCATACTGCCCACGCTGGGCGGGCTGCGCACGGCCCTGATGGAAGCCGAGATGGCACAGCGCGGTGGTGTCTCGCCGCGCATCTCGCCCTTTCCTGGCCTGCGCGACTGTGCAGCCCTGCTGCAACGCGCGGGGTTTGCCCTGCCGGTAGCCGATGCGGATGTGATCGAACTGAGCTACGCAACCCCCATGGGCCTGCTGGCCGATCTGCGCCACGCAGGCGAGACCAATGCCCTGTGCCAGCGCGCGCGTGGCCTGACATCCCCTGCCCTGCTGGCCGATGCCCTGGGCCGCCTGCCGCGTGATGCCGATGGCGGTATCGCGCAGTCGCTGCACATCGCGGTCATGACCGGCTGGGCCCCTGCCCCCACGCAGCCCCGCCCCCTCCGGCCAGGCCAGTTCAGCATGAGCCTGGAGGAGGCGCTGCGCGGGCGGCCGTAACATTCAGCCGCCCGTGACACTCATGTGGCGCCGCACACGGGCGGGGTCATCCGCATCGCGCCCGATCAGGAAATCATGCCCCTTCGGCTTGCGCAGGATGGCGGCGCGGACATGATCCATCATCGCCGCATCATCCTCGCCCGCGCGCAGCGGCGCGCGCAGGTCGGTCGAGCCTTCATGGCCAAGGCAGGTGTAAAGCCTGCCGGTGCATGACAGGCGCACGCGATTGCAGCTTTCACAGAAATTATGGGTCATGGGCGTGATGAAGCCGATACGCTGACCTGTCTGGCCAATGCGGGCGTAACGCGCCGGGCCGCCGGTGCGGTAGGCCAGTGGCTCCAGCGCCCAGTTCCGCTCAAGCCTGCGGCGCACGGTCGAGAGCGGCAGGTAATGGTCGGTGCGGTCCTCGCCCGTCTCACCCATGGGCATGGTCTCGATCAGGCACAGATCAGCACCGATCTCGCCGCACCAGGCGATCAGGGTATCGAATTCGTCCTCATTCACGCCCGCCATGGCCACGGTATTGATGCGCACCGCAAGCCCCGCCTCGCGTGCCGCGCGGATACCATCGAGCGTGCGGGCAAGGTTGCCGCGCCGGGTGATGCGGGCAAAGCGGGCAGGATCCAGCGAGTCCAGACTGACATTGACGCGGCGCACGCCACAGGCATGCAGGCCATCGGCAAATTCGGCCAGCCTGCTGGCATTGGTGGTCAGCGTAAGTTCATCGAGCCCCGGCTGGCCGGTATCGCGGTGCAGCCATTTGCCCATCTCGCGGAAGAAGGACATGACATCGCGCCGCACCAGCGGTTCGCCCCCGGTCACCCGCAGCCTGCGCACACCGTGGCGGATGAACGAGGCGCACAGGCGCTCGAGTTCAGACAGCGACAGGATTTCCGCCTTGGGCAGGAAGGTCATGTCCTCGGCCATGCAATAGATGCAGCGCATGTCGCACCGGTCGGTAACCGATACGCGCAGGTAGGTCAGCAGACGGCCGTAGGAATCGGGTAGCGGGGCATGGTTCATGCAGTCACAGGCCCTACGACAGCACGGTCAGTTGCACGACCATGGCATTGACCATCACCTTGCCTGCATGGGGAAACATGACCGTAACACGTTCGCCAATGGCTGACTGCACGGCGCCATCGCCCCATTCCGGGTGATCAGGGTGGCGGACCAGTTGCCCCGGAACAAGAAAGGACCGGAAAGGTGGAGGGGCCATGATGCTGTGCGGTTCCTGCATGGGGGTCATGACCGGCATATCGGACCGGTGGCGGTCTTATTAAACCCCATTGGCGGGTATTCAACAAAAAAACAGTCTACCCATAGTCACAGCCCTGCCTTTTCCCCCATCACAAGGCATGTTACCGCAAAGGCATGCGCACCCCTCTTTCCCGACCGGTACAGCCATGAGCCGCCGCCCCGCCATAAGGGGCCGCCTGTGTGCAGCCGTGCTGGGGGCGGGGTGGCATGGCCTGTCTGTCCTGCTGGCCCCTGTCCTGCGCGTGAACCTGCGCCGCAGACTGGCGCGCGGCAAGGAAACCCAGGCCAGCCTGCCCCAGCGGCAGGGCCTTGCCAGCCGGCCCCGCCCTGCAGGAGCACTTGTGTGGCTGCATGCGGCCAGCGTGGGCGAGACGGTTGCCATCCTCCCGGTGCTGGAGGCATTGCTCAGGGCTAATCCCGCGCTGCACGTGCTGGTCACGACCGGCACGGTCACGGGAAATGTCATTTTGCACGACCGCCTGCCTGCAATAGTGGGGCAGGAGCGCATCATCACGCAATTCGCGCCGCTGGATGTGCCCCGCTGGGACGCGCGGTTTCTCGATTACTGGCGGCCTGACGTGGGCGCGCTGGTGGAAAGCGAGCTCTGGCCCAACCTGATTGCCGCCTGCCATGCGCGGCATATGCCGCTGGCACTGCTCAATGGCCGCATGTCCGACCGCTCCCTGGCGAGTTGGCGCAGGGCGGGCTGCCTTCTGGCGCGCATGCTCTCAACTTTTGCGTGGGTCATGGCCCGCAGCACGGAAGATGCCGTCCGCCTGCAGCAGGGCGGCGCACCCCGGATCGACCTGATTGCCGACCTCAAGGATGCAGCGCCGCCCCTGCCACATGACCCGGCGGCGCTGGCCGAACTGCAAACCCTGCTGGCTGGTCGACCGGTCTGGGTCGCGGCCTCCACCCATGAGGGAGAAGACGCCACCATTATCGCCGCCAGCGCCCTTGTGCGACAAATGCTGCCCGATGCCCTGACCCTCCTCATACCCCGCCACCCTGAACGCGGCGCGGACATCGCAGCCCATGCCAGCCCCGGCACCCCGCGCCGCGCATTGGGTCAGGCTCCCACCGCGCAGGACGGGCTATGGATCTGTGATACACTGGGCGAGATGGGCCTTTTCTTCGCTTCTGGTGCTCCGGTGCTGATGGGTAACAGCCTGCCGGGCTGCACGGGTGGTGGCCATAACCCGCTAGAACCCGCGCGTGCCGGCTGCCCTGTCGCCAGCGGGCCACGGATCGGCAATTTCCGCCAGGCTTACGCCCGCATAGCGGATAGCGTGCAGTTTGTCGAAACCCCGCACGATATCGCCCGATGGCTCATCCCGCTGCTCCAGAGCCCTGAAGCCCGCCTCAAGGCAGGCGCAGGCGCCCGGCAGCATGCCCTGCCCGATCCCGCGCTGGCCCGAAAGATCGCCAGCACCCTGCTTGCGCTGGGCCAAAACTGATGCAGCCACCCGCCTTCTGGTGGCGACCGGCCACCGATGCCGGACTGATGGCAGGCCTGCTGGCCCCCCTCGCCCATATTTATGCCACTGCTGCGGCACGCCGCCTGCGCCGTGCGCCATGGCATGCGCCCGTGCCGGTGCTGTGCTGTGGCAATATTGGCGTGGGTGGCGCAGGCAAGACACCGCTGGTGATGGATCTGGCACGGCGCACCATAAGCCGGGGGCGCAGACCCGCTTTTCTCTCCCGCGGATATGGCGGCCGGGCACCGGCAGGAACGCGGGTTGACCCGAACCATCACACCGCGCGGGACGTAGGCGATGAACCCCTGCTGCTGGCGCGCATCGCATCGTGCTATGTCGGGGCTGACCGGTCCATATCGGCACGCCGCGCCCTGGCGGATGGCGCGGACTGCCTGCTGATGGATGACGGGTTCCAGAACCCCACCCTGCATCAGGATCTGGCGCTGGTGGTGGTTGATGGCACGGTCGGTTTCGGCAATGGCCGCGTGCTGCCCGCAGGCCCGCTGCGTGAGCCGGTCGCAACCGGGCTCGCCCGTGCCGGGGGGGTGGTGATCATGGGACATGACCAGCAGGGCATTGCAGCCAGCCTGCCCGACGGACTGCCCTGTTTTGCGGCAACCCTGCAACCCGACACGCAATCGGTGCCGCGCAATCAGCCCATCATCGCCTTTGCAGGAATCGGGCGGCCCGCCAAGTTTTTCGAGGGTCTGGCGCAAAGCGGCATCCGCCCCGCAAGCTGCCTCGCCTTTCCCGATCATCATGCCTATACCGCTGCCGAACAGGCTGAACTGCACGGGCTTGCAGTACAGGCCGGGGCCTGCCTTGTTACAACACAGAAGGATGAAGTGCGCCTCAATGCTGCCATGCGGACAGAAGTGCGCACGGTCGGCCTGCAACTGGCATGGGCCAACCCCGCCATGCCTGAACGGATACTGGATCTATGGCTGGGCACGACACAGCGATGAAAACGGAACAGTCCAAAGCACGACAGCCCACAGGGCAGATGCGCCTTGAAGCGGCCCTGGTGCGCGGGCTTGTGGCCCTCTTTCGCCGCCTTGGCCCGGTGCGGGCCTCCAACCTTGGCGGCTGGCTGTGCCGCACGATCGGGCCGCACCTGCCCATATCGAAAATAGCCGATGCCAACCTGCGCATGGCCATGCCTGAACTTGACGCCAGCATGCGCCACACCGTCATCCGCGCCATGTGGGACAATATCGGCCGCAACGCCGGCGAGTTCCCCCACCTTGCCACCCTGCCCCGTAACCCGGCTGATGGTGCCCCCGGCTGGGATGTGGTGGGCGAGGAACACCTCATTGCGCAGGCGGCGAAGGGCGGCCCGACCATTTTCGTATCCGGCCATATCGGCAACTGGGAGATGCTGCCCCCCGCCGTGGCGCGATACGGGCTGCCGTTCTCCTCGTTTTACCGTGCGCCCAACAATCCGCTGGTCGATCGCATCCTGTGCGATCTGCGCGATGAGGCAATGGGGCAGCCCGTACCGCTGTTTGCCAAGGGGGCGCGCGGTGCACGCAATGCTCTGGCGCACATACTCAAAGGCGGCCATCTGGGCATGCTGGTGGACCAGAAGATGAATGATGGAGTCGCTGCCAGCTTTTTCGGCCTGCCCGCCATGACAGCGGGCGCCATGGCCGCCATGGCGCTCAGGCTGCGCTGCTCCGTCATACCCGGCTATATCGAGCGCCTGGGTCCGGCGCGGCTGCGCATGCATGTCTACCCCCCCATCGACCTGCCCGATAGCGGCAACCGCACAGCAGACCAGATGACGCTGACGCAGCAGGTGAATGACTGGATTGAAGGCACAATACGGCAGAAGCCGGGGAGCTGGCTCTGGATTCATCGCCGATGGAATAGGCAAATGCCTAAATTAGGGCCTATAAAATAGGCACTTATGCTACGAAATATTGCTTTTTTGCCACAGGGTGTTGTTTCTGCCTGTTTGTGCGGCTTTCTGTCTGAAATTCAGTTTGGCAAAGCTGCCATGCAGTAATAGCGTTGTTCCTATCTTGTCACGCCAAGACAGTCAGAGGGCCAACGGAATGCACATGATGACCAGGCAGGCTTCCGCCACCAATGTTGTTTCCCTGCGGCAGGGCTTCCTGCCCCGCCACCGGGAATACCTGATGCGCTGGCTTGAAGCTGGCGCGTGCATGGGCCTGTGTGATGCGGATATCTCCGATCACAACGATGCAAACGAACCCGATATCGAACATGTGCTGGTCTGGGTGCGCGAAAACGCCAAGCCGGCCTACATGGTCCGCCCCGAAGGCATGGGCTGGGTGCTTGTTGACCAGATCCGCGACCGCCAGCTCGCCACCTACAGCAGCTTTGAAGCTGCCCTTCACGCCATCCGCCCGGTGCTGGCGCATGGGGCGACCGTCGCTGCCTGAAAGGCCAGCGACGGTTAAATTACCCTACTGCACTGCCCCTAGTTGGCGCTGCGCCGCAGCCTGCCCGCAGGGGGAATGACGATCTTGCCGCCACCGGTGGGCAGGATCTGGAACACGGCCAGATCGCGCCGCGTCTTGCCATTCTCCAGAAAACCGAATGCACCATCCACCCCGCCAAACCCATCGGGGCGGGTCAGGGCCTGCACGGAGTAGCCATTGGCGCTTCCGGCGGGGCGGTTCTGGTCCAGCGCCTTCACCAGGGCTGCCGCATCATAGGTCAGATCGGCCAGCGGGGTTGGCATATGGTGGTAAGCCGCCATGAACTGCTGCACGAAGGCCTGTCGTGTCGCCGGATCGGGCGCTGCGTACCACGCGCCCTGCAGCGCGCCAAGCTTGGTGGCAAATGCCGCCCACAATCCCGGCCCCATGATCTGCACATGCGTATTGTCCACATGCGCCTGCGCCAGCGCGTTGATGATCATGCCCAGTTGCAGCCCGGTATCGCCCAGAAGCAGCGCGTCAAATGGTGGAGCGGGAAAATCTGGCGTGGCAGCAGGTGCCGTGACGGCCTCAGGCGCTGGCGTGGCGGCCTGCGGCGCGCCATCGGGGTTGGCTGGGTCGATGGTCGCTGAATCGGGTGTGGCCTCGGGTGTCGGGGCAACCGGCGGCTGGGCCACGGGATCAGGCTGCGGCACGGCGGCGGCGCGCGTGTCATAGGCCGACAGGGTTTTCAGGTTGGCGGTAATCGCCTCCTGCGTGCTGTCATGGAACATGATCTGCGGCGATTGCAGGCCGTTTTCCTCGCAAACCTGCTGCAATGCCTGCCCAAGCGCATGGCCGAGCCGGTTATCGGGCAGGAAAGCCGCGAAATGCTGCCGCCCCTGCTGGCGGGCGGCGAGCACCATGCGGCGCACCTGCTGCTCGGGCGCAATGCCAAGGGTCCAGACACCGGGCTGGGCTACCGACATGTCGCTGGTAAAGGCCAGGACAGGCACCCCGGCGGCAGTGGCAACAGGAGCTGCCTGCGCTGTCTCATCCATGGTGAGCGGGCCGAGGATCAGCCCATCGCCTGCCTTGATGGCCGCCTGCGCTGCGACTGCGGCATTACCGCCGGGGGCGGCGGTATCATGCACGTCAAGTGGCGGGGCCGTGGGCGTGTTCATGGCCATGCGCGTGGCGGTCAGCATTTCCTGGCCCAGCCGGGCGTTCGCGCCACTCAGTGGCAGCAGCACGCCCACGTTGCGCCCGGCATGGGGCGCATGACGGCCACCGCCCTCACCGCCAGCGCAGGCGGTCAGCACCGACAGCGCCAGCCCTGCCAGCAATAAGCGCTTGCATGCAGGGCGCACAGAGGCAGTATCAGCATCCTGTCCTTGCATCTGGGTTCCGAATGTCTGACGCCTCATCTTCCTCGCCTTCAAAATCTCAACATGCCCCGGAACATCCGGCGGATATAAACCGTGATGATATTCATAGCGGAGAATCCGCCACCCGTCATGACGGGAACGCCGATGAAACCGCTGCGGTTGTGCATCAGGGTGGAGAAGTTGTGCTTGTTTCCACGCCAATAGGCAACCTCGGCGACATGAGCCGCCGCGCGGTCGAGACGCTGGAGTCCTGCGACCTGATCCTGTGCGAGGACACGCGCACCAGCGCGCGGCTGCTGCGTGAATACGGCATCCGCACCCGGACCCGCCCCCTGCATGACCACAACGAGGACCGGCAGATCCCCGCCCTGCTCGAGGCCCTGAGCGCGGGGCAGCGCATCGCCGTGATCTCGGATGCGGGCACGCCGCTGATGTCGGACCCCGGCTACCGGCTGGTGCGCGCGGTGGTTGCGGCAGACGGCCACGTTACGGCGGTGCCGGGACCGAATGCCGCAGTCATGGCACTGACACTGTCAGGTCTGCCGCCGCACCCGTTCATGTTCTCGGGCTTTCTGCCGCCACGCGAGGCAGCGCGGCGCGAGGTGCTGGCGCAACTGCACGCCGCCGAATGCGCGGGCCTGTCCGCTACCCTGATCTGGCATGAAGCCCCGCACCGGCTGGCCGAAATGCTGACAACCCTGGCCGATGTCATGGGCGGAGCACGGCCTGCCGCCGTAGCCCGCGAACTGACCAAGCGCTTTGAGGAAGTGCGCCGTGGCACGGTGGCGGAACTCGCCGCCCATTACAGCGAACATCCGGCACGCGGCGAGATTACAGTGGTGCTTGGGCCGCCGCTGCGCGAAGACAGCACGGCAACCGATCTCGACACCCAGTTGCATGCGGCCCTGCAGACACTTTCGGTCAAGGATGCGGCAGCCCTTGTGGCCGGCATTACCAGCCTGCCCCGCCGCACGGTCTATGCCCGCGCGCTGGAACTGGCGCGCGGGAAGAAATAAAGGCGTCTATGCCTGCACGCAGCCCGTTACTGCGCCCCGATATCGGTATTGAACAGCGAATCTGCAGGCATCGGGCCGCCGGTGGTGGCATCGAGCAGATCGACGCGGGTGGTTTCCTGCTGGGCATCCTGAATGATCCAGCCGCGCAGCCGCAGCGGATTGTCATGAAACAGCAGGGTCATGCTGCCATCGCCCGGCGTGTCGGTGCGCACCACGGTAATGTCGAGTTCATTGCCATCATGCGACAGGCCAGTGACCGTGACATCACCCGAGAGTTGCAGATGCGGGCGCAGCAGCAGACCAAGCGGGGTTTTTTCCATCGGCATGGTTGTGGTCTGGTCAAGCTGGCTGTCGTTGAACACCACCTGATCATGATTGGCCACGAGCAGCAGCGGGCTGGGCGGGTCATACTGAAAGCGCATGCGGCGATTCGTGCGGTCGATCCACGCCGTGCCGGTGCTCACCTTGCCATCAGGCGCGGTCTGGCGGAAACGCGCCTTGAGCAGGCTGATCGCATCAAGATGATGCTCGACCCGTTCGAGCAGCGCATGGTCCTGGTCCGACGCCCCCACGGCCATCTGCTCCTGCGCATGGGCAACAGGCGCAGAAAAAGGGCCGCCCAGCAGGCAGGCAACGCCACAGGCGGCAATGACAGGAAGAAATTTCATGATGCGGCGCAATCCGTGCAGACACTCTGTGCACAGTCGTGCCCCATCATGCCCGCAATATCAAGCCAGCCCCTCCGGCGCGCCTACGAACTGCCAATCAGCACGCCCGCCACGAACACCAGCAGCCCGCCAATGACAATCTGCACGATGGCCGAGCCAAACGGCGTGTCCTGATAGCGCCAGCGTATCCATGAAATGGCGAACAGTTCGATCACCACCACGACCATCGCGGCAATCATGGCCGCCGAGAAATCATCAATCAGGAACGGCAGGGTATGCCCGATGCCGCCCGCCGTGGTCATGAGCCCGCATACCAGCCCGCGCAGCAGCGGCGCGCCACGACCCGAAAGCTTGCCATCATCGGACAGGGCCTCGGCAAACCCCATGGAAATCCCTGCCCCCACCGAAGCCGCCATGCCAACGAGAAAAGCGTTCCATGGCTGGTGCGTGGCAAAGGCTGCGGCAAAGACCGGCGCAAGCGTGGAGACCGAACCATCCATCAACCCCACAAGGCCGGGCTGGATGATCTGGAGCACGAAACGGCGGCGGGCATCCTCATCCTCGCTTTCGCGCTTGCTGGTGGGCAGGCGGTCTAGGGTAATGGCGTTGGCCGCCTGCTCGTGCTGGTCCTCGGCATGGGCAAGGTCGCCAAGCAGCCTGCGCGTTGCGGCATCGGTCGTGCGCAGGGCGGCCTGACGATAGAATCGCGCCGCGTCCATCTCCATCTGCCTTGCATGGGCGCGCACGGCCTCGATGCCCTGCGTCTGTACCTGCCAGGCGGGCTTGCGCACCATGAAATCGGCAATATCGGTCCTGCGGATCAGCGGAATATGCGGGCCGAAACGGCTGACATACAGGTCAATCAGGTCGCGGCGGTGCTCGTCTTCCTCCATCGACATGTCGGTAAAGATCTTGGACGTGTCAGGATATTTCTCGCGCAGGGTGTAGGCAAAATCGGAGTAGATGCGCCCGTCTTCCTCCTCGTTGGAGATGGCAAGCGCGAGGATTTCCTGATCGGACAGGGAAGAGAATTTACGCATTACCCAGTCTATGCATAAATTCTCTTAATCGCTCAAGAATATTGTAAAGTTACAAATAATTCTCAATTGAAATACCAAAGTAAAACGATCGAAAATGATTATGCTTCTCGATTACGTTTCTTGGTAAAATATCTCCCGCCCCCCGTTCACACCACGGCCGCTTCGGTAAAGACATGGGTAACATCGCCCTGCCAGCGACCATGATAGGCGGCAAGGAAGGCCTCGGCCTGTGTGGGGCCGCCCGCGGCGATTTCATGCAACGGTGCCAGATAACGGGTCTCGTCCTGCCCGTTGCCATCGCGCAGGGCGCGGGCGCGCAGGCCATCGGTGGCAAGGGCGATCATGCGGGCGGCAAGCGGGCGCAGCGTGCCCTGCCCCCACGGCGCATCCAGCCCCAGGCGCGGCACGGCGGCGCGCAGGGCGAAGTAGTCATCCCAGCCGTGTTCGAGCACAAGCTTCTCGGCAGCGTGCAGGGTGGCGTCATCATAGAGCAGCCCGGTCCACAGTGCGGACTGGGCCAGCATCATGGCGGGCGAACCCGCATCGGCGCCGCGCATTTCAAGGAACTGCTTGAGGCGCACATCGGGGAAGGCCGTGGTCAGGTGGTCCTCGAAATCGCCAATGGTCGGGCGCTCGCCTTCCAGTCCCGGCGGGCAGCGCCCGTCAAGCCAGTCGCGGAAGGAATGCCCCGCTACATTGATCATGCGCTCACCGCGTGTGACGAAATACATCGGCACATCGAGCAGCCACCGCACATAGGTCGTGAAGCTGAAGCCATCTTCAAGGAACTGGCGCGGCATGCCCGCGCGCGCATTATCAGTATCGGTCCAGACACGGGCGCGGTTGGACAGGAAGCCGTTGGGGTGGCCTTCATAGAACGGCGAGCTGGCGAACAGTGCGGTCGCCACCGGCTGCAATGCCAGCGAGACCCGCATCTTGCGCGCCATGTCGGCTTCCGAGCCGAAATCGAGGTTCACCTGCACGGTGCAGGTGCGCAGCATCATGTCCAGCCCCAGCGTGCCCACGCGCGGCATGTAGTCGCGCATGATGGCGTAGCGGCTCTTGGGCATCCACGGAATGTCAGAGCGTCTGGCCGTGGGGTGAAAGCCCAGCGGGGCGAAACCCAGCCCCAGCTCCGCGCAGGCCGGGCGGATGGCCTCGAAGTGATGCGCCATCTCGGCTGCCGTATCATGCAGCGAGACGAGTGGGGCGCCGGAAAGCTCGAACTGCCCGCCGGGCTCGAGCGAGATGGAACTGCCTTTGGCCGCTGCCTGCCCCTTGAGGCCGATCAGCGCGCCCTGGTCGATGATATCCTGCCACTGCGTGCCACCGCTTTCGGCTGACAGGGCGCGCAGCAGGGCCTCGATTCCGCGCGGAGCGTAGGGAGGTGCAGACCATGCCGCACGATCCGGGCCTGCGGCAGCGGGTTTTACAAAACCGAATTTCTCATGTTCCGTGCCAATCCGCCACTGCGCCCGCGGGCGCGCGCCCGCTGCAAGCACGGCGACCATCTGGTCAAGGGATTCAATTACGTTTGCATTATGCGCGCCGGGATTCGACATGGCGGGGGCAATATCCTCATGACAGTCAGGCCAAGGCTGGGCTGGAGACAGGCGGAAGGGAAGCGGGATTGTCGTTACGAAGCCTTATCACATAAGACCTTGAGGCCCGACCCGACAAGAGCCAGCGCCGCTGCGGCCGCCGTATCCGCCCGCAGCACCAGCGCGCCAAGCGAGAGCGGCCGCACGAAAGCCTGCGCGCACAACATCTTATGCTCAAGGGGCGAAAATCCGCCCTCGGGGCCAATCAGCACGCCATCGCCCACATGGGGCGCGGGCGGGGCCGCCACCTGCGGCCTGCGCTCGAGGGCTGCGAAAAGGGCGGTATCATCAGGCCATTGCGACAGCACCGTGGTCAGCGGCGCCAGCGGGTCGATGGTGGGCACGTCAAGACGCTCGCACTGCTCGGCGGCCTCGGTGGCAATGCTGTTCAGGCGGTCGGCATTGATGCGGTGGGTATTGGTGCGCTCGGTCACCACAGGGCGGAAATGCGTGACCCCGAGCTCTGTACCCATGCGGATGACCGTCTCGGTCGCATCGCGCTTGAGGGGCGCGAACACGAGGCACAGCCCCGCTGTGGCGGCGGGCGGCCGGGTCTGTTCCACCACGCGGATGCGGCAGCGGTCGCGGCGCAGGTGGTCGATCACGCCCTGCCACGCGCCATCACGCGCGTTGAAGACCTCAACCACTGCCCCGGCCTGCTGGCGCATGACCGTGCCGAGGTAATGGGCCTGTCCCGGTTCCAGATCGAACACGGCATCGACCGCCATGGGGTCAATATGGGCAGGTGATATGAACAGGCGCGGACAATCCCTCATGCCGGATGACAACCTTTCAGCGCAGGACAGGATACAGGACACGATGCCGGGGCCGGTCTTGACCCCACGGGGCCTTCCGGCCCATCTGTGTGCCCATTAGCAGCCATGGGGCGTGCCGTCATCGGCAAACCCGGCCCCACCGGCAGCAGGCAAGCGGCAAGGAGTTGTAGCGTGGACCAGCCCATACCCCATACGGACATCAGGGTGGATGGCTGGATCGGCCGCCTGCCGCCGCGCCTGCGCCCCTACGCCCTGCTGATGCGGCTCGACCGGCCGATTGGTACGTGGCTTCTGTTCCTGCCCGGCGTATGGGGCATCCTGCTACCCGACCACGTGCCGGCAAAACAGCGGCTATTCCTGATCGTGCTGTTTGGCATTGGCAGCGTGGTCATGCGCGGGGCGGGCTGCGTGGTCAATGACATGTGGGACCGTGACATCGACCGCCAGGTGGCCCGCACGGCTGGCAGGCCGCTGGCCTCGGGCGCACTGTCCATGCGCGAGGCGGCGCTGTTCCTGGCAGCCCTCCTGCTTATCGGCTTCAACATCCTGATGAACCTCAACGGGCTCTCGCAGATTCTGGGCGCGTCCTCGCTCATTCTGGTAGGGCTGTACCCGCTGGCCAAACGGGTCACGTGGTGGCCGCAGCTTGTCATGGGCTTTACCTTCGGCTTTGGCGCACCATTGGGCTATGCCGCAGCAGCCAACCATATCGATGCGGCACTGGGCACGCTCTATGCCGCCACCATCGTGTGGCAGCTCGGCTTCGATACGATCTACGGCTTTCAGGACATGGAGGACGATGCCCGCATCGGCGTGCGTTCCACCTCCCGCCTCATGGTGGGGCATGCGCGGCTGTTCGTAGGCGCGTGCTATGGGCTGACACTGGCAGGGCTGGCGGGCGCCGGCTACCTGGCCCATGTGGGGCCGGGCTTCTGGCCGGCGCTGGCGCTGCCTGCGGCCCTGCTGGCCTGGCAGGTGTGGCGGCTGGATGAGCGCAGCCCCGCCACCTGCCTGCGACTGTTCCGCTTCAACCGCGAAACCGGGCTTGCCATCGCCCTGGCCGTGCTGGCGGGAATGCTTACGCGCTGACGTGCAGCGTGCGGGCCAGGAAATCACGCGCCATGCCCATGCACTGCAGGAACAGGGCGGCATCAAAACGGTGTCCCTCATCGCGCAGGAAAGCATGCTGGGCGTTGAACTCATGCCACTCGTAGCATGTGCCCGCCTTTTCCAGCGCAGCACGGATCATCTGCCGCCCTTCAAAGGGTACATGCGGGTCCTGCCGCCCCCATACCATCAGCGCCTCGCCCTGCATCTCGCCCACACGGGCCAGCGTATCATCACATTTGCCCTGCCCCAGCGTGGCGGAATGAATATCGGTGGCATAGAAACACACCGCCGCCCGCACCCGTGGGTCGAGTGCTGCGCGAAACGCCAGATGCCCGCCAAGGCACACGCCCATGGTGGCAAGACTTTCGGTGCAGTGCGGGTTGGCGGCCAGCCAGTCCAGCGCCGCGCGGGCATCATGGTCGTAGCCTGCGACCGGCTTTTCGAATTTGAGGAAATTGCCGCGATCCGTGCCCGGCCTGTCATAGGCCAGCACGGTGCCCGCCGGTTCATATTCGTGATAGACCTCGGGCACGGCCACGACGTAACCCTGCCCCGCCATCATGGCGGCCAGCCTGCGGATGGGAGCCGTAACCTGATAAATTTCGGAAAACAGCACGATTCCGGGAAAGCGCCCTGCAATGGCGGGGCGGAAAATATGCATCCGCATCATGCCTGAAGGCGTTGGGATGTCTGCCGTCTCGTCGGAATGGATGATCATGATAAAACTCCTGCCAGTCATGCAAAAAGGCACGATAGCAGCATGCGGACGGCCAACCGAGAGGGGGCGGGACGATCATGCCTGTAATATCGCATCGTAAATTGATTGTTTTTTGTTCATATATTGCGCAAAAAGCGCTTCAAACATTGACTTTCCTTCCCCGCCCCGGCCTGTATGGGGCATGAATCCGTTACAGAAATCATGATGTCATCCCTGTTTGCCCTCTCGCTCGCCATCTGCGCCATCGTATCGGTCGTGGTGCTGATCGCACGTTTCCGGATCAATCCGTTCATCGTGCTGTTTGCAGTCTCGCTGGCGCTGGCGCTGTGCGCGGGCATGCCGCCGCAAAAGGCCATCGCCTCGTTCGAGGCGGGTGCGGGGCGGGTGCTGGGGCATGTGGCCACCGTTATTGCGCTGGGCACCATGCTCGGCAAGATGCTGGCGGAATCAGGCGGGGCTGACCGCATTGCCCTGACCATTACCCGCCTTGCGGGTGAGAAGCGCGTCAGCTGGGCGATGATGGTGATCGGGCTGCTGGTGGGGCTGCCGGTTTTCTTTGAAGTGGGATTCGTGCTGCTGATCCCGCTGGCGTTTACGCTGGCGCGGCGCACCAATACACCGCTTTTGCGCGTGGCGCTGCCCATGGGGGCGGCGCTTTCGGTCACGCACGCCATGATCCCGCCGCATCCGGCAACACTGCTGGCCCTTTCGGCCTATCATGCCGATATCGGGCGCACGATCCTGTGGGGCATCGTGATCGGAACCCCGGCCGCGGCCCTTGCCGGGCCGGTCTATGCCCGTTTCATTTCCGGGCGCATCGGCCCCGTGCAGCCTTCCGCGCTGGAGGCGCAGTTCGTCAACCACGAAGTGCCAGCCGACATGCCCGGCTTTAGCATTACGGTCCTGACCATTCTCTCTCCCGTTGTGCTGATGCTGGTGGGTTCGATGGCGGATCTGGTGGCTGGCCCGCATACGCCGCTGAATAACGCGCTGCACTTCATCGGCAATACGGATATTGCGCTGGCGCTGGCCACGTTGCTGTCCTTTCAGGTTTTTGGCAGCGCCCGCGGCTTCAGCCGCGAGACGATTCTCAAATTCACCAATGACTGCCTGGCCCCCACAGCGCTTATCATGCTGCTGGTGGGCGCAGGCGGCGGCTTTGGGCAGGAACTGGTTGATAGCGGCGTTTCAACCGCCATTACCGACCTTGCGGTAGGTGCCCATGTACCGCTGCTGGTGCTTGCCTGGCTGCTGGCGGTGGTGGTGCGGGTGGCCACGGGTTCGGCAACCGTGGCCATGAGCACGGCAGCGGGCATTGTGGGGCCCATCCTGCTGCATACGCATGGGGCCTCGCCTGAACTGATGGTGATCGTAACCGGCGCGGGCTCGGTGGCGCTGGGGCCGCTGAATGATGCGGGCTTCTGGCAGATCAAGGAATATCTCGGCCTGTCTGTGGGGCAGACCATAAAGACCTGGTCGGTGATCGAGACGCTGATTGCCGTGCTGGGACTGATCTTCGCGCTGCTGCTGTCGCTGGTGGTGACGTAGGCGAGACAGTTCGGTATTTTACAAGGCTCTGATCGTATCGATGATGGCAAGGATGGCGTTCCGGTCCAGTTCGAATTCCGGTCCGGTGTCCATCGTCACCAGTTCCATCAGCGCATCTGACAGGGCCTTGAATCGCGGACGGTCATGGCTGTTGTAAATCTTCAGCGCCCGGGCCGCGATGGCCTGCACATATGCCCTGCCTGCCAGAGGCGCTTCAAGCAGATCGGCTATTTCCCGCGGTGTTAAGGCTCTATCCATAAGGGACAGTACATCCACCGCAAGGGCAGTCTCGACACCCACATTGACAAACGCCGCCTGCACCGCAGCGACAGACTGCGCCACGCTGCGGCAGGCATCGGTCAGGACCACGGTGGCAAAACCGGCCCGGGCAGCATCACGCGCCGAGGCCGCCACGCAGTAATCCAGCGCCACCCCCACCACAAATACCCGGCTGATCCCCCTGCCCCGCAGCAATTCCTCAAGCCCGGTGCGACTGGCGCGCGCGTTATCCTCAAAGGCGGAGTAGCTGTCGATATCACGCCGCATGCCCTTGCGCAGTACTACGCCGATATGGGCCTGCGCCAGATCGGGCACGAGGGCTGCCCCTTTCGTGCCTGCCACGCAGTGCACCGGCCACGGGCCGCCGCGCATGTCAAAGGACACATGATCCGCCGGATGCCAGTCCTGCGTTGCTGCAACCAGGCCAAAGGGCAGTTCGCACAGCCGGTTGATGAGCGGCACGATGCCATCGGCCCCCGCCACGCCCAGCGTGCCGCCGGGCATGAAATCGGCCTGCATGTCAATGACCAGCAGCGCATCGGCGGACGTGATGAACAGGGTGCCTGCATGCCCGCCAGAACCGGAATGCCCGTTCGCCGCCATGCTTTCCCCTCCCGAGAAAAAACTTTAAAATAAAAAGGATAGAAGTTTTTGGGTGCCGCCTTTTTTCAAAAAACGGCATAGAACAAAGCTTTTTGAAAAAAGCTTCACCAAAAACTTTTATCGGCAGCCTAACCCTTGGCGTATGGATTGCTCGATGCCCGCAGCAGCAGCCTTATGGGCGTGCCGGGCAGGTCAAAGGTCTCGCGCATGCCGTTGACCAGATAGCGCTGATAGTCCTCAGGCAACTGGTCGGTGCGGGTGCCGAACAGAATGAAGGTGGGCGGCCGCGCCTTGGCCTGCGTGATGTAACGCAGCTTGAGCCTGCGGCCATCAACGAGCGGCGGCGGATGGCGCTCGACCATCATCTCGAACCACCGGTTGAGAGCGCCGGTGGGCACGCGGCGGTTCCACACCTCATAGGCGCGGCGCACGGTGGGCAGCAGGCGGTTGATGCCTGCCCCGGTCATGGCCGAGAACGACACGACGGGAATGCCGCGCATCTGCGCAAGCGAGGTCTCGATCCGGTCCTTGATGGCCTGGCGGGTCGCTGCCCTGTCCTCCACCGCATCCCACTTGTTCAGCGCCAGCACGCAGCACCGGCCCTCACGCTCGATCAGGCGGGCGATCTGCAGGTCCTGCTCATGCACACCCAACGTGGCATCAAGCACGAGGATCACGACCTCCGCCATCTTCAGCGCCTCGATGGAGGCGGAGACGGACATCTTCTCCAGCGTTTCGTCAATCCGGGCCTTGCGGCGCAGGCCCGCCGTATCAACAAGCTGGATCGGGCCTTCGTCATCATGCAGCATGACGGCAATTGAATCGCGCGTCAGCCCCGGCTCGGGTCCGGTAATCATCCGCTCCTCGCCCAGCAGGCGGTTGAGCAGCGTGGACTTGCCGGCATTGGGGCGCCCTACGATGGCAAGGCGCAGCGGGCCGGGCGGGCGCACATCCTCTTCCTCGCCCTCGGCCTGCGCATCCTCGCGCCGGGAGCGGCGGGTGACTTTTTTTACCGGTGGCAGGTCGGTGGGCGGCAGGCGGTCCACGATCTCGCTCATGAGATCGGCCACGCCCTCGCCATGTTCGGCCGACATGGCCAGCGGCGTGCCCAGCCCCAGCGAGAACGCTTCCATGGCGGCGGCGGCACCCTGCCGCCCCTCCGCCTTGTTGGCAACCAGCAGCACCGGGCGGCCCTGGCGGCGCAGCCAGTTGGCAAAATGCTCATCGGCGGGCGTGATGCCGCTACGCGCATCAATGCAGAACAGCACGAGATCGGCCTCGGCCACGGCGGATTCGGATGAAGCCCGCATGCGACCGTACAGCGTATCGGGTGCCGCCTCCTCCAGCCCTGCCGTGTCGATGATGCGGATGGCCCGGCCCCGCACGGTGGCCTGGCCTTCCTTGCGGTCACGGGTAACGCCGGGGGTGTCGGCCACAAGCGCCTGCCTGCGGCCAACCAGCCGGTTGAAAATGGTCGACTTGCCGACATTCGGCCTGCCCGCGATCACGACAACCGGCAGCGCATCCACTGGCGCGGATGGAAAAGATGAACTCACTGCGGCAACTTTCTTTTTAGGTATAGGCTATAAGGTAGCCGTTATTATCCATGAGCAACAGCGTATTATCGACCACGATCGGTGCTGTCGTCACCTCGGCTGGCAGCTCGTACAGGGAGTCGATATGCCCCTGTGCGGGGTCGATGATGACAACGCCGTTCTGCTTGAAGTTCGATATGAACACCAGCTTGCCGCCTGCCAGAATCGGACCATTCCACACGATGCCGCGCTTCTGCTTGTCGGAATTCTCATACTGCCGCAACTGCGTAATCCAGCGCACATGGCCTGAAAGCCGGTCAAGGCAGGCCACCTGCTGGTCCATGGAGATGAGGAAGATCCAGTCCCCGATCACCAGCGGCGTGTTCTGCCCCGAAATGCCACGCTCCCACAGCCTGCGGCCCGAGCGCATGTCGATGGCGACAAGAACGGCGCCGGTGCTGATGGCATAGGCCGTGCCATCGGCAATGACCGGCATGCCATGCACGCACGAGAAATCGATCAGCGCCTGCTGGCCATTGGTGCTGCCCAGCGTATCGGCCCACACCACCTCGCCGCCTTCGGCACGCAGCGCCACGAGATCGCCCGAGCCAAAGCCCGCCAGCACCACGCCGTCGGCCACGGCGGGCGCGGGCTGGCCGTAAATGACGGTATCGGCGGCTGTAGCGGCATAGGTCCACAGCACGTTGCCGTTTTCCGCATCAAGGCAGTACAGGTGTTCGTCAATCGTGCCCAGGAACAGCCGCCCATCGGCGATGGTGGGCGCGGAGCGGCCCGGCGCCTGAATGTTGACGCGCCATTTCAGCTTGCCGGTGGCCGCATCGACCGCAAGCGCCTGCCCGATGCCATCGACGATGTACAGCGTGCCCTTGTCCACGCTGATGCCGCCACCAAGAT
Source organism: Komagataeibacter xylinus (assembly GCF_009834365.1). Taxonomy (NCBI): domain Bacteria; kingdom Pseudomonadati; phylum Pseudomonadota; class Alphaproteobacteria; order Acetobacterales; family Acetobacteraceae; genus Komagataeibacter; species Komagataeibacter xylinus. The sequence continues at coordinate 2,626,862 of NZ_CP041348.1, read as the reverse complement.
TGTTCGACATCATCTTGCGCGGCTTGGGGTTGTATTCCCACAGCTTGTGCATGCCGGGCCAGCGATAGGCACGGACCACGCCCTGCGCATCCACCACGAACAGACGGCCATCCTGCACCACGGGCGTGGCCTGGATGATGCCGCGCCCGCTATCGCCGAGCGCTACATAGAAAAGCAGTTCCGGCTCGGAATTGCCCGCGCCGATATCATGCGTCCATTCATGGCGCATCTGGGCGCCCCAGGCGATGTTGCGGCCCCCGTGGTCAGGGGTGAGGCCCGATTGCGGCCACGCGTTCAGTGCCGTGGGGGCGGGAACGGTCACGGCCTGCGTTTCCTCGGGATCAACCGTCAGGCCTGCGGCGGTGTGCAGCACGTCCGAACGGTGACCGATCAGCAGCGGGGCCTTTTTCTGTTTGGCAGAACACGCGGCCAGGGCGGGCAGCAGCGCCGCCCCCGCGCCCAGCAACACATGGCGGCGGCTCAGGGCTGATTTCATGGTCTTCCTGTCGGTCGGCGTGGAGGATGCAGGGTCAGGACTAGCCACCAGCGTCGCCCCCCAGTGTCTGGAGCATGGCTTCGGCGCGGCTGCGCACGCCATCGGCAATGGTCATGTCCATTGCCAGGCGCTCGAATTTGGCACGTGCATCGGCAGGCCTGCCCACCCGCAGGTCAAGCAGGGCCTCGGCCTCGATGGCCTGACCGCGCCAGGGCTGGCCCGCGCCATCAATGACCGCAAGGCGCGAACGCAGGGTGGCGGGGTCACCGCCATCAATCTGGTGCTGCACCCACAGCAGGCTGGCCAGCGAGGCGATGATGGGATCGACCGCGTGTTCCTGGCTCACGCCATCCCACAGGGCCAAAGCAGCAGGCAACCTGCCATCCGTGGCCAGCAGGGCCGCGCGCTCCATGCGCTCGAGCACGCGCAGCGGCGGCCGGGCCCGGGCATCAAGCGCTTCAAGCTCCTGCAGCCCCTTTTTCTGCCGTGTGGTCAGGCTGGTATCGGTGCCCGTGGCATCGGGTGCGCGGGCGGCATCCTGCATGGCTGTGAAATAGGCGGCCGAGACGGCAGCATCCGCCTTGTGGGCGCGCGAGACAGAATACTGCCACCCGCCCGCGCCAATGCACACCGCCGCCACCACGACACCGGCAACGACAAGATAGCGCCGCGCCAGTGCCCGGATACGTTCGGCACGGATTTCCTCATCGACTTCCATGAAGATGTCGTCAGCCACGTTCGTGTCGTTCCCTGCTCGCTTGCGTGGCGCATGGCGCCTTACGCGTCGTGATTTCTGGGCCAGCATATCCGGCCCGGCGCGGCACGGCAAACCACCCAGCCAGTGCCGCGGCCCATTTCTGCCTGTTCGATCACATAGACCGGCCTGTTTTGCACCGCCAGCGATAAGCGGGCGGAAAATGCAAAAAATCGGGTTTTTTCACCCTTTCGCATGCATCCAGTCGTGCAGGAGCCTCTGTGCGATCAACACGACCTGCTTCACGCCCAGCCCCTCCATCGGTGCGTTGCCCACCGGGCCGGGCGCCATTGCCACCCGTCCCCATGGGCCAGCGGGCGCGTATTCCATCGCCTTGCTGCGGCCAAACAGGCCCAGCGTGGGAATTCCGCTGGCAGCGGCCAGATGCATGAGCCCCGAATCATTGCCAATGAACAGCGTGCACCGCGCAAGCACGGCCGCGACCTGCGTCACCGTCAGGCTACCCCCCGTGTCCAGCGCATCGGGCAGGCGTTCGATCACCGGCAGGGCACGGGCGCGCTCCGCCTCGCCAGGGCCATACAGAATGACCGGCCGCAGGCGCGGATCATCAGCCTGCAGGGCTTTGAATACCGCGACAAACCGCTCGGGCGGCCAGATCTTGCCATCCCAGTTGGCGGTGGGGCCAAGGGCGATCCAGCGCGTGCCATCATCAGGCAGCATGCGCGCGGCCTCCTGGCACTCGGCGGCACTTGTCCATGTCACCGGCAGCGGTGCGGGATCTAGGTCCAGCAGGTTGCCGATATGCGTGATCCGTGGCCCCCTGCGCCGCCCGCCCTGCATGACATGGCGCTCGCCCACGCGCAGGAAATAGCTCACGATCGAGCTGCGCAGGTCCACGCACAGATCCCATTTGCGCCCCCGGCACTGCCGCCACAGATCGACCCAGTGCATGTTGCGCGGGCGCTTGACCATCTCGATCGTGCGCACGCGTCGCGGCATGTGCGCGAACAGCCCGGCCGCCACCGGCCCGCACGCAATGGTGAAATCGGCATCGGGATAGCGCCTGAGCAGCGTATCGAGCAGCCCGGTAGAGAGAATGGCATCACCCAGCCGGGTGGATGTGATGAACAGGATGTGCATTTTTTGGTGCTAGTCAGGTTTTGCGTGCGTGCCAACCTCTCTTTGCCCTTGCCTGCGGGCACGGGCATGGCCAGATTGCACCCATGGCCAGAACAGCTCACCTTCCCGACCGCAGCGTGCTCAGCGTGACAGGCGCGGATCGCGTCTCTTTCCTGCAGGGGCTTGTCTCCAACGACATGACCACGGTTGCCCCCGGCCGGGCGGTCTGGACCGCATTCCTGTCCGCTCAGGGCAAATGGCTGGCGGATTTCTTTGTTTTTGCCGATCCCGAGGGCGAGCGCCTGCTGCTCGACTGCACGGCCAGCCAGGCCGATATGCTGCGCCAGCGCCTGTCGCGCTACCGCCTGCGCGCGCAGGTTGAGCTCGGCGAGACCGGCTACGCCGTGCACGCGGCCTGGGGCGAAGGCTTCACTGCGCCCGAAGGCTACCCCGCCGCCCCCGATCCGCGTGTGGCCGGGGCGGGCTGGCGCTTCCTGCTTGGTCACCCCATGCCTCACCCTACGGCGGATGACGTGGAGTACGACCGTCATCGCCTTGCCCTCGGCCTGCCCGATGGGCCGCGCGACTGCGAAAGTGACAGGACTTTGCTGCTCGAGGCCAATTTCGACCAGCTCAATGGCATTTCATGGACCAAGGGCTGCTACATGGGCCAGGAACTGACCGCGCGCACGCGCTACCGGGGACTGGTGCGCCGCCATCTCGTGCCCGTATCCGCCCGCCATGACCTCCCCGTGCCGGGCACGCCCATCATGGCGGGGGAAAAGACGGTGGGCGAGATGCGCTCCTCACGCGATGGCGCGGGGCTGGCCATGATTCGCAGCGAGCATCTGCACGATACGGGCCTTGTAGCGGCCGGCCACGCGGTGCAGGTGCATCTGCCGCAGTGGTTCAGCCTGCCCGCCAAGCCACAATAAGGCGCCCTGGCCGCCTGTCCTTTCACATTCCAGAGTCAATATCCATGTCCTACACGCCACCTGAACCGACCACGCGCGCCGCCATGATCGAGCGCGTCAAATTCAATGCCGATGGCCTGATTGCCGCCATTGCCCAACAGCATGACAGTGGCGAGGTGCTGATGCTGGCCTGGATGAATGCCGAGGCACTCGACGAGACCCTGCGCACGGGCCGCGTGTGCTACTTCTCACGCAGCCGTAACGGCCTGTGGCGCAAGGGCGAGACATCAGGCCAGGTGCAGACGCTGGTGGATGCGCGCCTCGATTGCGACCGCGATGCCGTGCTGCTGCTTGTCGACCAGAAGGGCGTTGCCTGCCACACCGGGCGGCGCAGCTGCTTCTATAACGCGCTGCGCCCCGAAGGGATCGTGGAGATCACGCAGCCCGAGGTCGCGGCTGAAACACTTTATGGCAAGGGCTGAACGGATCATGCAGGAAAACGAGGAAGAAAGACGCGAACAGATCAGCAAGCTGGTCTGGATCGGCATTACCGTGGTGGGCACGGTCCTCATGGGCTTTTTCATGCTGCGCAACGAAATGCATGCCCTGATATCGGAAAACGAACCCGCCTCCCCGCCTGCGGCAGCAACTGCGCCTGCTACGCCGGATCAGGCCGCGCCGGCGCAACCGCCTGCCCCGCCTCCAGCAGGTCAATAACCTCACGGGCCGCCGCATGGGCCGGGTTTTCGCCCGGGCCATGCAGGGCCGCGCGGATATGGGCAAACCCCGTGCGCTGCAACTCACGGCTGGCCGGATCTGCCAGCAGGCGCTCGACGGTGGCGGCCAGCAGTTCGGGCGTGCAGCGCTCCTGCAGCAGTTCGGGCACCAGCCTGTGACCTGCCAACAGGTTGACCATGGCTACGTACGGCACGCGGATCAACCGCCGCGCAATGGCTGCCGTCAGCGGATTGACGCGATAGGTCACGGCCATGGGCACGTTGGCCATGGTCAGTTCCAGCGTGGAGGTGCCTGATTTGGTCAGGGCGGCGGAGGCGGCGGCAAAGGCATCATGCTTGTCGTGCACATCGGTCACGATCAGGGGCCGCACCGGCCACCGGGCCACACCCGCGCGCACGATATCGGCAATAACGGGCGAGACCGGCACCACGGCCACGATATCGGGCCTGTTGCGCTGAACAAGGGCCAGCATGCGGCCAAATACCGGCAGCAGGCGCGGCGCCTCCGAGCGGCGGCTGCCAGGCATGAGCACGAGAATGGGCGCATCCGGCGCGATATTGTAACGCGCCCGGAACGCCGCAGCCGACCCCTCATCTGCCCCCGACTGCACGACCGGATGACCAACAAAACGCGCCTCGATGCCATGGCGGGCGAAGAATCCCGGCTCGAAGGGCAGCAGGCACAGCATGCGCTCCCACAGACCGGGAAATTTGCGCACCCTGTGCTCGCGCCATGCCCAGACCTGCGGAGCCACATAATGCAGGCGGGGAATGGAAAGCGGCGCGATCCGGCGCAGCAGGCGGAGGGTAAAGCCGGGGCTGTCGATGGTAATGACCAGCGCTGGCCTGCGCGCCGTAATATCCGCCACAGCCTGATCGAGCCTGCGCGAGAGGTGGCGGAGGCGCGGCAGCACCTCAAGCAGACCCATCACCGCAAGGTCACGCAGCGGAAAAAGCGACTGCAGCCCCTGCGCCTGCATGCGCTCCCCCCCGATGCCCGCAAAATGCAGGTCAGGCCGCAACTGGTGCAGCGCGCTCATGAGGCGGCTGCCGAGCACGTCGCCACTGGCTTCTCCCGCCATGATCCATATGGTCGGGCCGGAGGAGAGATGGCCCGCAGGCGCAGGGGAGGATGAAGGCTTGGTCATGCCAGACCGGCTTATCGTGTCGGGACAAAAGGCGCAAATGGCAGTGGCAAAAATATCTGCCCCCTGCCCCATGCTGGCTCTGACCATTTCAGACCGCTGCCTTTTTTACAAAGACAGCCTTTGTCTGAAGCTTTTTGAAAAAAGCTTTACCAAAAAGATTTTCTGCCCGTTTACGGGGTCTTGAGCAGGTTTGTTATGCTGGAGCGGATATCATCGGGCAGCGGCACGTAGTTCAGCATCACCGCCGCCTCGCTGCCATGCGCCATGCTCCAGGTAAAGAATTCCCGCACCGCCCGACCCTGCGGCGTATCGGTGCGGTCGGTTGGAATGAGCACATAGGTCGCGGCCATGATGGGCCATGCCCCCGGGCCATCACCATCAAGCACATCGGCGGAATGACTGGCATCATTTGACCAGTGGGCGGTGGTCACGGCCTGACGGAAGCTTTCATCATCCGCTGCCACCACATCACCATGGTGATTGCGCAGCCGGGCGATGGGCATGTGATTGCCTGCCGCATAGGCGTATTCAAGGTAACCGATGCTGCCCTCGGTGTTGCGCACGGCGGCGGCAATGCCGTCATTGCCACGCGCGCCCTCGCCTACCGGCCATTCAATCGAGGTACCACTACCCTGCTCATGCGCCCAGTGCTCCGAGACACGGGCAAGATAGGACGTAAACACGAAGGTCGTGCCCGACCCGTCGGCCCGGCGCACCGGGGCCACGGGCATGGCGGGCAGGCTCAGGCCCGGGTTTTCGGCGGCAATGCGCGGGTCGTTCCACATGCTGATTTCGCCGCCATAGATATCGGCCAGCAGTGGGCCGGTCAGCCGCAACTGGCTGGCATCAACACCAGGCAGGTTCACCACCGGCACGATGGCGCCGAGCACGGTGGGGAACTGAACCAGCCCGTTCTGCTGTAACTGGGCTACAGTCATGGGCGCATCAGAAGCCCCGAAATCCACCGTGCGGGCCTTGACCTGGTTCTGCCCCGCGCCCGAGCCGATGGTCTGGTAATTGAGGCGGATATCGGTGGCCTTTGCCACACCAGCTCCCCACGCGCCATAAATCGGCGCGCCAAAGCTGGAGCCAGCGCCCGTTATGTCGGTGGCCCAGGCAGGCAGGCTGGCCATGGTCAGCAAGACCGCCAGCCCCATGCTCGAGGCGCGCCGCATGCCCCGCCCCTGCGGCTTAACCCCGCAGGACGGCATTGCAGCTTTTATGCGCGGCGGCCACCACCCGTTCACACACAGCCTCGATCTCCGCATCGGTCAGGGTTCCGTCCATCGGCTGCAGGGTTATCTCGATGCCCAGCGATTTGTGACCCGCCGGGACCTTGTCGCCCTCATACACATCAAACAGGCTGACGGCCACGATCAGGTTGCGTTCCGCGCCCTTTACGGCCTTGAGCAGTTTTTCTGCCGGCACGTCCGCACTCACCACAAACGCAAAATCACGCTTGAGCGGCTGGAAGGCCGAGAGTGCGGGCGGTCCCCTGCGCCTGCGCTTGGGCTCGGGCACCGCATCGGGGTAGAGCGTGAACGCACACACCGGCACATCAATGCCACGCGCGGCCAGCAGGGCGGGATGCAACTGCCCGAAATGGCCCAGCACCAACTTCGGCCCCTGCCGGATCACGCCCGAGCGGCCCGGATGGTAGTAGGCAGGCGCATCGGCGCTCAGACTCAGCCCTTCCATCGCAGCACCCATCACCGAGAGCCCGGCCAGCGCATCGGCCTTGACCTGCCACAGGTCAACAGGCCGTGCCGGCTGACCGGGCTGGCGGGCGGAATGACCACTGCGGATACCGGCTGCAACCTGTTTCTGGCCATCGGCATCAAAGCCGGGACCAACCTCGAACAGCCCGATATCAGGATAGCCCCGCGCCGCATTGGCCTTTATCGCGGCCAGCAGGTTGACCAGCGGGGTCGGGCGCATCTGGTCCAGATCAGCCGCAATGGGGTTGAGCAGATGCAGATCGCCGGGGGTTTCGCCAAACTGTGCCGCCTGTTCCTGCGCCACGAAGGAGAAGCCGACCGTCTCGAGCAGTCCACGCGCGGCAAGCGTGCGGCGCAGGCTGGCGGTGCGGGCCTGCCGGGGGGTCAGGGCTGGCAGCGGCACGGCGCTGTGCACCGGCAGCGACACGGCGGGCACACTATCAAGCCCGCGCAGGCGCAGTACTTCCTCGATCAGGTCCACTTCGGGGTTGATCGCCACAGCCCCTTCCGCCGCAGCTCTGGCGCGCGCTTCGGGCAGGTCGGGCTTCTGGTCGAGCAGCATGGGCATTGCAATGTCGTTGCGCCAGGAGGGCACATCCACCACCACGTGGCGGGCGTCGCACGCGCGCACCTCAAAGCCCAGCCCCTCAAGCAGGTGCACGGCGTGATCGGGTTCTTCCAACAGGCCACCAAGGGTTTCAAGCCGGGCGAATTCCAGATGCGCCTGCCGCTGCCATGCGGGCTCGGCCCCGGCGGAGACCACGTTATCAGCCACGCCGCCACACAGTTCGATGATCATGCGCGTCGCGGCCTCAAGGGCCACGGGCGGCAGGGCCTGATCCACGCCCCGCTCAAAGCGCTGGCGGGCATCGGAATGCAGGTTGTGCCGCCGCCCGGACAGCGCAATGGCCACGGGGTCGAACAGCGCGCATTCCACGAACACGGTGGTCGTATCATCACTCACGCCGCTTTCCGCCCCGCCCATGATACCCGCAAGCGACAGCACGCCGCTGCTGTCGGCAATCACGCAGTCATCGGGGGTCATGACGTGTTCGCTGCCATCAAGCGCTGTAAAGCTCTCGCCCGCGCCCCGGCAGATAGTCAGTTCACCGCCACGGATTTTATCGGCATCGAACACATGCAGCGGGCGGCCAAGGTCATGGGTGAAGAAATTGGTGATATCGACCAGCGCCGAGATCGGGCGCAGGCCGATCGATTCCAGCCTGCGACGCAGCCATGCCGGGCTGGGGCCATTTTTCACGCCACGGATGGTGCGTCCGAGCACCCACGGGCAGGCCTCGGGGTAGGTGATGCGCCAGTTGATGCTGCTCTCGCCCTGCCCCTCCACGGTCTCGACCAGCCACGGCTTCAGCCTGCCCAGTCCTGCTGCCGCCAGATCACGCGCGACACCACGCACGGCCAGCGCATCGCCCCGGTTGGGGGTGATGGCGATATCGATCACGGGATCGTCCAGCCTGGCAAACAGCGGGTAGGACTGGCCGGGCGCCGTGCCCTCGGGCAGTTCGGCAATGCCGTCATGGTCTTCGCCAAGGCCGAGCTCACGCAGCGAGCACAGCATGCCGCCACTGGCCTCGCCCCGCAGTTTGCCTGCCTTGATGGTAATGCCGGAAGCAGGAATATGCGTGCCCGGCGGCGCGAAGATGACATGCAGCCCCGCACGCGCATTGGGCGCGCCGCACACGACCTGCACGCGCTCGAACCCCTCGCCCGCATCGACCTGGCACACGCGCAGGCGGTCTGCATTGGGGTGCTGCACGGCCTCGATGATGCGCGCGGTGCGGAACGACGCCAGCGCCGCACCGGGGTCTTCCACGCCTTCCACCTCAAGGCCGATGGTGTTCAGCGTGGCGGTGATCTCTTCCAGCGTCGCTGTGGTCTCAAGGTGTTCGCGCAGCCAGGACAGGGAGAACTTCATCGATCACAGACCTTCGTGCAGCAGGGCGGGAGACAGGGGGCTGGTGCCGTAATGGCGCAGCCAGCGGACATCGCTTTCATAGAACGAGCGCAGGTCGGGGATGCCATGGCGCAGCATGGTCAGCCGCTCGATGCCCATGCCAAAGGCAAAGCCCTGCCACTCACGCGCATCAAGCCCGCAATTGGCCAGCACGCGGGGGTGGACCATGCCCGCGCCGAGCACTTCCAGCCAGTCATCGCCCGCGCCGATCTGGCCCGTCCTGCGTGACCAGCCGATGTCGATTTCCATCGATGGCTCGGTGAACGGAAAGTAGGAGGCACGGAAACGCACCGGCAGGTCCGGCATCTGGAAGAATGCGCGCAGGAAGTCCGACAGGCAGCCCTTGAGGTGGCCGAGCGTGATCCCCTTCTCGATCACCAGCCCCTCGCACTGGTGGAACATGGGCGAATGCGTGGCATCATGGTCGGCGCGGTAGGTGCGGCCGGGGGCGATGATGCGGATGGGCGGCTCCTGGCCCAGCATGGTGCGGATCTGCACGCCCGATGTCTGGGTGCGCAGCACGCGCTCGGGCTGGCCCTCGGCCTCGGGCGGCAGGTAGAACGTGTCCTGATCGGTCCGGGCGGGGTGATGGGCGGGAGTGTTGAGCGCCGAGAAGTTGTGCCAGTCGCTCTCGATATCCGGGCCTTCAGCAATCTGGAAGCCCATGGACCCGAAGATGGCGGCCATTTCCTCGATGGTGCGGGTGATGGGGTGCAGCAGGCCCTCAGCCTCGGGCACGCCGGGCAGCGTAACATCCACGCGCTCGGCAGCAAGGCGGGCATTGAGTGCCGCCGCCTCGAGTTCCTGGCCACGCGCCTCGATCAGACGGGTCAGGTCATCACGCAGGCGGTTGAGTGCGGCACCACGGGCGCGCCGCGCGTCAGGCGTCATGCGCCCAAGCTGCTTGAGCAGCGCGGTCAGCGTGCCCGACTTGCCCAGCGTGCCCACGCGCACGGCGTCCCACGCGCGCTGGTCGGTCGCGGCAGCGAGTGCCTGAACTGTCTGTTCCCTCAGGGTTTCGAGATCGTCACTCATAGCACCTCGCACAGGCTCTCAAATCAGGCGGGCTGGCAAGGGACATCAGTCTGGCCACCAGACCCGGCGCGTGTCTGCGCCCGCAACCACAAGGGCGCGCGGGCATCGTATAAAACAAAACGGGCCGCCCCTGCGGACGACCCGTTTCGTGGACCTGTCGCCACACGGGCGGAAACAGGAATCAGGCCAGAGCGGCCTGCGCCTTCTTCACGATCTCGGCAAAGGTTGCCGCGTCGTCATAGGCGATGGCGGCGAGAACCTTGCGGTCGATCTCGATGCCAGCCTTGTCCAGGCCGTTGATGAAGCGGCTGTAGGTCAGACCATGCTCGCGCACCGCAGCGTTGATACGCTGGATCCACAGAGCGCGGAACTCACGCTTCTTGTTGCGGCGATCGCGGTAGGCATACTGGAGTGACTTTTCCAGACGTTCCAGCGCGATGCGGTAATTGGTGGAGGAACGACCCCGGAAGCCCTTGGAAGCTGCCAGAACCTTCTTGTGACGGGCGAGCGTCGTTACGCCGCGTTTTACACGTGCCATATCTCAGGTGCTCCTTATGCCAGGCCGTAGGGGGCCCACTGCTTTACAGTGCGGCCATCCATTTCCGTCAGCACCTGCGAACCACGGTTCGTGCGCTTCATCTTCTGCGAGCGGTTGATCAGGCCGTGGCGCTTGTTGCCGGGTCCTGCCAGCACCTTGCCGGTGGCGGTGATCTTGAACCGCTTCTTGACCGATGACTTGGTCTTCATCTTGGGCATTTGCTTCTCCTTAAAGGTTAAAGGCTGCGCCCTGCCCTGTTACAGGCAATGACGCCATTGCGGCCGGGCATGCCCTACAGGCCCGGACGCGCGAACAGGCAGGCTATAGACAACCTGACAGGCCCGATCAACCCCCTTGATGGCCCGCGCCGTGCTTTCCCCTGCCCGCCCCATGCTGTAGGAGGAAAAAGCACCATAATAACCGGGAGGAAAAACAAAATGACCCAACGCGTAGCCTACGTAACCGGCGGCAGCCGCGGCATTGGCGCGGGCATTGCCAGGGCACTGGCAAAGGACGGGTATGACATTGCCATCTCCTACGCCCGCAACGAGAAGGCCGCCGAGGAAACCGTGGCCGAAATCCGCGCCATGGGCCGCCGCGCCATGGCCATCTGCTGCGATGGCGAAGGCAATGGCAACCGTGCCGCAATCCAGCAGGTGGTGCGTGATCTCGGCCGCATCGATGCACTGGTGTGCAACGCTGGCGTCTACCCCCATGGCGACGTGAGCGAGATGACCGACGCTCAGGTCGATGCCGTGCTGGGCCTGAACGTGCGCGCTGTCATGATCGAGGCCATCGAGGCCTCGCGCCACATGAGCAAGGGCGGCCGCATCATCCTGATCGGCTCGGCCTTTGCCGATCGCTCTCCCTTCCCCGGCATTTCGCTCTATTCGGCCTCCAAGGCGGCGCTGAACGGGTTTGCCCGGGGTGCGGCGCGCGATCTCGGACCGCGCGGCATCACCATCAACGTGGTCCAGCCCGGCCCGATCGATACCGACATGAACCCTGCCACCGGGCCTGCCGCCGACCTGCTGCGCAGCTTCATGTGCCACAAGGAATACGGGCAGGTGAGCGACATCGCCACCGTGGTCTCGTTCCTTGCCAGCCCGCAGGCCAGCTTCATTACCGGCTCGGCGCTGACAACAGATGGCGGCATCACGGCCTGAACGGCGCCTGAAGGTCCGGGCGGCACGACCACGCCGCCCGGCTCCACGAAGCATGCATCGGCTCATGAAGCCATTCCCTGTGGCATGATCAGCCATTCGCGCCCACAGCACCGCAAAACCGTATCCGGACGGGATGGAACGTGGCATTGATGCCCGCCTGCGTCCGATCGGGAATTTTCATGCCAGACCCAACGCTTTCCCCTGCCCCGAATGCTGCCAGCACGCGGCTTTCGTTCCGTAATGACAATATATACGTAAAATGGTGCTGCCTGCTTGCCCTGTCGGTTGCCTTTACCGTGCCGCTACATGCCCTGCACCTGCCCGCTGCCATCCTGATCGGGCCGATGTTTGCCGCCGTCGTGCTGGCGGTCAATGAGGTTCACCTCCCCATTCCCGGCTGCGCCTTTCTGCTGGCGCAGGGCATTGTAGGATGCATGATCGCGCGCAGCCTGCAGCTCAGCATCTTTGCCAAGGTCATGGGCGAAGGGCCGCTTTTTCTGGGCGGGGTCATGTGCGTGATCGTGCTGTGCACCCTGATCGGCTTCTGTCTGGCACGATGGAAGGTTCTGCCCGGCAGCACGGCCCTGTGGGGTGCCTCGCCGGGTGCCGCCACGGTCATGACGTTGATGTCGCAGGCTTATGGCGCGGATATGCGGCTTGTCGCCTTCATGCAGTATTTCCGCGCCGCCGCCGTTGCCATAGCGGCGACCACCATGGCGCGCAGCACGACCCCGGTCACGGCTGACGGCGCAGATGCGTTCTGGGCCATGCCTGCATCCGCGCCAGCCTTTGGCGTGACGATTGGCGTCATCGTGGCCGGTGTCTGCCTGGCTCATATATTACGGCTGTCAGCCGGTGCGCTCATGCTGCCGCTTATTCTTGCAACCGGGCTGCAGGATGCGGGGCTGCTCTCGATCGACCTGCCACCATGGTTTCTCGCTGCCGGTTACGCGGTGCTGGGCTGGGGCATCGGCCTGCGCTTTACGCGCACCACGCTGCATTATGCCGCCCGCGCGTTTCCTTACATCCTGATGGCCATCGCGCTGATGATTGCAGGCTGCGGGGTCATGGCGCTCGCGCTGGTCCGTTTCAGGCATGTCTCGCTGCTGACCGCCTATCTGGCGACCAGCCCGGGGGGCGAGGATACGGTGGCCATCATCGCGGCCACCACGCCGGGCGTTGACGTGCCGTTTGTCATGGCCATGCAGACTGTGCGCTTCGTGCTCGTGCTGTTTACCGGCCCGCTGCTTGCCCGCGTGCTCAGCCGATGGGTGGAACGGTAGCGCAAACACAAAAAAACAGCCCTGCCTGAAGCAGACTGTGAATAACGGCCAGTTTTAAAGGGAAGTTTGGCTGGGGGACCTGGATTCGAACCAGGGCTGACCGGGTCAGAGCCGGTAGTTCTACCGCTAAACTATCCCCCAGCAAGGAGAGAGCGGCGCGATGCGCTGCGGTGATCAGGCATATACCCGCCTGCTTTGGGGCGTGCAACCCCCTGCCGCACATTTTTATAAACTTTTCTCTTTTGTCTTGCGTTTTGCGCAGAACACTTAACACAATAGGTAATACCTTGGCCGTAAAACGGGTTTGGGATGAACATGGTCCAGCAGCCGCACAGTGCACAGATACGCCCGCAGGCAGGGATTGCCCCTTTCCCGCCCGCCATGCACCGCCGCTCCATGCGCGCGCCGCTTTATGCCGCCATTGACCTTGGCACCCATAACTGCCGCCTGCTCGTTGCCCGCGCGGGCGAACACGGCCTGCGCGTGATCGACAGCTTCAGCCGCGCCGTGCGCCTTGGTGAAGGGCTGCACCATTCCGGCCAACTCGCCGATGCCGCCATGGAGCGTACCCTCGCCGCCCTTCGGGCCTGCGTGGCACGCATGGGGCTGTATGACCTGCACGGCCACCGCGCCATCGCCACCGAGGCCTGCAGGCGGGCGGCCAATGGCATGGAATTCATCGGCCGAGTACTGCACGAGACCGGGCTCGACATATCCGTCATTTCCGCGCGGGAGGAAGCTGAACTCGCACTCGCGGCCTGCACCTCGCTGCTGCAGGGCGGCCAGCCGGGCACCAGCCGCGGACTATTGTTCGATATTGGCGGTGGCTCGACCGAGATCGCCTGGGCGCGCATTGACCGCGAGGCCCGGCGGCATGACCTTTCGGGCTATGTCAGCCTGCCGGTGGGCATCATGACCCTGGCCGAGCGCCATGGCGCCGATATCTTTACCGATCGGGGCTATCACGGCGTCGTATCCGAAATCAGTGACGTGCTGCGCGGCTTTGATGACGTGCACTGCATTGCGCGTGAAATCGCGCGCCAGAATGTCATGCTGCTGGGCACCAGCGGCACCGTGACCACGCTGGCCAGCCTTGCCCTGGGCCAGGACCGTTACGACCGGGCCAGCATTGATGGCTCCGCCCTGTCCGTGCCCCGCGCCCTGAGCATGATCGACACCCTGCGCACGGGCGGGCTCGAGGGGCTGGTGCGCAACCCCATCATCGGGGCGGAGCGCGCGCGCTACATCCTGCCGGGCTGCGCCATATTCGAGGCCATCGTCACCACATGGCCCATGCCGGAAGTGACCGTGGCCGACCGGGGATTGCGCGACGGCCTGCTTTTACGCATGATTGGCGACCGCAGGCGACAGGCGGCCCCAGCCACCGCGCCGCCTTCCTTTTCCCTGTACAATCGTTTGGAGCACCAGGTCAGTCCCTGACCGCGTCCCGCCATGAAGCAGCGTTCCACTACCCGCATTCCGGGCAAGGCCCGTACCAGCAGTCTCACCCCCGGCACGGGTGACAGCGCGGCCGACGGGCAGGCCGCCCAGACCAACCGCACCAAGACCGTAACCGTAAAGAAAGCGCGCGGGCGCACGACCGCCCAGCACCGCTGGCTGCAGCGCCAGCTCAACGACCCCTACGTGCAGGCCGCCCAGAAGCAGGGCTGGCGCTCACGCGCGGCCTTCAAGCTGATCGAACTCGATGACCGTTTTCACCTGATCACGCCTGGCACGCGCATCGTCGATCTTGGCGCAGCACCTGGCGGCTGGACGCAGGTCGCAGTCAAGCGGGGTGCGGCCAGGGTGGTGGGCGTCGACCTGCTGCCGGTCGATCCGGTGCCGGGCGCCACCATCATCGAAGGGGATTTCAACGACCCCGACATGCCGGACCGCCTGACGGAGCTGCTCGGCGGCCGAGCCAACGTGGTCATGTCCGACATGGCGCCCAACACAACGGGCCATGCGCCGACCGATCACCTGCGCATCATTGGCCTTGCCGAACTCGCGCTGGATTTCGCAACGCGCATTCTCGCCCCCGGCGGCGCGTTCGTAGCCAAGGTGTTCCAGGGCGGGTCGGAAAAACAGATGCTCGCTGAACTCAAACGCCTGTTCACGCAGGTGCGCCACGCCAAGCCGCCAGCAAGCCGCAAGGAATCCAGCGAGCTTTATGTAGTCGCCACCGGCTTTCGTGGGCTTGATGGCGAAGGGGAAGGCTGAAACCACCCTCCCCCGCCGGGCCTTCATGCCGTGTGGTGATCATCCCACAGCCATGCAGCGCCCCGCACGCCAGAGCTGTCGCCATGTTTGTTGCGCACGATCGGCGTGGTGCAGTTGGGGGTGATGACATAGCGCCGCATGAGGCGGGGCACGCGGTCATAGATCGAATCAAGGTTCGACACGCCGCCACCAAGCACAATGATGTCGGGGTCCATGAAGTTGATGGCCATGGCGCAGGCGCGGGCCATGCGGTCCATGTAGCGGTCGAGTGCGCCGATGGCGGTCAGGTCGCCAGCCTCGGCCTCCTGCTCGATATTGGCGGCACTGCGGTGGCCGGGGCCTTTCCAGTCCTGTGCAAGCGCCGAGCCGCTGAGAAAGCGCTCCATGCACCCTTCATTGCCGCAGAAGCATTTGGGCATGGGAAATTCCTCAATGCGCGGCCAGGGCAGCGGCACATGCCCCCATTCGCCTGCAATGTGGTTATGGCCGATCAACAGCTTCTGATCGACCACGATGCCAGCGCCCATGCCGGTGCCGATAATCACGCCAAACACGCTGTGATGGCCCGCCCCCGCACCATCAATCGCCTCGGACAGCGCAAAGCAGTTCGCATCGTTCTCGATGCGCACCGCACGACCCAGCGCCGTCGTCATGTCAACGATCAGGGGCTGGTTGTTGAGCCATGTGGCATTGGCGTTCTTGATCACGCCCGTATCGGGACTGATGGAGCCGGGAATGCCGATTCCAACCGTGCCGGTGCCCCCGAGCTCCTGATCAACACCCCGGATCAGGTCGCACATGGCCTCAATGGCTGCAGGATAGTTGCCAGGATTGGCAATACGGCGACGCAGCAGCTCGGCACCATCCATGCCGAGGGCGGTTATTTCGATCTTGGTACCGCCAAAATCAATTCCAGTACGATAGTCGGCCATCCGGAGTCTTTCTTTCATCATGTTTTATCAGTGGCGCATTTGCTTTTATGATCGTACCTGCACGCAACATCAAACCCTGATGCAAGGGCATAGCTGCCAACCACCAAGGAGGCATGGCCACCCATGAGTGAAATCCTGCTAGACGCGCGCGGCCTGACCTGCCCCCTGCCCGTGCTCAAGGCCAACCGCATGCTGCGCGGACTCCCTCCCGGCGCGCGGCTGCGCGTGATCGCGACCGACCGGGCCTCGGTTGCGGATTTTCAGGCTTTCTGCCGCGAAACAGGCCATGCCCTCATCGCTTTTGGCGAGGAAGGCGGCACGCTTTCCTTCGTCATCCGCCGCAGGCCCGAGGCAACGCCCGGACCCGCCGCGTCACCGGCCTCGGCCTAGACTCCAAAATGCCGTAAAACGCGTTGTCCCCTTGGCAGGAGGGCCTTCAAGGATGTAATGCCTCCGCCAGCCCCGTTATTGCAGGAAGTGCCGCGCCCACATGACCGATGACCTGACCAACCTTTCCTTCGAGGAGGCTCTGGCCGAACTTGAAGCCATCGTGCGCCAGCTTGAGGTCGGCCAGCTGCGGCTGGAAGACGCGATCACCGCCTATGAGCGTGGCGCCGCCCTGCGGCAGTACTGTCAGAAGAAACTGGACGAGGCCGAGGCCCGCGTTCAGGCGATTGTCCAGCGTGCCGATGGTGCGCTGGAAGCGAAACCAATGGATTGATGCACCAGATGAGCCAAACAACAGCACCCTCGTCCCAAACAGACGGAACGGATCGCATGGTCCGTCTGCGTGCATCCATGTCCGCGCGCGCCACCGCCATCGAGGCGATGATCGACCGCCTGCTCCCGCGCGTGGAAGGCGGCGAGGCCCGCCTGATCGATGCCATGCGCTATGCCACCCTGGGCGGTGGCAAGCGCCTGCGTGGTTACCTGGTGGCCGAAGTGGCCAGCCTGTTCAAGGCCGGCACTGACGCGGCTGACCGTGTCGCGGCCTCGGTCGAGATGCTGCATGCCTACTCACTGGTGCATGACGACCTGCCCGCCATGGATGATGATGACCTGCGCCGGGGCCAGCCTTCCACCCACCGCAAGTTTGATGAGGCCACCGCCATCCTCGCCGGCGACGCGCTGCAGACCATGTCGTTCGACATCCTTGCCAATCCGCTGACGCATGCCTCAGCCGAAGTGCGCATCAACCTCGTGCGCGCGCTGGCCGATGCCTCTGGCGCTGCCGGCATGGTGGGCGGCCAGATGATCGACATGGAAGGCGAAGGCCGCGCCCTTTCGCTTGAGGAAGTCGCCCGCCTGCATGCGCTGAAAACCGGCTGCCTGATCCGTTATGCCGCCGAGGCCGGAGCCATCCTTGGCCAGGCCAGCGATGACGTGCGCAGGCGCATCTCGGCCTATGGCCGCGACCTTGGCGCTGCCTTCCAGATTGCCGATGACGTGCTCGACGCCACCGCCAGCGCCGAGGAACTCGGCAAGACCGCAGGCAAGGACGAGGCAGCGGGCAAGTCCACCTATGTCGCCCTGCTCGGCGTTGAAGGGGCCGCGCGCGAGGCGCGGCGCGTGGCCGAACAGGCTGAATCCCATATCGACATCTTCGGGCCCGAGGCGGATCGCCTGCGCGACCTGGTGCATTACGTGGTCGAGCGCAGGAACTGATCGACATGAGCGAGAGCAACACGTCCTCCACCATCCCTACCCTTGGGCGCTACGCCCAGCTTGACCGGGTGCAGTGGCCGCACGACATGCGCAACCTCTCGGTCGAGCAGCTCAAGCAGCTTGCGGAGGAACTGCGGTCGGAAACGATCGATACCGTGTCCACCACCGGCGGCCATCTTGGCGCGTCGCTCGGCGTGGTTGAACTCACGGTCGCACTCCATGCCGTGTTCGACACGCCCGCCGACCGCGTGATCTGGGATGTGGGCCACCAGACCTACCCCCACAAGATCCTGACCGGGCGGCGCGAGCGCATCCGCACCCTGCGCCAGCCGGGCGGGCTTTCGGGCTTTACGCGCCGCAGCGAGAGCGAATACGACCCGTTTGGCGCGGCCCACTCCTCCACCTCCATTTCCGCCGGCCTCGGCATGGCCGTCGCCCACCACCTGCGCGCGGAGGAAGACCCCTCCTACCGTGAACGCAACGTGATTGCGGTGATCGGCGATGGCTCGATCTCGGCGGGCATGGCGTATGAGGCGATGAACAACGCCTCGCATTGCGGCCCGGGTGCAGAGCGCCTGATCGTGGTGCTCAACGACAACGAGATGTCGATCGCACCCCCCGTGGGTGCCATGTCGAGCTACCTGTCGCGGCTGATGTCCTCGCGCAAGTTCCTGAGTTTGCGTGAACTCGCCGCCAAGATGGCCAAGCGCCTGCCCGGCCGGCTCGAGCGCACGGCCAAGAAGGCCGATGAATACGCGCGCGGCATCATGACCGGCGGCACGCTGTTCGAGGAACTCGGCTTCTATTATGTCGGCCCCGTTGATGGGCATGACATGAACCAGCTCGTCCACATCCTGCGCAACCTGCGTGATGCCGAGGATGTCGGCCCCGTGCTGCTGCATGTCATCACCGAGAAGGGCCATGGCTACAGCCCGGCCGAATCGGCGGGTGACAAGTATCACGCCGTCTCCAAGTTCAATGTGGTCACCGGCGAGCAGAAGAAAGGCCCGTCCGGCCCGCCGAGCTACACTTCGGTGTTTGCGAAAGAACTCGTCCGCCAGGCGGCGACTGACGACAAAATCGTCACCATCACTGCCGCCATGCCGTCGGGCACCGGGCTCGACAAGTTCGCCAGGGCCTATCCCGACCGCTTCTTTGATGTCGGCATTGCCGAGCAGCATGCCGTGACCTTTGCTGCCGGCATGGCGACCGAAGGGCTGCGCCCGTTCTGCGCCATCTATTCCACCTTCCTGCAGCGCGCCTATGATCAGGTGATGCATGACGTGGTGCTGCAGAAGCTGCCGGTGCGCTTCGCCATCGACCGTGCGGGGCTGGTCGGCGCCGATGGCGCGACCCATGCCGGTGCGTTCGACATCGCCTATCTGGGCTGCCTGCCCGGCATCACGCTCATGGCGCCAAGCGACGAGCTTGAACTGCTGAACATGACCGCGACCTCGATCGCGTTTGACGAAGGCCCGGTTGGCCTGCGCTACCCGCGCGGTGCGGGGCTGGGGCTGGACCTGCCGGCGGCGGGCCAGATCATCGAGATCGGGCGCGGGCGAATCGTGCGTGAAATGGCGCGCCAGTCCGGCCCCGAGCAGGGCGGCATCGCCATCCTCTCGCTCGGGCCAAGGCTGGCCGATGCGCTGAAGGCCGCTGACATGCTGGCCGCCCAGGGGCTGGCCCCCACCGTGGCCGATGCCCGCTTCGCCAAGCCGCTCGATACCGCGCTGATCGAGCAGCTGGCGCGCAACCATGCGGTGCTGATCACCATCGAGGAAGGCTCGGTTGGCGGATTTGCAAGCTTTGTCATGACGCATCTGGCCAAAACCGGCCTGCTCGACCGCGTGCGCTTCCGCCCCATGACCCTGCCTGACCGCTTCATCGACCATAACAGCCAGGAGGCCCAGTACCATGAGGCCGGGCTGGATGCGCCCGCCATCGTGGCAACCGCGCTCTCCGCCCTTGGCGTGCCGCAGTCACGGCAGATGGCCTGAGCAGCGGGCCGGTCGGGGTAGCACCGCTCATGGCAAAACGACGCGTTGACCAGATGCTGGTGGACCGGGGGCTGGTGGAAAGCCGCACCCGGGCGCAGGCGCTTATCATGGCGGGGCTGGTCTATACATCTGACCGGCGCATTGCCAAGGCGGGCGACCAGTTGCCCGAAGATGCGCCACTTGCGCTCAAGGGGCAGGACCACCCGTGGGTCTCGCGCGGGGGGATCAAGCTGGCGCACGGGCTGGAACATTTCGGCCTCTCGCCTGCGGGGCTGACCTGCCTTGACGTAGGCGCCTCGACCGGCGGCTTTACTGATGTGCTGCTGCATGAAGGGGCCAAAAAGGTCTATGCGGTCGATGTTGGCCATGGCCAACTGGCATGGAAGCTGCGCAGCAACACCGAGCAGGTCGTGGTGCTGGAAAAATGCAATGCCCGCGCGCTTGATGCCACGATCATCCCCGACCCGATTGATGCGCTGGTGTGCGATGCCAGCTTCATTGGCCTGCGCACGGTGCTGCCGGCAGGGCTTGACCTGTGCGTGCCCGGCGCCTGGGCCATCGCGCTGATCAAGCCGCAGTTCGAGGCCGGGCGCGATGCGGTCGGCCCCAAGGGCGTGGTGCGCGACCCGGCGGTGCATGAGGCCGTGTGCGCGATGATACGCGACTGGTGGGCAGACCTGCCGGGCTGGCGCGTGCTAGGCATTGATGCCAGCCCCATTACCGGGCCGGAAGGCAACCGGGAATTCCTGATCGCGGCCCGCAAGGACAGCTGATCGGCAGTCGCATCCACGACCCCGGCTGTGATACACAGACCTGAAGAGCGGCATGCAACGCCGCTCCCCTTACGCATGACATGAAAAACAGAGGCAGCCCCGGTATGTCCGCAGCCCCCGCAACTTCTCCTTCCCGGTTACGTGACGGGACCGCGGCCTCGCTCCTTGATGATGCGGAGCGCACGCGCATCCGGGCCAAATCCGCCCAGTTCGCGCCGCCGACTGCTGCCCTGCCCGATGGCAGGCGCGACCTTGTGGGCCTGTCGCGTGAGGAACTGACCGAGATCATGGTCGAAATTGGCGAAAAGCCATTCCGCACCAAGCAGTTGTGGCACTGGATCTACCACCAGGGTGCCACCGATTTCTCGCGCATGAGTTCCATCGCCCGCCCCCTGCAGGAAAAGCTGGCCGAGCGCTTTGTTGTCGGTCGCCCCGACGTGGTGACGGAGCAGACCTCGCAGGATTCCACGCGCAAGTTCCTCTTCCGCTTCCGTGACGGGCAGGAGGCGGAAACCGTCTATATCCCCGACCGGCAGGAAGATCGCGGTGCGGTATGCATTTCCTCGCAGGTGGGCTGCACGCTGTCCTGCACCTTCTGCCATACCGGCACGCAGGCGCTGGTGCGCAACCTTGGCGCTGCCGAGATCGTGGGCCAGTTCATGGCCGCGCGCGACAGCTATGGCGAATGGCCCAGCCCCAAGGGCGACACGCCGCGCCTGCTCTCGACCATCGTGCTGATGGGCATGGGCGAGCCGCTCTACAATTACGATAACGTGGCCAAGGCGATGCGCATCATCATGGATGGCGAGGGCATTGGCCTGTCACGCCGGCGCATTACGCTTTCCACCTCCGGCGTGGTGCCGATGATGGACCAATGCGGTGCCGAGCTTGGCATCAACCTTGCCGTGTCACTACACGCGGTGCGCGATGACCTGCGCGACGAGATAGTACCGCTGAACCGCAAATACCCCATCAGGGACGTCATTGCCGCCTGCCGCCGCTACCCCGCTGCCAGCAATGCACGGCGCATCACGTTTGAATACATCATGCTGCGCGGTATCAATGACAGCGAGGCCGATGCACGTGAACTCGTGCGGCTGATCTCGGGCATTCCGGCCAAGGTCAACCTGATCCCGTTCAACCCGTGGCCGGGCAGCAGCTACAGACCCTCGACGCGCGAGCAGCTTGAGAAGTTTGCGAATATCGTGATGGATGCGGGCTTCGCCTCGCCCATCCGCATGCCGCGCGGGCGCGATATTCTGGCCGCCTGCGGGCAGTTGCGCACCGAAAGCCAGCGCCTGCGCCGCGCGGGCCGCCCTGAAAGTGCGCCCGATCCGGTGGAATGAGGTAAAAATCCGCCTTTCGCTTCTGGTCGCCCGCAGCTTGGGGTGCTAGGAGGGCAGGCCGCCGGTTTTCCCGGCAAAGTATTGTCCAAGTTTTGTCGACAGGAGCCTTCTCCCATGACCGCCAAGGGTGTCAAAAAGGTCGTTCTCGCGTATTCGGGCGGTCTTGATACTTCCGTGATTCTGCGCTGGCTGCAGACCACCTATAACTGTGAAGTCGTGACCTTCACCGCCGATCTCGGCCAGGGCGAGGAACTCGAACCCGCCCGCCGCAAGGCCGAGATGTTTGGCGTGAAGGAAATCTTCGTCGAGGACCTGCGCGAGACCTTCGTCAAGGATTTCGTCTTCCCCATGTTCCGCGCCAATGCGCTGTATGAGGGGCAGTACCTGCTGGGCACCTCCATCGCCCGCCCGCTGATCGCCCAGCGCCAGATCGAGATTGCCGAACAGGTCGGCGCCGATGCCGTAGCCCATGGCGCCACCGGCAAGGGCAACGACCAGGTGCGCTTCGAGCTGGCCTATTACGCGCTCAAGCCCGACATCACCGTCATTGCCCCGTGGCGCGAATGGGATCTGACCTCGCGCACGCGCCTGCTTTCCTTCGCCGAAGAGCATCAGATCCCCATCGCCAAGGACAAGCGCGGCGAGGCCCCCTTCTCGGTCGATGCGAACCTGCTGCACTCGTCATCCGAAGGCAAGCTGCTTGAAGACCCGGCCGTCGGCCCCGATGAGATCGTGTTCCAGCGTACCATCTCGCCCGAGGCAGCGCCTGACAAGGCAACCGAGATCACCATCGATTTCGTGTCCGGCGACCCGGTGGCCATCAATGGCGTGGCCATGTCGCCCGCAACGCTGCTCACGCGCCTGAACGAACTCGGCCGCGACAACGGCATCGGTCGCCTCGACCTGGTGGAAAACCGCTTCGTGGGCATGAAGTCGCGCGGCATTTACGAGACGCCGGGCGGCACGATCCTGCTGACCGCGCACCGCAGCATCGAGAGCATCACGCTCGACCGCGAGGCCATGCACCTCAAGGACAGCCTGATGCCGCGCTATGCCGAGGTGATCTATAACGGCCTGTGGTTCTCGCCCGAGCGCCACATGCTGCAGGCACTGATCGACCGCAGCCAGCACTCTGTCAGCGGTCGCGTGCGGCTCAAGCTGTACAAGGGCAACGTGATCTGCGTGGGCCGTGAAAGCCCCAACAGCCTGTATGACACCCGCGTCGTCACCTTTGAGGATGATCAGGGTGCTTACAACCAGGCCGATGCGCAGGGCTTCATCAAGCTCAACGCGCTGCGCCTGCGGCTTGGTGCCAAGATCGGCCGCCGTGGCGGCGCGCTCTGATCACCTGCGCCCCTCCTTCATCCCTTCAACAGCCTGCCGAGGTGTCATGAAACGCTTTTCCCGTGTCATTCCCCTTCTTGCCGCAGCCGTGGTGGCGCTGCCGCTTGCAGCTTGTGGTGGAAACAAGGATGACCAGCCGGAACTGACCCCGGCGCAGTTCATGGACAACGTGCGCAAGCAGCCCGGTGTCCAGACCCTGCCTGACGGACTGGCCTACAAGGTGCTCCAGTCCGGCCCGAAGGACGGGGCGCAGCCCACCATCAATGACAGCGTGATGGTGATCTATGAAGGCCGCCTGCCCGATGGCGGCATCTTTGACAGCTCCGACCAGCATGGCCACGGCGCGTATATGCAGATGCCGCTGGAAATGGTGATCAAGGGCTGGCAGGAAGCCGTGCCCAAGATGCATGTGGGCGATACGTGGATGCTGTACGTGCCGCCCGAGCTTGGCTATGGCCACAAGTCAATGGGCATCATCCAGCCGGACAGCCCGCTGATTTTCAAGATCCAGCTGCTCGGCGTCTCGCCCGGCGGCCGCTAAGCCCTGAAAGAGCCATTCATCCGCCGGGTGGGTGGCTCTTTTCACATGATGGGACAGGAACCGGACAACCGACATGGGTATTGCAACCGGACGCATGGCATCCGTACTGCGCGGGGGCTGCCTGCTTGCTGGCGTGGCGCTGCTCGCCGCCTGCACGCGCCACGGGCAGGAAGGCTATGCGCGCTACCGCACCAATTGCGGCATCTGCCACCATGGCGGTGAAGGGCTGAAGGGCGAGATCCCGCCCATAACCGGCCGCGTGGACAGGATCGCCACCTCGCCCGAGGGCAGGCAGTACCTCATGCATGTGTTGCTGAACGGGCTGAATGGGCCGCTAAAGATCGATGGCGTGCCCTACAACTTCTTCATGCCATCGTTTCGCGCCCATCTGTCGGATGAGGAGATCGCCTCCATCCTGAGCTATCTGGCTACGCGCGGCGACACGCACCCTGCCCCGGTCTTTACCGCAGCCGAGGTTGCCCGTGAGCGCGCCCACCCCCTGAGCAGCAGCATGGTGGCCGATGAACGCCGCCACCTTGATGCGATCCATCCCCTGCCCTGACCACCGCGCACCTTGACCAGCGCGGGCAAAAAAACGGAAAATACTTTTATGCAACGCCTGTTTTCCGGCATTCAGCCGACCGGTATCCCGCAGCTTGGCAACTACCTTGGCGCGATCCGCAACTGGGTTGCGCTCCAGCGCGACCATGACTGCATTTTCTGCCTGGTGGACATGCACGCCATCACCACCTGGCAGGACCCCGCCACCCTGCGCCAGCAGACACTGGCCCAGACCGCCGTGCTGCTGGCCTCGGGCATTGATGTGCAAAAGCATATCCTGTTCAACCAGTCCGCTGTCAGCGCGCATGCCCGGCTGGGGTGGATCTTCAACTGTGTCGCGCGTCTGGGCTGGCTCAACCGCATGACCCAGTTCAAGGACAAGGCAGGCAAGGACCGCGAGAAGCATTCCGCCGGGCTTTATGTCTATCCCGACCTGATGGCAGCCGATATCCTGGCCTACAAGGCTACCGCCGTGCCGGTGGGCGAGGACCAGAAGCAGCACCTTGAGCTGACCAACGACATTGCCCAGAAATTCAACCATGATTACGGGGTTGAATTCTTCCCGCAGGTCGAGGCCCTCATTCCGCCGCAGGGCGCGCGCGTGATGAGCCTGCGCGACGGCACCAAGAAAATGTCCAAATCCGATCCCTCCGCCCAGAGCCGGATCGAGATGACGGATGACGCCGATACCATTGCCAACAAGATCAAGCGTGCCAAAAGCGATTCCGAGGCCCTGCCATCGGAGGAAGCAGGCCTTGAAAACCGGCCCGAGGCCCGCAATCTGGTAACCATCTACGCAACACTTTCCGGGCTTACGACTGCCGATGTGCTCAGGCAGTTTGGCGGCCAGGGCTTTGGTCCGTTCAAGGCGGCGCTGACCGAGGTAGTGGTGGGCGCGGTCTGTCCCATCGCTACCGAGACGGAGCGGCTGCTCAAAGAACCCGGCTTTCTGTGCGACACCCTGCGCGAAGGGGCCAACCGGGCCCGCGTCATTGCCGAGCCCATCGTATCGGAAGCCGAAAAACTGATCGGCTTCCTGAAATAGACCCGAAAGGAACCGCCCCATGCGCCAGGAACTGCACAGCCTTCAGGTAAGCACGCATGGCAAGGGGCTGGTTCCGATCGACCGGCCGGTGCTGGCATGGGTGCGGCAGAGCGGGATTGAAACCGGCCTGCTCACCCTGTGGTGCCGCCACACCTCTGCCTCGCTATGTGTGCAGGAAAATGCCGACCCGACCGTGCGTACGGATATCGAGCGGTATTTCGAGGCGCTGGTGCCCGAGCAGCCCGGTCGCTACATCCATGATGATGAAGGCCCGGATGACATGCCCGCCCATCTGCGCGCCATGCTCACCAACACGCAGCTTTCAATCCCTGTGGCCAGTGGCAGGCCGGTACTGGGCACATGGCAGGGATTATACCTGTTCGAGCACCGCGCCCGCCCCCACCGACGCGAGATCGTGCTGCACCTGATGGGCGAATAATTAAAAAGCTTTAGAATAATGCAGCCTTTTTCTTAAAAAAGGCTGCACCCGAAAACTTTTATCAACGCATTATTTGCAATCTCTCATGCCGTTCCGATTACGTCGCATTCAGGATTGCAGCATGATGGTTGATATGGTCAGCAATGAAGGACTGGATGAACCAGTAGGAGTGGTCATACCCTGCATGCTCGCGCAGTTGTAGCCCCTGTCCCGCAGCACCTGCCGCCGTATGCAGCAGGTCGGGCCTGAGCTGGTTGTGCAGGAACTGGTCCGCCTCCCCCTGATCGATCAGGATGGTGGTGGGGTGGGTATGGCCCGCTTCAAGCAACAGCGTTGCATCATGCCGCGCCCAGGCCTTGCGGTCGGGGCCAAGATAGGCGGCAAACGCCTTCTCGCCCCATGGCACGATGGTGGGATGACAGATCGGCGCAAAGGCCGAAACGGATTTCCATGCCTGCGGGGCCGTGAGCGCATGCACAAGCGCGCCATGCCCGCCCATGGAGTGCCCCATGATGCCACGCCGCGCGCCATCAATGGCAAAATGGTCCTGCACCAGTTGCGGCAGTTCCGTATCGATGTAACTGCCCATGCGGTAATGCGCCCGCCACGCGGGCGTGGTGGCATCAAGGTAAAAACCGGCACCGGTGCCAAGGTCGTATGCCGCGTCCTCGCCCGGCACGGCGGCACCGCGCGGCGAGGTATCGGGAGCAACCAGCGCCAGCCCGTGCCGGGCGGCAAAGCGCACGGCGTTGGATTTGATGAGGAAGGTCTCCTGCGTGCAGGTCAGGCCCGCCAGCACGAATACAACCGGCACCTTCTCGCCTGCCAGCGCCCGGGCGGGCAGGAACACGCCAAAACGCGCCTCCAGCCCCAGCGCGGTGGAAGGGTGGCTGTAAAAGCCAACCCGCCCGTCGCAGCTTGCGTGTTCCTCAAGCGTTGTGATCTGGCCCATGGATCAGAACTCGACAACGGTGCGGATGCTCTCGCCCTTAGCCATCATGTCAAAGCCTTCATTGATGCGCTCGAGCGGCAGCCTGTGGGTGATTAGGCTGTCAATGTCGATGCGGTTCTCCATGAACCAGTCCACGATGCGCGGCACGTCGGTACGCCCACGCGCGCCACCAAAGGCCGAGCCGATCCACCGCCGCCCGGTCACGAGCTGGAAGGGACGCGTGCTGATCTCCTGCCCCGCGCCTGCCACGCCGATGATGGTGGAAACCCCCCATCCCCGATGCGCGCATTCCAGCGCCTGGCGCATGAGCGTGGGGTTGCCCACGCATTCGAACGAGTAATCCACCCCGCCCCCGGTCAGTTCCACGATATGGCCAACAAGATCGCCATCCGGGCCGAGGTCCCTGGGGTTGATGAAATCGGTCATGCCGAATTTGCGGCCAATGGCCTCGCGTTCGGGGTTGATGTCGATGCCGATGATGCGCTCGGCACCCACCATCTTCGCGCCCTGGATCACGTTCAGCCCGATGCCACCCAGCCCGAACACGGCCACCGTGGCCCCGGCCTCGACCTTGGCGGTAAACAGCACGGCACCAATGCCGGTGGTCACGCCGCAGCCGATGTAGAACACCTTGTCAAACGGGGCATCGGGCCGGATCTTGGCGAGTGCTATCTCGGGCAGGACGGTGAAGTTGGCAAAGGTGGAGCAGCCCATGTAGTGATGGATCGGCTGCCCCCTGAACGAAAAGCGCGACGTGCCATCAGGCATCAGCCCCTTGCCCTGTGTCGAGCGGATGGCCGTGCACAGGTTGGTCTTGCGCGACAGGCAGGATTTACACTCCCGGCATTCCGGCGTGTAGAGCGGGATTACGTGATCACCGGGCTTAAGGTGCCGCACGCCGGGGCCCACCTCACGCACCACCCCTGCCCCTTCATGGCCAAGGATGGCGGGGAACAGCCCCTCCGGGTCAGCACCCGAAAGGGTGAACTTGTCGGTGTGGCACAGGCCGGTAGCCATGATTTCCACCAGCACCTCGCCCTCACGCGGACCTTCGAGCTGCACGGTCTCGATTTCAAGCGGTTTGCCTGCCTCAAAGGCAACGGCGGCCCTTACATCCATGACCAGTCTCTCCTTGCATGCGTTGCGGGCCGGGGCCCGTACCAGTTTGCAACGATTAAGGGCCTCATGGACGGATGCGTCAATGTTGCCCGGTCAGGAAAGCGTTAAGCTCTTTGAGTGACAAATGATGCCACGCGCCATGCCGCGCTGCCATGGCCCGGGCAGGATGTGATAAGCGCGAAAGCGGGGCTGGCCGCGGCGCCCCGCTTTTTTCAACCGTTCCAGGAACACCATATGGTCATCAATCGCAAAATCGGTTTGTGGATCCTCATGCGCGAGAGCCTGCTCTCGCTTGTGCTGCTATGTGCGTGGGATGTGGTCGTGGTCATGATGTTCCAGATCTTCCATCAGGAATGGATGGAGCAGCCCACCCTGCCCATATCGCTCATCGGCTCGGCGCTGGTGCTGTTCATGAGCTTTCGCAACAACACCGCCTATAACCGCTGGTGGGAGGGGCGCACCCTGTGGGGGGCCGTGACCAATAACAGCCGCTCGTTTGCGCGGCAGGCAGGCACCATCCTGCGTGGCTGCCCGGACCTGGCCTGCGCCATGGCCGCCTACCCCTACGCGCTGCGCAGCGCACTCGGCCGGCTTGATGACCTGCAGGACGTCATGCGCCTTTTGCCTGATTCGATGAAGCCCGGCATCGAAGGCCGCGCCAACATCCCCGCTGCCATCCTGTTCCAGATCGGGCTGCGGGTGGATGCGGAATGCCGCAGGATGAATATTGATGGCGCATTGCAGGGCCAGATCGACCGTATCCTGTCCGACATGAGCAACGCGCAGGGCGGGCTCGAGCGCATCCGCAACACGCCACTGGCCATCCAGTTCTCGGTGCTGCCCAAGGTCGTGGCGGCGGTGTTCTGCATCATCCTGCCGCTTTCCATGGTGCAGACGCTGGGGTGGATCACGCCGCTCGGTTCATCGCTCGTGGGGGTTCTGTTCGTGGCTCTCGACAAGGTCGGCAGCGACCTGCAGGACCCCTTTGGCTCAACGCCGCACGGCATGCCGATGCTGACCATATCGCGCACCATCGAGATCGACCTCATGCAGTCCTGCGGGTTGCCTGCCCCGCCGCCGCTCACGCCTGTCAGGGGCATACAGGGCTGACACGCCACCGTGCAAGCGCCTCAAGACAGCAGGCGCAATTTATGCTATAGGGTGGACATGAGCATGTTCAGAACCACCCAGAAGGGCACTGTGACCGATGCCATGGCGCGGACCGCCGCCGCGACCACGGCAGCCGAGGCCAAGTCCAGCACGGCTGTAAAAGATGAAGATCCGTTCCGCGAGGGCGATGCCATCGTCTACGCCGCGCATGGCGTGGGCCGCGTTGACCGGATCGGGGTCGACGAAATCGCGGGCACGAAGCTGGAAATGATCCAGATCTCGTTCCCCGGCAACCAGATGACGCTGCGCATCCCGCTCTCGAAGGCACGCAAGTCGGGCCTGCGCAAGATCGTCTCGCGCGAGATCGTGGACAAGGCGATGGCCATCATCAAGGGCAAGCCCCATGTCAGCCGTGGCATGTGGGCCCGCCGCGCCGTGGCCTATCAGGAAAAGATCAACTCCGGCGACCTCGTACAGATTGCCGAAGTGCTGCGCGACCTGCGCCGCAATGTCGACAGCCTTGATGGCAGCTTCAGCGAGCGCAAGCTGTTCGAGGCCGCCCAGGAACGCTTCGTGGCCGAGGTGGCCGTGCTCGAAGGCAAGGAGCCGACCGAAGTGCTGGAAAACCTGACCGAGGTGATGAAGGCGGCCTGATCCCGCCCCATCCCCACCAAACCGACAAGACACCGCTGGCCCCGTGCCAGCGGTTTTGTTTTGGGGCTGCTTTTTCCGGATCGGCCCTTGCTTTCAGCCGGTCAGTATTTGAACTGGTACAGCAGGCCGATACTGCTGCCCGGATCATTTTCCGGCGTGGTGAAGCCGGTCACGTTGCCGCCCGTGCCCACGGTAGTGTTGATCTTGAGCCGCTTGGTCAGGTCAACCTGCACCTGCGCCTGCGTGCCTGAGCCCGATGTGGCCTGCTTGGCCCCCACATACACCCCGCGCATGACATATTTGCCTGCCTCGATGGCCCCAGTATCGTTGCCGCCCGAGCCGTTGGAGGAGCTGCTCATCTGCAACCGGTCCAGATGCAGCGTCTTGCGCACCATGCCCAGCGGGTCAAAGGCGGAACCACCGCTGACACTGGCCACGGCTGCGGCGATGGAGGCCATCTGCGTGGGCGAGAGCGACTGCGTATCGGTGCCGAACAGCAGAATGGCCAGAATCTGGTCCTGCGAGAGCGGCGGCGAGGACGAGAAAGTGATCTTGGGCGCGCTGGCATA
Source organism: Komagataeibacter xylinus (assembly GCF_009834365.1). Classification (NCBI taxonomy): domain Bacteria; kingdom Pseudomonadati; phylum Pseudomonadota; class Alphaproteobacteria; order Acetobacterales; family Acetobacteraceae; genus Komagataeibacter; species Komagataeibacter xylinus. Next base: position 2,596,751 of record NZ_CP041348.1, on the reverse strand, counting down.
GCCGCCCACGTTCAGCCGGGCGGTGCCATCATTGGTGCTGCGCTCGGCCACGAAATCCAGCGTCGGGTCGATGGCATGCGTCACGCCCATGCCATTGAACCCCACCTGCCCCTTGCTGAAATCGAGCGAGATACCGCCGAGCGAGAACCCGCCCTTTACCAGCGAGAACGCACCCGTCATCACCGGCGCGGTTGCGGTACCGCCTGCGTGGACATGGCCGTGCATTTCCGTGTTCAGGCCGTGCCCGCGCACGTAGAACTGCCCCGGCGAGGTCACATCCAGCCCCAGCCCGACCACCAGCGGGGCGGCCTTGGCTGTTCTGTCCTGATTTTTCTCATCCTCGGGCCGGATGACATCCAGATGGGCGACCGAACTGGGCAGGGAATCGGGAATGTTGATGTCCACCCGCTTGAGCGTGATGTTGCCGGTCGCGTCGATCCGGCTCGAAAGCTGCCCCTTTATGCCAAGGTCGCCATTGAGTGTTGCGGTAATCAGGTCGCTGGCCAGCGGGCGGGCATTATCGGCATGGATATGCAGGTCGATCGGCTGGCCGGGCTGGAGCACACCATAACTGCCCGAGGCCGCGATACTGCCCTTGCCCGCCTGCGCGGTGAGTGTGGCGATGACCAGCCTGTCGCCCATGGCATTGACCGTGCCCTGCATGCCCGAAAGCTGTATGCCCTCGCCAAAGTCATGGAACAGGCCATTGCTCAGGCTGAGCGTGCCATTGAGCCGGGGCTGGGCCGGGGTGCCGCGCACGCCCAGCGCCACCTGCAGGTTGCCCCCCGCCTGCATGCCCTGCGCGCCCAGATAGGCATTAGCCACCGCAAGATCCACCCTGCCATCGGCCTGCAGGGTGATCTGCCCGGCCTTATTGACCGGCGCCGTGCCATGCAGCCCCAGATTGACCTGCGGCCCCGCCTCGATCTGCGCATCGACCCGCGCCATACCTGCATTGAGGTTGGCCGTGGCCTCGATCGAGGCTGGCGCGAGCGAGGCGGTATAATCGGTGTGGTATCTGAGGTCCGTGCCGTGCAGGGTGACCTTGCCCGTGGGGCTGGCGGGCGTGCCAGTCAGCCGGGCCTCGGCCGAAAGCTGGCCCTGCGCGTGCAGCGTGGGCACGAAGGGAGCCACCAGGTCTGGCGAGAGGCGGTTGATCGCCACATGCAGGTCAAGCGCCGGACTGACCTTGCCGCTGGCCTCAACACTGCCCGCCTGCCCGCGCGGCGGCGTGAGGCTGACGCGCAGATGGTCGAGCGCGATCTCCTTGCCATACGCCACGCTGACCGGGCCATCCAGGCGCACCTGCTCGCCGCGCGCCTGTGCCACAAGGCGGCGTACATTCACCGACTGCCCGCTGATATTGGCCACCAGCGCCGTATCCAGCGTGGCGGGGCCGGTCCAGGGCGTATCGAGCGTGGACTGGGCATTGACGTCCAGCCCCGCAAGCGGCCCCTTTGCCGTGACATGCGCCCGCCCCCCCATATCGCGGAAATGGGCGTTATCCACTGCAAGGTCGAGGTCGGTCGTAGGCGCATTGCCCGTAGGGTCGAGCACATGACCCTTGAGCACCACCCGGTCGATGCGGCCGATGGCGGCATTAAGCGCGCCATCCACATTCACCGCCAGTGCTGCAGGCGTCGTGGCCGTGGCGCTGGTGGTGCGCAGGGTGGCGGCGACATGGCCGCTGATGTCCTGGCCCGTCAGGTCATGCAGGTCGGCCAGGCGGGTCATGTGCACATCAAGCATGCCGGTTGGCACCTTGTGGCCATCGGGCAGCGTCATGTCTGCCGTGCCGCCAAGGCTCTTCCAGCCCAACTGGGCAATCTGCAGGTGGCGGCTGTTATCGGCATTGCTGTCGAGATGGGCGCTGACCTGTATGGGGGCGCGGTCCACCGTGCCGAAAATGGCAAGTTCCCCCTGCCTGACCTGCGGCAGGTGCGCCATGGTCAGGCTGGCCTGCACATCGCCCGCCGCCGTGTTGCTGGCCGCGATGCTGGCCTGGGTTTTCAGGCTGGCCATGAGGTCATTGACCGGCCCCGCCGCATGCAGGTCGGCCTGCATGTGCCCCTTGAGCGTGGGCGCCAGCGCATGCAGGTCCGACAGGGCCAGGTGCGCCGTGGCATCCACATTGAGCGGCGTGCCGGTTACGATCCGGGTCGGCGTGGCATCAAGCTGCAGGGTACGGCCCTGCGCCTGCAACGTGGTGAAGCGGATTGTATCACCCCCCTTCCCGCCCGGCGTAATCGTGCCCGCAATGCTCACATGCCCTTTATCACCCACCAGTCCGACCGCCGCCGGCAGGCCACCATCAAGCACGATCTGACTCTCGAGGCCGAACTGCCCGTCCTGCCCCTTTGCGGGCAGGCTTACGCTGCCATCAAGGCCTGCATGGCCATGCAGGTCCGTGCCGCCTGCTGCTGCCAGCGGGGCAAGGTCGGGCAGGTCGGCATGGAAGGTGGCGGCAATCGGCTGCGTGGTGGTGGCCTGCCCGGTCACCTGCGCCAGCGGGTGGGACAGCGCAAGTTCAACCGGCCCCTTTGGCGCGTCAGGCCGCCACAGCACATCAAGTTTCAGCGGATCGGCGGCAAACAGCATGGGCTGACTGCCGGGAATGCGCAGGCCCGTGACGGTGGCATGCACCGCCGCGTGTTCCGGCTGGCCCGCAACCGGGGCGCTCAGCCCGTCGGCCACCATATGCAGGTTGGTGAAACTGGTGTCGTTATAGGTCAGGCGGTCAATGTCGAGCGTGCCGTTGCCCGTGGGGCGGTCGAGCGTGCCACCCAGCCTGGCGGCAAGGTCCGCGCCCTGCCAGCCCGTGCCGCCCGTTGCCGTTACAGCGCCGCTATGGGCTGCGACATCCAGCGCCATATGGTGGTCAAGCAGCCCGAGCTGCCCGTGCGCGTTGGCATGAATGTCCCCCGTAGTCAGCGCAAGTGCGAGTTGCGTGTTCGCGCGCGGGCCATGCAGCCCCAGCGAGAGGTCAAGCGGTGCCAGGGCGGGCACATGGCTGAGCGTGGCAAGGAAGCCATCCGCCCCTTCGCTTGCATGCAGGTCGAGCACCACGTCGCCCTTGTTGCCCAGCCTGGTTACAAGGTCGAGGCTACCGGGATGGTCGAGCCGGACCAGCTTCAGCGCGATATCGGCTGGCGGCAGGGTTGCCACCGAGAAATGGTCGAGCACCGGGGCGATGTCGGCCAGGCTGGCATGGCCATTGAGGCTGAAGGCGGCGGGAACCTGCGCCAGGGCAGCGCCCACATCGATCCGCGCCACATGCACCGCCCTGATATCCACGCCCATGTGGATGCTGCCGCTCGAGGGCTTTTCAGGCTTGGGCGGGTGGGCGGGGTCATCCTCGCTCAGGCGCGGAATGGCCAGCCGCGCCATGGACAGGTTGGTGATGACCGCCCGCCGCGTGAGCAGCCGCAGGGGCGACCAGTCAAGCTGGAGGTCATCGATCGAAAGCCACGCGCCCTTGTAATCATCAAGTTCAAGATGCTGCACATGCAGCGCATCTGGAAAGCGCCCCCCCAGCCCCGACAGGTGCACGCTGCCCCCGGTCAGCCCCGGCAGGCGGCGCTCGATCTCGCGCTGGCCCGCCCCGGTATTGGCCGCCACCAGCACCATGGCCAGTGCTGCGGCCACCAGCCCGAAGGGAATGCCAACGCCCAGCGCGCAGGCGCGTGCAATGCGCCGCCCCGTGCGCGGCGCGGGAGAGGATGGCGTAGCTTGCGGCATCAGAATGTCTCCCCCAGGCCCACGTACAGCTCCCACTTGTCGCCTTTGGCGGGGCGGTTGAGCGGCACCGCCACATCAAGCCGCACCGGGCCAATGGGGGTGTAGTAGCGCGCCCCGGCCCCGGCACCCACCCGCACCGTGCCCTGGAAGGGCGTGCGGTCCGCCGTGACCTGACCTGCATCGATAAAGCCCACCGCGCCGAATTTCTGCAATATGCGCTGGCGGTATTCAAACGACCCCGCATCCATCGACGTGCCGCCAATGGCGTAGCGCGTATTGGCAAATTGCGGGCCAACGCCCTGGTAGCGGAAGCCGCGCACCGTGGCCGAGCCACCGGCATAGAGCCGCTGATCGGGCGGAATGGCGAAGGTCGAGGCGCCTTCCACGTTGCCAATGGTGCCGCGAAACGCCAGCACGCTGCGGCCGGGGCGGCTCAGGCCAAAATGCCTGAGGTCGAAATAGGTCGAGACCGTGGCCTGCATGATGGCGAAGAACGAGGTGCCATCGGTCAATGAGGCCGATGGCGTGATGCTGGCCCCCACGCGCACGCCATGGGTGGCGGGCGTGATGGGGTTGTCCACGCCCGTGCCGTCGTAATTGGCGGTGAGCGGCGCCGAGAGGATGAAATAGCTGTTGGTGGTGCCCATCTGCTCGATCTGTTCCTGCTCGATCTGCCCGCCAAACGACACGTTCCAGTGCCGGTTGACGTGGCGCACGATGCCGATGCGCGCAAGCAGCGCGGTCTGGCGGTAGGAATAGAGTTCCTGCTTGATGCCCTCGAGGCGGGCGCTGAGGTTCTGCTGGCGCGAGCCGAAATCGGGCTTCATCAGGTCGGCATAGAAATCATAGCCCAGCCCCTGCTCCGCCGAGCCGCCAAGCCCGGTGATCAGCGCGGTAAGCCGCAGCCGCTCGGCATTGCCAAACAGGTTGTTATGTGTCCATGTCACACCCGCGCGGCCACCGAGATCGGTTGAATAGCCGCCCTCGGCCCCCACGCTGTGGCGCTTGCCTTCATGAAAGCCGAAATCGAGCGGCATGCTGCCATCAGGGGCCAGGGTATCCCCATGATTGACCTGCACATCGGAGAACAGCCCCGTCGAGGCAATGTCCTGCCGGGCGCGCTCGATGCGCGAGGGCTGGTACAGCTCGCCCGGTGCAATGGTCAGCCTGCGCGCGATATAGGCCGGGTGCGTGCGCTGCAGCCCGCCAAAGGCAAAGGCGCCAAGGTTCACCACCGGGCCACGATGCACCGTATAGGCAATATCGAGCGTATGGGTTGCAGGCCGCAGCCAGGCCTGCGGGGTGCTGACATGTGCCAACGCGTAGCCTTCCTCCGTCAGCGCGGTCTGGAGTGCCGCCCCCGCCGTCAGCACGGCCTCGGCCTGTGCTGCAGCACCCGGCTTCATGCCAAAGGCTGCTGCCTCGGTGGGGTTGAGGTGGATGGGACCGTCGCCCTTGTCGGGGTTGAGCGTGACCGTGCCGATGCGAAATAGCGGGCCGGTAGCGGCCGTGATGCTGATCTGCGCCTTGTGGCCCGCGGGCAGGGCCTGCATCCATTCCGGCAGGTCGGGGTCGCGCCCGTCCTGCCCGCCATCGGTGGAGGGGGCGCCCTTGTGGCTGCCATCGCTTATGGTGATGGTAATGCTGCCCGCGTAATAGCCGTAGCTTTCCAGCGCGCTGATCAGGCGGGAATAATCGTTGTGGATGCGCCCGGTCAGGGCAAAGGGGCTGACGGCCTGCGTTTTCTGGAGCGAAAGCAGGTCGGAAGACGCCTTGAGCGCTGCATCGAGGTCGGCATTGCCGGTGGGGCGGATGGTCGTGGTGTAGTCCTGCGGATCAGCCGCAAAAGCCGCAGGCAGCCCCGGCAGCAGAACCGTCATGACCGCAAACAGGCTAACATAACCGGCCCCGCGCCTGGCACTGGCTGCCAGGCGGAGATGACGCAATCGTGTCAAACGGTGCTGCCCCTGTTGCTGTCTTCTTTCATGCGGTCAGTTGCCCACAGGGTATTGTCTGCCATTCCCGCCATGCATGATCAAACCGATATTAACGCTTCTCCCTTAATAAGTTCCGAATTTGTCGCATTGAAGGGCAAAACGCGCCGGGGATGTTGCAAACTGTCTCCACGCCCGCGTTCCTGACTTGACATACCCCCGATTCCCGCAGGCATGATCGGGTTGAATCGGGCAAGGGGGCCGTGTCCGGCACCTCACCCTTCACACCAGGAGCGTTGATGGGCAGACCATGTGTTCCCGGCTTTATCGGCGGCAAGACCCTTGACCGCACGCAGGCAAGGCCCGATGTCTTGCCCCCGTTGCGCGGGCGCGTGCCCGCGATGATGCCTGAGGATACCTGACCCGTGAACAGCCTGTCTCCCCGCCCCGGCGTGGCCACGCCACAAGCCAGCATGTCATCCACCAGGGGGCTTCATGTCATAACATGGGGCTGCCAGATGAACGTGTATGACAGCGAGCGGATGTCCGACGTGCTGCGCCCGCTCGGCTACCGGGCCGTGAGCACGCCTGATGCGGCTGACATGATCATCCTCAACACCTGCCACATCCGCGACCGCGCGGCGGAGAAGGTGTTCTCCGAACTCGGTCGCCTGCGCAAGGTCAAGGAGGCGCGCGCCGAGCAGGGTGCGGCCACCGTGCTTGCGGTGGCAGGCTGCGTGGCGCAGGCGGAGGGCAAGGAAATCCTGGCCCGCGCGCCCTATGTCGATATCGTGCTCGGCCCCCAGACCTATCACCGCCTGCCCGAGATGGTGGCACGCGCCGCCCGCGCGGCAGGTGCGGTGATCGAGACCGATTTCCCCGTCGAGCAGAAATTCGACTTCCTGCCCGCCGACCGCGCGACCCCTGCGGGCGGCTCCGCCTTTCTCACCATTCAGGAAGGATGCGACAAATTCTGCTCCTTCTGCGTCGTGCCCTACACGCGCGGGGCGGAAAGCAGCCGGCCCGCGCAGGCCGTGCTTGATGAGGCCCGCAGGCTCGTGGCTGGCGGCGTGCGCGAGATCACGCTTTTGGGCCAGAACGTGAATGCCTATCATGGTGAAGGTCCCGATGGCCGCACCTGGGGCCTTGCCCGCCTTGCCCGCGTGCTGGCGGGGGAACTGGGCATCGAGCGCATCCGCTACACCACGTCGCACCCGCGCGACATGGAGGATGACCTGATTGCGGCCCATCGCGACCTGCCGCAGCTCATGCCGTTCCTGCACCTGCCGGTACAGTCCGGCTCCGACCGGGTGCTCGCCGCCATGAACCGGGGCCACACGGCCGATGACTACCGCACGCTCGTGGCCCGCCTGCGTGATGCGCGGCCCGACCTTGCCCTGTCATCTGATTTCATCGTGGGCCATCCCGGCGAGACGGATGCCGATTTTGCCGACACGATGCGCCTGATTGACGAGATCGGCTTTGCGCAGGCCTATTCCTTCAAATACTCCTCCCGCCCCGGCACGCCCGCCGCAGGTGCCGGCATGCATGTGCCCGAGGACTTGAAGGATGCCCGTCTGCAGGAACTCCAGGCCATGCTGCGCGTGCAGCAGGATGCATTCAATGATGCAACCATAGGCCAGGTAGTGCCCGTGCTCTTTACGGGCCGGGGGCGCAAGCCCGGTCAGGTTTCGGGCAAGAGCCCATGGCTGCAGGCCGTGAGCGTTGAAGGCCCGGACAGCCTGATCGGCCAGATCGCCAATGTGGATATCCGCCACAGGTACACCAACTCGCTTGGTGGTATCCTGACAGAGGAGACAGACAGGGCTTGAGAGAACAGACACAATCCACGCTCCACGCCCCCCGTCGCAGCGGCGGGCGGCGTACCCCCGGTGGCACGGCCGCGGCCAATGACCGCACCGTGACCATGCAGTTTGAAGATAACGTGCTGCTGGCACAGCTTGTGGGCGACCATGACCGCCACCTGCTGCATCTTGAACGTGGATTTGATGTCCGGCTGGCCTGCCGGGGCAACCGCATCGCCATTACGGGTGCGGCCCAGCGGGTGGAACTGACACAGGCCACGCTAACCGAACTCTACCGCCGCGCAACAGCCGGGCAGGCAGTCGATACCGCCACCGTCGATACCGCCATCCGGCTGGCCGCCCATGCCTTTTCCGCACCCGCGCCACGCCATGTCACGGGAGGAGTGCCCCCCATGCCCGACACCCGTACCGCCACGGCACCGGCAGGCCCGTCACTTGCCGACCTGCCCACCATCATGACCCGGCGCGGCCCCGTGGCCCCGCGCTCGGTTGGCCAAGCTGAATACATGGCCATGCTCGCGCGGCAGGAAATGGTGTTTGGCCTCGGCCCGGCTGGCACCGGCAAGACCTACCTTGCCGTGGCCCAGGCCGTGGCCATGCTGCAGGCGGGCCAGGTTGACCGCATCGTGCTGTCGCGGCCTGCGGTGGAAGCAGGCGAGCGGCTGGGCTTCCTGCCTGGCGACCTGAAGGAAAAGATCGACCCCTACCTCCGCCCGCTGTATGACGCCCTGCATGACATGATGCCGGGCGATCAGGTGATCCGGCGCATGGGCACGGGCGAGATCGAGGTCGCGCCCCTCGCCTTCATGCGCGGGCGCACGCTGGCGCACTGTTTTGTCATTCTGGACGAGGCGCAGAACACCACGCCTGCCCAGATGAAGATGTTCCTCACCCGCATGGGTGAAGGCACGCGCATGGTCATTACCGGCGACCTGAGCCAGGTTGACCTGCCGCGTGGCGTGACATCCGGCCTACGGGAGGCGGTCGATACCCTAGACGGCCTGCCCGGGATCGGCATGATGCGATTTGAATCGCGTGACGTGGTGCGCCACCCGCTGGTGGCGCGTATAGTGGAGGCATACGACCAGCGTGCCGGGGCCGAACGCCGCCCCCACCGCGCCCGGTCGCAGCAGGAGAACGATGAAACCTCGAAGTAGCACAGGCCCTGCCCACAAGGGCGGGGTCGCAGCAGGGCGGGCCACGCAGGCCGCCCTGAAGGCCGGGCCTGACGGCCCCGATGTCACGGTGGCGGACAGGCGCTGGAACCGCGCCGTCCCCCACCCTGCCCGCGTGGTTGACCGCGCGGCGCGCGCCACGCTTATGGCCACGGGCTGCCACGGCCCGGTCACGGTGGTGCTGGCCGATGACCGCACGGTGGCCCGCATGAACTGGCAGCATCGCGGGCGCAACAAGCCCACCAATGTCCTGACATTCGAATACCCGATCGCGGGCGGCATATGGGGCGGCGACATCATCATCGCTTTTGAGACCGTGTCGCGCGAGGCGCATGCGGCAGGGCGCGATATGGCCGCCCATCTGGCGCATCTGGTGGTACATGGCGTGCTGCACCTGGCCGGATATGACCACCACCACCCCGGCGAGGCCCGCGAGATGGAAATGCTCGAAGCCCGCATCCTGTCCGGCCTTGGCGTTGCCAACCCATGGAAGCCGGGCCGCATGGTGAGCCGGGAGGCACGCTCATGAGCCGCCCCGGAACCGATGCCAACGAGGAGCCTCCGTCCGGATCGCGCGGCAAGGGATTCCTGTCGCTGTTCAGCCGCAGGCGCGCTGAACCGGGGCTGCGCCATTCCATTGCCGCGCTGGTCAAGGAAGCCGATGATGCGGCGGGGGATGACGCCAATCCCCACGCCTCCGAACTCGACCGGCAGGAGCGCGCGCTGCTGGCTAATGTGCTGCGCCTGCGCGGCATCACGGCGGATGACGTGATGATTCCACGCGCCGACATCGTGGCGATGCCGGTCGATATCAGCCTTGATGAGGCCCTGGCCATGATGCGGCGGGAAAACCATTCCCGCATGCCGGTCTATCGCGACCAGCTTGATGACATCGTGGGCATGATCCATGTGAAGGACCTGATTGCCTATGTCGGCACGTCGGAAGCCTTCCGCATGGAGCCGCTGCTGCGCCAGCCGCTCATGGTCGCCCCCCAGTTGCCCGTGCTCGACCTGCTTTTGCAGATGCGACTGCGGCATGTGCATCTTGCCCTCGTCATTGACGAGTACGGCGGCATCGACGGCCTCGTCACCATCGAGGATCTGATCGAGACCATCGTGGGCGATATTTCCGACGAGCATGACGAACCGACCGTGAGCATGGTGCGCGAACGCCCCGACGGCACGCTCGATGTCGATGCCCGCACCCCCGTCGCCGCCTTTGAGGAAAAAGTCGGCCCCGTGCTCACGCGCGAGGAACGCGAGGCCGAGATCGAGACCGTGGGCGGCCTGGTGTTCCGCCTCGCGGGCCATGTGCCCACGCGCGGCGAGATCGTGACGCATGAAAGCGGCATGGTGTTCCGCATCCTTGATTCGGATGCCCGCCATATCCGCCGCGTGCGCGTGCGTCTGCCCCCGCGCGAGGCAGCCCCGCAGCAGGCCTGACCGGATGGCGCGCCGGCACGGGCGCGCCATCCGATGGTGGCACGATGGATTTACGCGCGGCCCGCGCCGCCTTAATACTGATACCCACCGGGGCCATGCCCCACGCCTTCCCCTGTCCCCCACCGGAGAGTGACCGTAATGCCCATCACACGCCGCACCCTGCTTGCCCTTACCCCCACCCTCATGGCTGGTGGCCTGCTGTCTGGCCGGGCCATGGCGCAGGCGGCGGACCCGCGCCTGTCCATCCGCGCCGTGGGCAACCCTGCGGCCAAGGTGCATGTGGAGGAATTCTTCTCGCTCACCTGCACGCATTGCGCGCGTTTTGCTGCCGAGGTCTTCCCCGAAGTGCGCAGCAAGCTGATCGATACGGGCAAGGTGTACTACATTTTCCGCGATTTTCCGCTCGACCAGGTGGCGCTGACCGCCTGCATGGTCGCGCGCACGCTCGCCCCCGAACGCTATGAGCCGTTCGTACTTGCGCTGCTGTCCAGCCAGGATCACTGGGCCTTTGGCAAGGAACCGGCGGAAGCAGAGGCCGAGATCCAGAAAATGGCGGCCCTTGCCGGCATGTCGTCCGACCTGTTCCAGCAGACCATCCATGACGACAAGCTGCGCCATGCCATCATGGATGAGGAAGACCGCGCCCAGGCCCAGTACAAGATCGACGGCACCCCCACCTTCCGCTTCAATGACAAGGAGCAGGTGGCGCAGGAACTGACCTACGAGCAGTTTGCCCAGAAGGTTGAAGCGGCGGCCCGCTGAGCATGACCGCCCGTTTCGTCCGGCTGCGCATCGCAGGTTTCAAGAGTTTCGCTGACCCGGTCTCCGTCGAGATCCTGCCGGGCCTGACCGGCATTGTCGGGCCCAACGGGTGCGGCAAGTCCAACGTGGTCGAGGCCCTGCGCTGGGTCATGGGCGAAACCAATGCCCGCGCCCTGCGCGGCGGCGAAATGGATGACCTGATCTTCGCCGGCACCACCGCGCGAGCCGCCCGCAACATGGCGGAAGTGACCCTGACGCTGGAAGGGGCGGCCGAAATCGCCCCCGCCCCCTTTACCGGGCATGATGAGCTTCAGGTCTGCCGCCGGGCCGAGCGCGGGGCAGGTAGCGGCTACCGCATCAATGGCCGCACCACGCGCGGGCGCGACGTGCAGACCCTGTTTGCCGATCTGGCCTCGGGGGCGCGTTCATCGGCCATGGTCAGCCAGGGCCGCGTCTCGGCGCTGGTCAATGCCCGCCCCGAGGAACGGCGCAGCATTCTGGAGGAAGCAGCGGGCATTACCGGCCTGCATGGCCGCCGCCATGAGGCCGAACTCAAGCTGCGCGCGACCGAGGCCAATCTCGCCCGCGCGGAAGACCTGCGCCTGCAGCTCGAATCCCGGCTTGGTGACCTGCAAGAGCAGTCCGAACAGGCTTCCCGGTACCGCGAACTCTCGCAGGGCCTGCGCGAATCCGAGACTGCCCTTCTGGCATTGCTGCATGCCCGCGCCCACAAGGGCGTGGCCGAGGGCGAGGCGGGCCTGCACGCCGCCCGCACCGACCTCAGGGCCGCCGAAGAGATGGCCGAAACCGCCGTACTCACCGATTACGAAGTGACAAAGGCCCTGCCCGCCCTGCGCGAGGCACTGGATACGCGGCGCACGGCGCTCGAACGCTTCAAGGTCCGCGCCGAGACCATTGCCGAGGAACTGGCCCGCGCCGAAGCCGCGCTGGAGCAGGCACAGGCCCGCCTTGCCGAATGCGAGGGCGTGCATGTCTCAGCCCTTGCGCGGCGTGATGATGCCACTCTCATGCTCGGGCAGCTTGAGGCCGAGCGGGTTCAGGTAGAGGAACGCCTGTCCGTCCTGCCCGCCCTGCGTGAGGCAGCGCAGGCCGAATGCGCCACGCTGGCACAGGCCATGACCGAGATGGCGACCCGCGTGGAAGAGGCCACCACCACCGTGCGCGAGGCCGAACTGCAGACCACGCAGGCCCGCGAAGGGCTGGCCACCACCACCGCCGCGCATGAGCGCCTCGCAACCCAGCACGCAACCCTCGCCACCGAGATCGCGGCACTCGAAGCCGACATGCCGACGGCAGACGCCATCGCCGCCCATGACGAACAGATTACCTTGGCCGAGGCACAGGCTGCCCACGCCCTGAGCGCGCGCGAGGACGCTACCCGCGCCCATGCGGATGCCACGCTACAGGCTGACCTTGCCCGCAATGCCGCGACCGAGAGCCTGCGCGTGCATGCGCAGGCCACGCAGGATGCCGCCACCGCCGCCAGCAGGCTCGAAGCCCTTGCGCGCGACGTGGCAACGCTGGGCAATCATGTCAGCAACGCCCGCGCGGACCTTGTGCCCGAGGCCGAGCGCACGCGTCTGGCCGAAACTGCCACCGAGGCTGAAGCCACCCTTGATACCCTCCGCGCCGGACGCGCCACGGCGGAGGACGCCCGCGCTCAGGCAACACAGGCCGAAATTCAGGCCAATGCCCGCCTGAAGGAAGCCCGCGCCACCCGCACCGCCGTCGAGGAAGCCCTCCGCGCTGCCCAGGCGGCCCACAAGCGGGCACGCGACGAAGTCGATACGCTTGCCGCCAGCATGACCCGCCTGCGCGGGCAGGCCGTGCCCGATGCGGCCCTGCAGGCGCTCGTGGCAAAACGCGAATCCGCCGCCGCCGCACTGGAAGCCGCCCGCCAGCACATGGCCATGACTGAGGCCGCAAGCGTTGCCGCCACACAGGAAGATGAAGCCTGTGCCGCCCGCCTTGCCGAGGCCCGCGCCAGCCTGTCGGGCCTGGAAGCGGAAGCCGATGGCCTTGCCCGCGCCCTGCACAGCGACACACAGGCCGACCACGCCCACGGCGCGACGCTGGCCGACAGCCTGCATGTGCCCGCCGGGCTGGAAACCGCGCTGGCCGTGGTGCTGTCCGATGGGCTTGAGGCGGTGGTCAAGGGCACGGCCCCCCGCTCATGGCATGACCTGCCGCCCGCAACACCTGCGCCCTTTCCTGCCGCGGGGATCGAGCCGCTTTCCGCCGTGCTCGAGGCCCCGCCTGCCCTGTCACGCGCACTTGGCGCGGCAGGCCTGCTGCCTGATGGCATGGATGGAGCGGCCCTTCAGGCCAGCCTGACCGCAGGCCAGTGCCTTGTCACCCGCGAGGGCGCGCTATGGCGGTGGGATGGCTATACACAGGCCCCCAACCTGCCCGACCGCGCGGCACTCCGGCTCAAACAACTCGGCCGCCTGCGCAGCCTGCGCGCAGAACTCGAGCAGTTGCGCGCCACGCTTCCGGCGCTGGAACAGGCCGTACAGGCCGCTGCGACCACCCGCCAGCAGGCAGGCAAAGCCCTGACGGCGGCACGCGACGCCCGCATGGCCGCCGAGAACGCGCTGGAGACCGCCCGCGCGGCAGAGGCCGAGCTTTCCCGCCAGCACGCCACCATCTCGGCCCAGATCGATACGCTCTCGGTCCAGCAGGCCACGGCACAGGCTGCCCTGACGGATACCGAAGCCGCCTGCACGCGCGCCACCGCGCAGGAAGCCGACCTGCCCGATCTCGACCAACTGACTCGCGTCCAGCAGGAGGCGGCGCAGGCTGCAACACAGGCCCAGGAGGCAGAAAAGGCGCTGCGCACCCGCGTCCAGCATGCTGAAGCCGCACTTGAACAGGCCCGCCGCGCCCTGCAGGCTGCCACGACCCGGCATGGAGAAGCGGAGACACGCCTGCAGGCCCTGCTGCCCGAACAGGCCCGGCTGGAAAACGACCGCGACACCGCAAGCCAGGAACTGGCCACCCGGCGCGAACAGCTTGCCGCCCTGCCTGCCCCGGCACTGGCCGAGGATGCTGCCCGGCAGGCCACCGCTGCCGCGACGCAGGCGGCGCAGGCGCTGGAACAGGCCCGGATAGTGGTGGAAGACGCCACGACCCGGCTTGAACAGGCCCGCGCCGCACGCGCCGCCCTTGAGCAGAAAATGCGCGAGACCGGCGCCCGGCTTGAAGCCCGGCAGGCCCGCATGGCCGATCTGACCGACGGGTTGCAACAGGCACAGGCAGCCGTTGCGGCCGCTCGTGGCCGCCTTGAGGCCCTGCCCGACATGAGCGGGCTGGAACACGCGCTAGCCAGCCTGCGTGAACAGGCCGAGAGCCTGCGCACGCAGGAAACCGAACAGCGCGAGACCCTGGCCCGCCTGCACACCGAGGATGCCACGCTGCGCCAGCGCTTTGATGCATCCGGGCAGGACATGACGCAATGGACCGCCCGCGTGGAGGCCGCCAGCCTTGAAGCCGAGGCCGCCGAGACCCGCCTGCGCAACGCCCGGGCCGAGCATGAGCGCGTTGCCCCCCAACCAGTTGCCGTGCGCGAACGGCGCGATGCGATTGCAACCGAACTGGCGCAGCACGAAGCCAGCCATGATGTGGCCATGGAGGAACTGCAACAGGCCGAAACCCGCATGGCGGAAGTGCAGCAGGGCCGCCGCACGGCGGAAGAGGTGCTGACCGCAGCGCGTGAAGCCGTGGTCCGCGCCGAAGGCAGGCGCGAACAGGCACAGGTGCTGCTGGCCCAGTTGCAGGCGGACTCAACGCCGCCAGCGGGCGTGGTGCCCGCTGACCTGAGCGTGAACGCCGAGACCGGCCTGCGCCGCAAGGTCGCCCGCCTGACCCGCCAGCGCGATGAGCTTGGCCCGGTCAACCTACGTGCCGAGCTTGAAGCACAGGAGGCATCGGGCAAGATCGACACGATTCTGCATGAGCGTGACGAACTGCAATCAGCCATTGCCCGCCTGCGTGGCATGATCGGGCAGCTCAACCGTGAAGGGCGTGAGCGGCTGATGGCCGTGTTCTCGCAGATCGACCAGCATTTTCAGGCACTGTTTGCCCGCATGTTCAATGGTGGGCGCGCGCATCTGGGCATGGTGGGCAATGACGACCCGCTTCAGGCCGGGCTGGAAATCTATGCCCAGCCGCCGGGCAAGAAACTCGCAACACTTTCGCTGCTTTCTGGCGGAGAGCAGGCACTCACCGCGCTGTCGCTCATCTTTGCGGTGTTCCGCTGCAACCCTGCGCCAGTCTGCGTGCTTGATGAGGTCGATGCCCCGCTTGATGATGCCAATGTGGGCCGCTTCTGCGCCCTGCTCGCCGATATGGTGGCGGAAGCGGGCACGCGCTTCCTTGTCGTGACCCACCACCAGCTGACCATGGCGCATATGGACCGCCTGTATGGTGTGACCATGCAGGAGCGCGGGGTCAGCCGTGTGCTGTCGGTTGACCTCGAACGCGCGACCGAAATGGTGGATGCCGAACCGGTCAGATAACAGATTGACAAGAAAACGCCGCCTTTTTGAAAAAAGGCGGCACCCACAAACTGTTATGATTGCCGATAGATGGTGTGACGGGGGCGGTACCTGCCCGCATCCCGTCCACTACCAGCAGGCCCTTACGGCATCATGCTGCCGGTCTCGATGAAGCGCTGGTGCCATGACAGCGCCTCGTTCAGCAGGTGCGGCGACTGCTGGCCGAACGAGCCCGCACGGGCGCGCTTGTAGTAGTCCTGCAGCATCGGGCGGTAATCGGGGTGGGCGCAGTTGGCAATGATGACTTCCGCGCGCTGCTTGGGCGAGAGGCCACGCAGGTCGGCCAGCCCCTGTTCGGTCACGAGCACCTGCGAATCCTGCGTGATGTGATCGACGTGCGACGCCATGGGCACGATGGCCGAAATCTTGCCGCCCTTGGCGGTGGACGGCGTCATGAACACGGAAATATAGGCATTGCGGGCAAAATCACCCGAGCCGCCGATACCGTTCTGGATCTTGGAGCCCATGATCTGGGTTGAGTTCACGTTGCCATAGATATCCGATTCGATCAGGCCGTTCATGGCGATACAGCCCAGGCGGCGGATCAGGCCGGGATGGTTGCTGATATCCTGCGGGCGCAGGATGATCTTCTTCTGGAATTCGCGCATGCGGCTGTTGAGCGATTCCGCCGCTTCCGGGCTGAGCGAGAAGGCCGTAGCCGACGCCACCCGCATCTTGCCGCTTTCCAGCATGCCGAGCATGCCATCCTGAATCACCTCAGTGTAGGCGGTCAGGTCATCAAACGGACCTTCCTCAAGACCGCCCATCACGGCATTGGCTACGTTGCCCACGCCAGACTGCAGCGGCAGGAGCGAGGGCGGCAGGCGGCCCATCTTCACTTCATGGCGGAAGAATTCCATCAGGTGGCCAGCAATGCCGCGCGCGGTCTCGTCTGGCGGCGAGAACGGGGCGTTGCGGTCGGGCGCATTGGTCTCGACAATCGCCACGATCTTGGCGGGGTCGACCTTGAGCGAAGTGCCACCGATGCGGTCATCGGGGCGCAGCAGCGGAATGGGCTGGCGGTGCGGCGGCAGGGCGGCACCGTACCAGATGTCGTGCATGCCCTCGAGCGCTGCGTCCTGCCAGCTATTGACCTCGATGATCACCTGCTTGGCGGTGTCGAGCCATGTCTTGGAATTACCGACGGAAGAGGACGGCACGATGCTGCCATCTTCACGGATGGCGGTGGCCTCGATGATGGCGGTGTCGATCGTGCCAAAGAAACCCGCCCAGGCCATGGGAGCGACATGGCTGAGATGCATGTCGAGATATTCCGTCTCGCCCTTGTTGATGCGCGCGCGCAGGCCGGGATCGGAATTATAGGGCATGCGGAAGGAGATGCCGTTGACCTTGGCGAGCGCGCCATCAAGCTCCGGCCCGGTCGAAGCGCCCGTGAGCAGCCGGATGCGGTGCTCCTTGCCCTCGGCATGCGCGCGCTCCATCAATGCGGCAAGCGCCTGCGGCACGGCCTTGGGGTAACCGGCGCCGGTAAAGCCACTGGTGCCCACCGTGCTGCCCGGGCGGACAAGGGAGGCCGCCTGCTCGGCGGTGGTGATCTTGGCCCGGAGCGCCGCATTCCGGATTCGGGTGTGGTCGATCATGAACTTTCCCTCAAACTCTTATCGTTATGCCCGGCCGGTCGAGACCGCGCCGGATATGTCGTATGCCGTCGTCACGGCCCTGGCCGGGGCCGATCTGCCGGGGCGGCAGCACTGGCGCGGGTATTCCCTTTGCACCAGAGCGCCTCTCCCTGCGTTTCACTTCAGCATGACGCCTTCATCTGTTCTCCGTACTGCAGGCTACGTCACAACAAAAGAGTGTGACACAGCACCCGGACTCCGGTTGGCGGTTTCACGTTTGCTCCATCAGGCACGCCACCGGCAGGGGCTCAATACCTTCTGCCGGTCTGTGTCGGGGGTAATATATTCCGGTTTTTCCTGTACAATATCGTTACCCGGATGCAACCGGTTTGTGTCATTAAGGATACATTATTACCTATCCCCCTAGTGCATGGCGGCCAATCTTGTGAATAATAGGAGACCAGACCCAGCAAGGGGCACAACCCGGACCGGCCACCAACAGGAGAGGATTTTCGTTTGAGACGTCGATTTCCCTCTCATCGGCCTGTCATGGCACGGGATGCCATATTACCGTCCCCCGCCGAGCGGGAAGCCGCCATGCCTCCAGGCCCTCCTCCCCTGCCTGCGCACCCGCTGGCAGGGCTGCTGGCCGGTCGCCCCCTGCGCGTGGTGGGCGACGTGCATGGCGACCTGCATGCCTTCCGCCATGCTGCCGCGACCGACCGGTTTGTCATACAACTGGGCGACCTGGTGGATTACGGGCCGGACAGCGCGGGCGCGTTCCGGCTGATGCAGCGCCTGATCGATGAAGGGCGCGGCCTGTTCATACTGGGCAACCATGACCGCAAGCTGGCCCGCGCGCTGCAGGGCCGCAAGATGCGCCGCGACCCGCCGCTGATGGAAACGCTGGCCGCCTTTTTGCGCGAGGAGAACAGCGACGTGTACCAGCGCGCGCTGGCCGATCTTGCCCGCGCGCCCGCGTGGATCGTGCTGGGGCAGTCCATATTCGTGCATGGCGGCTTTCATGCCCGCATGCTGGGCGAACTGCCGCCGCCGGGGCTGGGCACGGTCACGCCCCTGCTGTCACGCGCCCTGTTTGGCGAGACGACGGGCCGCATGCAGAAGGATGGCTACCCCGAGCGCAGGCTGAACTGGGTCGATCATATTCCGCCGGGCTATACGGTCTATTGCGGGCATGACCGCCGCTCCACCGACGGGCGGCCCTGGGTGCGCCACGGCCGCATGGGCGGGCGGGCCATCTTTACCGATACCGGGGCTGGCAAGGGGGGGCATCTGGCGTGGATTGACCTCCCGCCGGTGCTGTAAGTCTTTTTTCATCCCCCTTTTTTTCAACGCAGGAGCGCGGACACAGATGAACACCACCGAGGCCAGACAGGATGCAGCCAGGCTCAAGCTCGAAGAGCTGCGCCGCAGCATCGATAACATCGATGCCGCCCTGATCTACATGCTGGCCGAGCGCTTTCGCCACACGCAGGCGGTCGGCAGGCTCAAGGCCACCAACGACATGCCGCCCGCCGACCTCGCGCGTGAGGCACGCCAGGTGGCCCGGCTGCGCGAACTCGCCACCGCCGCCCATCTGGACCCCGATTTTGCGGAAAAATTCCTGGCCTTCATCATCCGCGAGGTCATTCGCCACCATGAGGCCATTGCCGCGGGCACAGATCAGTAACCGCTGCCATGCCCCACCAGCTCGTACTTATGCGCCATGCCCAGGCCGCCCCCGCCGCGTTTGGCGATATCGGCGCGCAGGCCGACTTCAACCGCACGCTGACCCCGCATGGCCGTGACAGCGCACGCGCCCAGGGCGCGTGGCTGAGGGCGCGCGCCTTTGCCCCGCAACTGGTGCTTGTCAGCCCCGCGCAGCGCACGGTCGAAACGCTTGCGGCGCTGGGATCATTTTATGGCGATCAGAAACCCGATATCCGATATGTGAACGAACTGTATGAGGCAACCGCCGAAACAGTGCGCGACATGCTCTATGCCATTGCAGAAAAAACAAGCAATATCATGATATTAGGGCACAATCCGGCCTTGGGCGCCCTGGTGTTTGGTTGGGGGGCGCAACGTTGCCCGCCTGACCTTGAAGGGGCGATGCAGCGCGGCTTTCCACCGGCCTCGATCGCCTGCTTTACTGCCGAAAAACCATGGAATTCCGCCACCGATCGGGAAATCCACCTGAACGCCCTGTCTTGCCAATAATGTCATTGCTGCATGGGGGGGCATGGATTGCCACGCCGGGGGTTTCGTTCCTATCGTCAGAGCCGAGGCCCGATGACTGCCGCACCTTGCGGCACACAGGGCATATAATTTGGGCATATCCATAAACTGCCGCATGAACGGCAGAATGCCCGGAGGTTGGAGACATGGGCCCCCTGCCCCACCAGCGCAGGCGTGCCCCCAGGAGGAGAGTTGTAGATGAGCGAGTCCGGAAAAACTGCCACAATCTCGCTAAACGGCAAGGATGTTGCACTGCCCATGCTGTCCGGCACGATGGGGCCGGAGGTCGTCGACATCCGCAAGCTGCCTGCCCAGGCGGGCGTATTCACCTATGATCCCGGTTATGGCGAGACCGCGTCATGCTCCAGCAAGATCACCTTCATCGATGGTGAAAAGGGTGTGCTGCTGCATCGTGGCTACCCCATCGCGCAGTTGGCCGAACAGGCCACCTTCATGGAAGTGGCCTACCTGCTGCTCAACGGCGAACTGCCCGACAAGGCGCAGTACGACGGGTTTGTGAATTCCATCAAGCACCACACGCTGCTGCACGAGCAGATCCGCAATTTCTTCAACGGTTTCCGTCGTGATGCGCACCCCATGGCCATCCTGTGCGGCACGGTTGGCGCGCTGTCCTCCTTCTATCATGAAGGGCTGGATGTCTCGAATGCGACCACGCGCTACCAGTCGGCCATGCGCATCATAGCCAAGATCCCGACCATCGCGGCCTGGGCCTACAAATACACGCAGGGCGAGACATTCATCTACCCGCGCAATGACCTGTCCTACGCCGAGAACTTCCTGTCCATGATGTTCGCGGTGCCGAGCGAGCCCTACAAGATCAATCCGGTGCTGGCACGCGCCATGGACCGCATCCTGATCCTGCATGCCGACCATGAGCAGAATGCGTCGACCTCCACCGTGCGCCTTGCGGGCTCGACGGGGGCCAATCCGTTTGCGTGTATTTCCGCAGGTATCGCGGCGCTGTGGGGGCCTGCCCATGGCGGGGCCAACGAGGCGGTGCTGAAGATGCTGGCCGAGATCGGCCACAAGGACAACATCCCCGAGTTCATCGCCAAGGTGAAGGACAAGACCAGCGGCGTGCGCCTGATGGGCTTTGGCCACCGGGTGTACAAGAACTTCGACCCCCGCGCCAAGATCATGCAGGCCACCTGCCACGAGGTGCTTGGCGAGCTTGGCATCAAGGACGACCCGCTGCTCGACCTTGCGATCGAACTGGAAAAGATTGCGATTCACGACGAATATTTCGTCAAGCGCAGCCTGTACCCCAATGTCGATTTCTATTCCGGCATCATTCTCAAGGCCATGGGCATCCCCACCAGCATGTTCACCGTGCTGTTTGCCGTAGCCCGCACCACCGGCTGGATCAGCCAGTGGAAGGAAATGATCGAGGAACCCGGCCAGCGCATCGGCCGCCCCCGCCAGCTCTATACCGGCTCGCCCCAGCGCGACTTCGTGCCGTTTGACAAGCGGGCCTGAACGACGGCCCGGCCGCCAGGGGGCATATTGCCTCTCTGGCGGCCTTCTGACCCCAGGTCACATGTTTAAAAACACTTCCCGGTACCCCGCTTTTCAAACAGCCTGCGTTCCGGAAAAATTTCCGCAAGAAGCCTCATCAGGAACAACCTGATGATCACAGGCTGTTTTCAGACTATCCTCTGTCTGACCGAGGCACGCAAAAAGGGGCAACTGCTGATGCAGTTGCCCCTTTGGCTTTGAATGAAGGCCCCCCCTACGTCAGTCGCACTCACAGCCCGGCGTAGGGCCGGGGCGCTTCTGGATCACATGATGGTCGATCCATTCCGATACCAGACGCCTTGCCTCGTTGAGGGAGGATTCGGGGTGATGGATACGGTAGAGGGTCGTGCAGGCATGGAAAGCCGACACATCGCTGGTCCCGACGCCACGCAGTTCCTGGTAGGCGGTGATTACGGCACGCTCGCATTTGCGGGCGATGCGACTGTTTTCAACAGACACGATGCGATGATCCACTAGTGAGAATGATTATTAATATTGAGATACTAGAGCGAATACCCCGTGGGGGCAAGGTACCCCGGCACTCACACTCTGCTGATCCGGTCACGTTATATTTCCGATGCGGCCTTTTTTTGGCAATTCCGCCCCCATTGGCCCCGACACCGATGGATTTTCCGCCGTGTTGCGGTTAATCGTCTGTGCTGACATTCAGTACACGCAATTCATTTGGCCGGAGATAGGGTATGCACGACGCCACGGGGAATGGGGCAGGACTTTCAACAGGCACAACCGCATGGGACCGCGACGCAGCCCTCATGACCGCGCGCCTGCTGCTGGAAATCAAGGCCGTCAACTTCCGCCCCGATGATCCCTACACCCTGACCTCGGGCTGGAAATCCCCGGTCTATATCGATTGCCGCCGCATCATCTTCTTCCCCCGCGCACGCCAGAAAATCATGGAACTGGCAGTGGAAAAGATCGGCCGCCATGTCGGCTATGAAAGCATCGATGCCGTGGTGGGCGGCGAGACGGCGGGCATTCCCTTCGCGGCATGGATTGCGGATCGCATGATGGCGCCGATGGCCTATGTGCGCAAAAAGCCCAAGGGTTTTGGCCGCAATGCACAGATCGAGGGCGATGTGCCCGAGGGCATGCGCACCCTGCTGGTGGAAGACCTGACCACCGATGGCTCATCGAAGGTGCAGTTCGCCAACGCGCTGCGCAAGGCGGGCGCGATCGTGGACCACACCTTTGTCGTGTTCTTCTACGGCGTCTTCCCCGGTGCGTACCGTACGCTGGCGGATATGGACATCAGCCTGCACGCGCTGTGCACCTGGTGGGATGTGCTGGAAGCCTGCGCGGGCAAACCCTATTTCTCGGAAAAGGATGCCGCCGAGGTGCGTCGTTTCCTTGAAGACCCCTGCGCCTGGTCAGCCAAGCATGGCGGCGTAGGCAGCGCTGAAGAGGCGCTGGCGCTCAAGGCCAAGCGTGATGCCGGGGCCTGACCCACGGGCCAGTTGATGCCGCGCGTTCTTGCCTTCGATTCGGGAATTGGGGGACTGGGTGTTGTAGCCCAGCTCCGCCCGCTCCTGCCGGGCATACCGATCGACTATCTGGCCGATACGGCCGTATTCCCTTATGGCGAACAGCCCGATGCCCAGTTGCGCGCGCGGATCGTGCGCCTGGTGGGCGCGGCGATTGATCGCCTGCGGCCCAGCGTGGTGGTGGTGGCATGCAATACTGCCAGCACACTTGCACTCGACAGCCTGCGCGCGGCTTATGACGTGCCCTTCGTGGGCTGCGTGCCCCCCATAAAATGGGCTGCCGACCAGACCCGCACCGGCACGATCGGGCTGCTGGCCACGCGGGCTACCGTGCACCGCCCTTACCTGAAGGCCCTCAGTGCCCGCTTTGCGCCCAACTGCACCCTGCTCGCCCACGGTGCACGCGGCCTGGCGGACATGGCGGAAAACGCCTTTCGTGGCACCCCGCCCGACCCTGCCCTGCTCAGGGCGGAACTTGCGGGCCTGTTCGCTCAACCCGGCGGTAGCGCAATCGACGTGGTGGGCCTGGGCTGCACGCACTATACCTTCCTGCTCGACGCCATGCGTGACGCCATGCCGCCGCATGTCACCTGGCTGGACCCAGCCCCCGCCGTGGCCCGGCAGGTCGCCCGCGTGCTGGCCGCATGCCCTGTCCTGACAGGAGCCGTCTCTACTCTGCCTGACCAGTTCTGCTTTACCGCCCTACCGCGTGACCTCGCAGCCCTGGAGCCGGGACTATCGGCCCTTGGCTACAGGCAGGATGCGCTCAAGCCATTTGATGCCAGCCCGGCTATTGAACACAAAGCGTAAAAGTTCCCAAGTGCCGTCTTTCTTCAAGAAAGCAGCGTTGAACGAAGCTTTTTGAAAAAAGCTTCACCAAAAACTTCTTCTGATTTCCAGATTCTGGCGGGGGAGAAGCTTTCCGAGCCGCCCCTGAAGGGCATATCCTGCCCCGCAGCTACAGGACTCCGGTGCCCCGCCTGCTAGCGCAGGCGGTTGACGGTGTAGCTCGCCGTATCCTGCAACATCTGGCGCAGGCGACCGGGCGGAAAGATGGACAGCGCCTCACGCGCCGCATCGGCATATTCCGTCGCACGGTCAAGGGTGATGCGGATGGCACCGGTCTGCTCGATCAGGCGCAGGGCATGATCCAGATCCTCGGGCTTCTGCTCGCTTTCCTCGATCACGCGCTGCCAGAAGGCACGGTCCTCGGCCGAGCCCGCAGCATAGGCTGCCAGCACCGGCAGGGTGATCTTGCCTTCACGGAAGTCATCACCCACCGTCTTGCCCAGGCGGGCCTGATCGGCGGCATAATCCAGCGCGTCATCAACCAGCTGAAAGGCCATGCCCAGATTGGTGCCGTAGGATTCGAGCGCACGCTCTTCCTCCTCGCCCCGATCGGCCACGACAGCCCCCACGCGGCAGGCTGCGGCGAACAGTGCCGCAGTTTTGCCATGAATGACTTCCAGATACTGATCAATCTGTGTTGAGAGGTCATTTTGCGTGGACATCTGCAGCACTTCCCCTTCCGCAATGGTGGCGGAAGCGGATGAGAGGATATTCATGACCTTGAGCGAGCCATCATCCGTCATGAGCTGGAACGAGCGGGCGAACAGGAAGTCCCCCACCAGAACCGAGGCCTTGTTGCCGAACACCGCATTGGCGCTGGCCATGCCCCGGCGCAGCGAGCTTTCATCCACCACGTCATCATGCAGCAGCGTTGCCGTGTGGATGAACTCCACGCAGGCGGCCAGGGCCACGTGGCGCTGGTGCGTGGCATCGGGCTGGTAGCCGCACAGCCGGGCGGAGGCCAGTGTCAGCAGCGGGCGCAGCCGCTTGCCACCGGCGGCCACAAGGTGGGCTGCAAGCTGGGGAATAAGGGCGACCGGGCTGTCCATCCGCTCGACAATGGCGCGGTTGCACGCCGCCATGTCATCCGCAAGATATTCCGCCAGATCGCGCAGGGCGACTTCTGATCCATCTGCCATCGGGCGGCGAGCCCCTTCGTCTTTCTGACTTGCCGTTTCGTCGGATTCCGGCAGACTAACTGCTAGGGCCAAAAGGTTACTCTCCCGGTTCCGAATGTATGAACATAGAATGAGTATATGGGCGGCGCTGGAATAACGGTCAAGCCGGAGCACACAGGCACACGGCACGGAGCGGCGCATGACCTGCCTCTCCCCCCCACAGGCATGGACCCTGTAACCACAGGCCACCTGCTGGGCGGAAAGGTGGTCTATCGCCAGTTTTCGACCGGAAACAGGACCGGACTTGAGCCTGTTCTGATGGCTGCTTTCGTGCCCGCACGCCCCGGCCAGCTCGTAATGGAAGGTGGATGCGGCGCGGGTGCCGGACTGCTCTGCCTGTCGAATCGGGTACCCCGCCTGACCGGAATCGGGCTGGAGCATGATGGCGCCACCGCAGCACTGGCCCGGCACAACTTCATGCTCAACCATTGCCACGCCCTGCATGTGCGCCATGCCACCCTGCCTGCCCTGCCCGATGACCCGCTGCTGTCCGGCCCCGGCCTGCGCCGCATCGACCATGCCTTTGCCAACCCGCCATGGCATGGGCAGGATTCGTCAGCCTCGCCCCACAGCCAGCGCGATCTAGCGCGCCGCCTGCCCACCGGCGCGCTGGGCGGCTGGGTGCGTGCTCTCGCCGCCCAGTTGCGCCACCACGGCACGCTGACGCTGGCCCTGCCATGCAGCCTGCTGGCAGCCTGCTGCACGGCCATGGAGAGCGCGCAGCTGGGCCGGATCAGGGTGCTGCCCTTCTGGCCCCGCGCGGGGCAGGCAGCGCGGATCATGCTGGTGCAGGGACGGGCAAATTCACGCGCCGGCAGCGAAATGCTGCCCGGCCTTGTGCTGCATGAGGCAGATGGGCGCTTTACGCCACAGGCCCGCGCCATACTGGAGCAGGGCATGCCGCTTACGGCCTGAACGACGCATGGATTTTTGCAAAGAATAAAAGTCTCCGGGCGCTGCCTTTTTTCCAAAAAGGCGGCGTTCTCTCAAAGCTTTTTTAAAAAAGCTTCACCAGAAACTTTTCCCCCTGACCTTACTGGCAGGCGAGGCATTCCTCATAGTCACCCGATGTCGCGGGAGGGCTGGCGCCATCCTTGGGCGGCACGTCGCGCTTTTCCTGGCCATCGCTCACCGCATCGGCGCGCTGGATGGATAGCGAGCGGCAGTAATACAGCGATTTCACCCCCCGCTTCCAGGCCATGTAATGGATCTGGTGCAGGTCGCGCTTGTGCACGTTGGCAGGCAGGAAGATGTTGATCGACTGCGCCTGGCAGATGAACGGCGCGCGATCCGCCGCATGCTCGATCACCCAGCGCTGGTCGAGTTCGAACGCGGTCTTGAACACGTCCTTCTCCTGCTGGGTCAGGAAGTCGAGATGCTGCACGCTGCCCTTGTTGAGCGTGATGGACGACCAGACATCGCTGGTGTTCCGGCCCTTGCTGGTCAGCAGCTTGTCAAGGTGGCGGTTGCGCACGGTAAACGAGCCGGACAGCGTTTTTTGCAGGAACACATTGGCCGCGATCGGCTCGATGCCGGGGCTGGCATTGCCCGCAATGATGGAAATCGATGCCGTGGGCGCGATCGCCATCTTGTTGGAGAAGCGCTCCATCACGCCATATTCCGCCGCATCCGGGCACGGTCCACGCTCTTCAGCCAGCTTGCGCGAGGCGGCATCGGCCTGCGCGCGGATATGCTGGAAAATCCTGCGGTTCCAGCTCTTGGCCACAACGCTCTCGAACGGCACGTTCTTGGCCTGCAGGAAGGAGTGGAACCCCATGACCCCCAGCCCCACCGAGCGTTCGCGCATGGCGGCGTAGCGGGCGCGCTCCATGTCATCGGGTGCGCGGTCAATGAAGTCCTGCAGCACGTTGTCGAGGAACAGCATCACATCCTCGATGAACTGCGGATCATCCTTCCATTCATCCCATGTTTCGAGATTGAGCGAGGAGAGGCAGCACACCGCCGTGCGCTCACGGCCGTGGTGATCCATGCCGGTGGGCAGCGTAATCTCGGCGCACAGGTTCGATGTCTTGACCTCGAGCCCCGCCAGCTTGTGGTGCTCGGGGCGGGCGTTATTCACGTGGTCGGAATAGATGATGTACGGCTCGCCCTGCTCCATGCGCGCGGTCAGGATGCGAATCCACAACGCACGGGCCGAAACCTTGCGGATGACCGTGTTGTCCTTGGGGGAGAGCAGCGCCCATTCATCATCATCGGCCACCGCGCGCATGAACGCATCCGACACCAGCACGCCGTGATGCAGGTTGAGCGCCTTGCGGTTGGGGTCGCCGCCGGTCGGGCGGCGCAGTTCGATGAATTCCTCGATCTCGGGATGCCAGACCGGCAGGTACACCGCAGCCGAGCCGCGCCGCAGCGAGCCCTGGCTGATGGCCAGCGTCAGGCTGTCCATCACGCGGATGAAGGGAATGACGCCCGAGGTCTTGCCGTTGCGACCCACGTTCTCGCCAATCGAGCGCAGGTTGCCCCAGTAGGAGCCGATGCCACCGCCTTTTGAGGCCAGCCACACATTCTCGTTCCACAGGTCAACGATACCGCGCAGGCTGTCATTGGCCTCGTTGAGGAAGCACGAGATGGGCAGCCCCCGCGAGGTGCCGCCATTGGAGAGCACCGGGGTGGCCGGCATGAACCAGTGCCGCGAGATGTAGTCATACAGCCGCTGGGCATGGGCGGGGCTGGCCCCGTAATACGAGGCCACGCGGCCAAACAGGTCCTGATAGCTCTCATCTGGCAGGAGGTAGCGGTTGTTGAGCGTTGCCTTGCCAAACGCCGTGAGCAGCGCATCGCGGGAATGGTCCACGCGCACGGGATGATGACCGGGAAGCTGGACCACGCTGTCCAGCATGTCAGACGTGTCAGGCATGGGCGTACTGTCCTTTCCCTGGACGATCCCATCCCCGTTGGCAGAACGATCGGCCATGCCGCCGGATACGTCATCCAGGACCATTTACATTCTCCGTAATCGGCCCGCGCCAAGGCACGCAGGGCCTTTCGGGCGCCAGCGTGGTGGGACGGGGCTTTATGATATGCCCCTATATATGGACTATTTCATGCTGCTTTGCACTAGATAATGTAGCTCGGGAAAATGGGGAGCGTTGTCCCGAATCAGCGGCAAGCTTAGCGTCAAGGCGTTTAGGGAAAGATTATTTTTTTAATTTTTCTTTTCCCCGCCTCAGGCCGTAAGGCTGCCCCAGCGTGCCTTTGCTGCCTCATCCTGCGCGCGGGGTTCGACCCAGGCGCTATGCCCGTTTTCAAATTCCTCGCGTTTCCAGAACGGTGCACTGGTCTTGAGCCAGTCCATCATGAAGGCGGTGCCATCCTGCGCAGCACCCCGATGGGCGGCGGCACACAGCACCAGCACGATGGGCATGCCCACCGCCAGCCTTCCCACCCGATGGATGACCGTGCAGCCCACCAGCCCGAATCGCGCACAGGCCGATTCGGCTATGCGACGCATCATGGATTCGGTCATGCCGGGATAATGTTCGAGTTCCAGCGCCATCAGCCCGCCACCACCCCGCACGATTCCGGTAAAGGCTGCGACTCCCCCCACATCCTCGTGCCCACGCAGCAGCAGCGCGGTTTCATGGGCGCTATCAAACGCTTCGGCCTGAACGCGGATCGTGACACGCGGCATGATGGTCTCAGCCCCCTGTTACCGGCGGGAAGAAGGCAATCTCGTCATGCGCGGCAATAGGGGCGGCAATCGTGGCGAAACTCTGGTTCACCGCCACGCGGATCAGTTCGGGCCTGGCGAAGATGGCGGCATATTCCCCGCCACGCGCGTTGAGCGCTGCAATCAGGTCCTGCACGCAATGTGCACCCTGCGGCACGGGCAGCGTCTCGCCGGAGCGGCCGAGGCGGTCGCGCAGCCATGCAAAATAAAGAATGCGTAGCATTCCGCTCTTCTCTCCCACTCAGGGCAGGCCCGGCACCCCGCCGGGGCGGGTCACGTCAGGGGGCCTGCTGTTCATGCACCGTGCCATCGGCGCTGACCTCGGTTGTGGTGCCATCGCCATTGGGCACGATGATCGCCGCATCCGATGCGTCCTTATGCGTCGCCCCCTGTCCAGAAGACAATGCGGAAACGTGCCCGGGCAGCCCATCGTCCGCTGCATCGTTGCCGATCTGCATCTCGCTGCCCGGGGGCAGGTCATGCTCTACCCCACCGGGCACGATGGCCGCCATCGCCTGCCCGGTCGCCGGAACCGCCCGCCCATCAGGCAGCACAGGCCAGATATTGCGCGCCTGCGGCATGATCGGCAGCACCTGCGGGGCCTGCCCGCTCACGCGGCGCATGTTTTCTCCCTCCGCACGCGGGGTATTGGGCAGGCTGCCGGGAAATTCGGTGTTATCGGCCAGAATCGGCCCGAACCCGCCACATCCTGCCAGCCCCACCAGCAATGACAGCACCATTGCATTGCGCACCACGCTCTTCCCTCGCCTCCTCGCCAGACCGGCGGGCGCATGGCCCGCAGGGACGATCAGCCATGAAGCGCGTTAATTTTTCATGTAGGTCAGGAAGATAATTTGGTGGCGCCCGAAGTGCCGCGCCCCACATGGCGCAGCCCGGTGGAGACATAATCCCACCCGGTAATCAGCGTCAGGGCGGCGGCGATCCACATCATGACGGCGCCAAGAGCATTGACCGGCAGCCAGTCGATATGCAGCAGCCCTGCCGTGCTGTCGCCTGCCAGCAGGAAGCCAATCGCCGTCATCTGGAATCCGGTCTTCCATTTGGCGAGTTTCGTCACCGGCAGGCCAACGCGGGTGGCAGCCAGATATTCGCGCAGGCCGCTGACCAGAATCTCGCGACACAGGATGATGATGGCGGGGTACAGGCACCAGTAAGGCAGCCGCCCCAGCCCCGCCATGACCATGAGCGACGCGCCGACGAGCAACTTGTCGGCAATGGGGTCGAGCATGCGACCAAGGTCGGAATTCTGGTTCCACGCCCGCGCCAGCTTGCCATCGAAGTAATCGGTAATGCCCGCCAGGATGAACAGCACGCACGCGGCACAATCGGTCTGGGCCGTGTGGATGACCACAAGCGCCACGACAATCGGCACCACGATGATGCGGGACAGGGTCAGGAGGTTGGGCAGGTCGGTAAGCATGCTGATACTGCTATAACCAAGAAAGGGAGAAAGCCAAGATACCGATAACGCCTATCAGGCAGTTTGCAGGCTCACATCTGCATGACAGCCCCTCACTCTCCTGTCCAGTCGGGATGGAAAAATCCGTAAATGACCCGCGCCATGTCGCGGTTGATTCCCGGCGCATGCTCCAGTTCCCCCAGACCAGCCTGCCGCACGCCACGCGCCGAGCCGAAATGCTTGAGCAGCGCGCGCTTGCGTGCCGGTCCAACGCCCGGAATATCATCAAGTTCCGAGCGCACCAGCGTTTTGGAGCGCCCGGCGCGGTGGGTGGTGATGGCGAAGCGATGCGCCTCGTCACGCAGGCGCTGGAGGTAGTACAGCACCGGATCACGCGGCGGTAACTGGAAGGGTGGCCTGTCGGCGGTATGGAACCACTCCCGCCCCGCATCACGGTCCGGCCCCTTGGCAATGCCCACCAGGGTCACGCCCGTCACGCCAAGTTCATCGAGCACGCCGCGCACGGCGGTGTACTGCCCTGCCCCGCCATCAATCAGCAGGATGTCGGGCCAGTCCTCTGGGCGCACGCCTTCCTCGCGGTCCTTGAGCGCCCGGCGGAAGCGTCGCTCGAGCACCTCGCGCATCATGGCGAAGTCATCGCCCGGCGTGACCGGTCCCTTGATGGAGAATTTGCGGTAGGCGCGTTTTTCAAACCCTTCCGGGCCGCCCACCACCATCACGCCATAGGGATTTGCCCCCTGAATGTGGCTGTTATCGTAGGTTTCGATGCGTTTGGGCGGAGAGTCGAGGCCAAACAGGTCGGCCACACCCTGCAACAGCTTCGCCTGCCCGGCACTTTCGGCCATTTTGCGCTCAAGCGCCTCGCGCGCGTTCAGGGCGGCATGCTCGATCACGCCGCGCTTCTCGCCCCGCTGCGGGTGGAAGATCTCGACCTTGCGGCCCCGGCGCAGGCTCAGAGCGGCGGTGAGCACGTCAAGCTCCGGCAGGTCCTGGTTGACGAGCACCTGCGCAGGCGGAGGCTTGTCATCGTAGAACTGCGCCATGAAGGCGGCGAGCACGTCGGGCGCGTTCTCATCGCGCGCATGGCTGGGAAAGAATGCCCGGTTGCCATTGTTGCGCCCCGCGCGGATGAAGAACACCTGAATGCAGGACTGCCCGGCAATCTGCCAGATGGCGATGATGTCCGCATCACTCACGCTGGAGGGGTTGATGACGCTGGAATCCTGCTGCAGGGCCGAAAGCCCGCGTATGCGGTCGCGAATGGCGGCGGCGCGCTCGAATTCCAGCGCCTCGGCAGCCTGTTCCATCTCAAGGCCCAGCTTCTCGCGCATGTCCGGGTCCTTGCCCGCCAGGAAGCTGCGCGCCTGGGCGGCAAGCTCGGCATAGTCCTCACGGCTGATGCGGTCGGTGCACGGCGCGGAGCAGCGATGGATCTGATGCAGAAGGCACGGGCGCGTGCGGCCCTGCATCTCGCTATCGGAGCACGAGCGCAGCAGGAAGGTGCGCTGGAGCAGGTTCAGCGTCTGGTTAACCGACCAGGCCGAGGCAAACGGCCCCCAGTACGAAGCCCCCTTGACCGGCTTGCCGCGGTGCTTGCTGATCTGGGGGAAGTCGTGCCGGTCGGTCAGCATGATCCACGGGTAGCTTTTGTCATCACGCAGCAGGATGTTGTAACGCGGCTGCATGCGCTTGATGTAGTTGGCCTCGAGCAGCAGGGCCTCGGCCTCGGTATGGGTGGTGACGATTTCCATGCTGCGCGTTTCCGACACCATGCGGCGCAGGCGCTCGGTCAGGCGGCTGACATGGGTGTAGGAGATCACGCGCTTCCTCAGGTTCAGCGCCTTGCCCACATACAGCACGTCCCCCTTTTCACCGAGCATGCGGTACACGCCGGGGGCCTGCGGCATGGTGCGCAGGGCATGATGGATCGCATCCACCCCTACCGGGCGGGTCGGTGCATCGGAAATGGCAGTTGTCATGGACGGCAGCCGTTCATCCACCGATAATGTGGATAAGTCTGTGGAGCAGGGGCCGAAAAAAACGTGCGGGTGGCGGTTTTCCGTTCCTGTACTTGGATTGCCCAAAAAAACATCACTAACAACAACCTACTGTTTTTAAACGATTATATTGGACAAGCCGGAGCCCGGAAAAAAAATCCGCTCCACGACAGGCCGGATTCAGGGCTGTCAACCCCACAGGTGGACAAATTATGGCATCTGTGTGTCGTGCTCACCGGATTGCATTTTTGCAGGAAATATCAGCCGCCTTTTGCCATTCGTTCCTGTTTTCGTCCTGCGCTGCGCCATGTAGGAGAAAAAAATATTCTTGTCAGCCTGCCACGGATCGGCAATGCAGCCGATATGCGTATCGTCACCTGGAATATCAATTCCCTCCGCCTGCGGATGCCGCTGCTTGCCCGGCTGTGCCAGGAAACATCGCCCGATATCGTCTGCCTGCAGGAAACCAAGGTGCCTGATGCCCTGTTCCCGCTTGAGGACGTGCGCGCCCTTGGCTTCGGCCATGTCGTGTTTCGTGGCATGAAGGGATATAATGGGGTGGCCATCCTGTCACGCCAACCCGTAACCGTGCTGGAAGATACGCCGGACTGGTGCGAAAAGGGTGACTGCCGCCACATTGCCGTGCGCCATGGCACGGGGGCCGACGCGATTGACGTGCATGATTTCTACGTGCCTGCGGGCGGCGATGTGCCCGACCCGGTTGAGAACCCCAAATTCGCCCACAAGCTGGCTTTCGTGGATGAGGCGCGCACGTGGTTCTCCGCGCGCAACATGCAGCGCACCGTGCTGGTGGGCGACCTGAACATCGCCCCCCTTGAGCAGGATGTATGGAGCCACAAGCAGTTGCTCAGGATCGTCAGCCACACGCCCGAGGAAACGGAACGTCTGCTGGCCTGGCAGCAGACCGGCTTCATCGATGCCATGCGCGAATTCGTACCGCCGGATGAAAAGCTTTATACGTGGTGGTCCTACCGCAACCGCAACTGGAGTGCGTCAAACCGGGGGCGGCGGCTGGACCATGTGTGGGTCACGCCCGACCTGCGTACTGCCCTGCGCGGCATGGAGGTCCTGCGCACCGCCCGCAACTGGGAAAAGCCCTCGGACCATGTGCCGGTGCTGATCGACCTTGAAGGCTGAGCGCAAGACAGCGCCTTCCGAAGCTTTTTGAAAAAACTTCACCAGAAACTTTTATCTTTATAAATCAGTTTTTTAAACGCGACCGGGCCGCCCGAAACCGGGCGGCCCGTCACAATCCATGGTTCAGAGCGCGGCCCGTTCAGGCAAGGGCGCTCTTGCCGCCTTCGGGGTCGAGACGGTAGCCGCCGCCTTCCGTCACCAGCAGGCTGGCATTGGTGGGGTCGGGCTCGATCTTCTGGCGCAGGCGGTAGATATGGGTTTCCAGCGTGTGCGTTGTCACGGCTGCGTTGTAGCCCCATACCTCATTGAGCAGCACCTGCCGGGGCACGGGGCGCGTGCCCGCGCGGTACAGGAACTTCAGGATGGCCGCTTCCTTCTCCGTCAGGCGGATACGGCGATTCTTGGCCGTCTCCTGCAACAGCTTTGCGGAGGGGCGGAAGATATACGGCCCGATGGCGAAGACCGCGTCCTCGCTGTTCTCGAAAATGCGCATCTGCGCACGCAGCCGGGCCAGAAGCTCCGCAATGCGGAACGGCTTGGCCACATAGTCATTGGCGCCCGCATCAAGGCCGCGCACCACATCCGTCTCGTCATCAGAGCCAGTCAGGATGATGATGGGAATGCGCTTGCCCTTGCGCCGCAGGTCAGCGCAGAAATCACGCCCGTCCCCGTCAGGCAGGGATACATCGAGGATGATCGCGTCAAAACGCGCCCCCGGTTTCTGCAGCTTTTCCCAGGCTTCGGCGACGGAGCCAGCCTCGATCGCTTCAAATTCACCATCAATCTGTAGCTGTTCAACGAGCATCTGACGTAAAGTCTGATCGTCGTCCGCTATCAGTATGGGACGTGCTCCTGCCATCGAACCCTCTTTATCACTTTAAGGCCGGCCCTTTATCGAGCCGGTCTCTGTCTTGCTGTTCATGCCTGGCCTCATGCCCGACAGGCCCATGACCCGCCGGCCCCGATGCCGTATGCAGACCGGATGAGGCCGGAGATAACATAAATACGACCCGATCCAGAGGAATTCATGATACGCGCTATTTTGCAAACGAATACAGGGCTGGATGCACAACTGCATTGCATTCGCGAAATTATGCCCGCCATCATCGGCGCGGGCGGCGTAAAAACCCGCAAAATCGAGGGAGATCACGCAACGCCTGCCGGTATTCTGCCATTGCGGCGCGTGTTCTATCGCGCCGACCGGGTGGCATCACCTGTTTGTCATCTGCCCGTCGAACCCCTCTCGCCGCTTGATGGCTGGTGCGATGACCCCTCCAGCCCCGATTACAACCGCCATGTCACCCTGCCCCACCCGGCCCGGCACGAGCGCCTGTGGCGCGAGGATCACGTTTACGACATTGTGGTGGTGCTTGGTTATAACGACGCGCCTGTCCATTCCGGTGCGGGGTCGGCCATCTTCCTCCACCTGCCGCCAAAGGGGGGCAGGCCCACGGAAGGCTGCATCGCCCTGCCCGAGCCCGCACTGCGCCATCTGCTCGCTGCGGGCCTTGCGGAAATCGAGGTCAGGCCGCCGGAATAGGCCCATCGACCACGGGCAGGTCCGTGCGGGTGGCATCCTGCCCCGGCGGCATGAACAGCACGATGATGTCACCCTCAGCCGGTTCGGCCGGAATCGCATCTTCGGCAGAGAAAACCCAGATCGCCGTACCCTTGCGAATAATCATGAACAGCATGGCCGGGCCATCGGTCAGCTGGGTTTCGCTGATGGTTTCATCGGCAATATAGCTGCCAAAGCGCCAGCCCTTGGCGTAGCGGGAATCGATGAGCGAGAAATTCCATGCAGGCTCGCCCAGCACCTTGCCGCGCGAATCCCGGCTCAGCCCGTGATACAGGTCCAGCCGCGCAATACCCGGACTGACCTGAAACACGCGCTGCCGCCCCAGATCTGGCGCCATGCGCGCGCAGACCAGGCCGTTATAGATGGCATCCGGCGTGGTGGCGATCAGGTAATCGGCAGGGCGTTCCTCAAGGCTTTCCTGCCCCTCGACCGAGAGCAGTTCGGCGCGCAGCACCGGTATGCCCAGCCCCGCCGCCTTGTTGAGCGCGGGCGCATACGTATCGACCAGCAGCACCGGCACACCCCGGTCATGCACCACACGGGCCAGGTTGGTGGACCACGCATTGGCCCCCATGATGGCCAGTGCCGGCTCATCGGACAGGGTCAGCCTGAGCGCGCGCGCCAGCGGCCTGAGCGAGAAGCCATGCAGGATCATGGTCGAGGCGATCAGCGCGAACACGGCGGGCGTGATCATGTTGGCCCCCGCGTAACCGGCCTCCTGCAACTGCAGCCCCACCACGCCGGACACGGCGGCGGCCACGATGCCGCGCGGCGCGATCCAGCCCACGAACAGCCGCTCCTGCCACGACATGCTCGCCCCGATGGTGGAGAGATAGATGCCCAGCGGCCTTACTACGAACATGACCGTGAACGTGAGCGCCATGATCGGCCAGGACAGCTCGGACAGCACCGTGCGCTGCAGATCCGCCGTCAGCAGCACGAACAGGCACGAAACCACGATCACGCCCAGCGATTCCTTGATGCGCTGGAGCTCCGACATGCCGGTCACGTGCAGATTGGCCAGCGCCATGCCGAACACGGTGGCCGCCATGAGGCCCGCGCCCTGCATGAGCAGGTTGCACACGGCCGCAACCCCCATGGCGAAGGCCAGGATCATGGGAATGCGCAGGATCTCGGGCAGCAGGTCGCGCGCCGAAAGGAACTTGATGAGCAGGGCAGGCAAAATGCCGCACCCGATGGAAAACATGGTGGCAAACAGCAGGTGCGGCCCGATTTCCACCGCTGCAAGCGACGCATCGGATGTGTGGCTGGAACTGATCAGCAGGCATTCCAGCATCAGGGTTGCCAGAATGGCAGCGATGGGATCGTTCACGATCGCCTCCCACCGCAGGAAGGCCGCCACCCTTGGCCGCAGCTTGGTGTGGCGCAGCAGGGGCAGCACTACGGTGGGCCCCGTCACCACCACAATGGCGCCGAACAGCCACGCCGTGCCCCAGTTCAGATGCCCCACGTAATGCGCGGCCAGCGAGCCGAGCACCCAGTTGATGGGCAGGGCGGCAGCCGTCAGGCGCAGCACGCCCTCGCCCGATTCACGCCACTGCCGCAGGTCAAGCGCCAGCCCGCCCTCGAACACGATGAACGCCACGGCCATGGAAACAAGCGGGTGGAAATACGGCCCGATGGCCGTGGCCGGATGCAGGATGCCAAGCCCCGGTCCGCAGATCAGCCCGAGGGCGAACAGCAGCACGATGGCAGGCAGCTTGAAGCGCCACGCCACCCATTGGGCCGCAATGCCGCCGCCTAGCACGAACAGAATTCCAATTGCCAGGTTTGTTGCCTGCATCCCGATGTCCCATAATGTTGCAAATGGCGCTGGTGCCAGCCTGCCGGTCGATCATGGAGGGGAACGCCCCCTCAGGCCCGCGCACGCCCATGCCTGCGCCGCATCCATGATCCCGTCAGCTTCGGCACATGACACTGTATATGTGCAACAATAACGCCTCAGGACAGGAAACCAGAACCAGCCCGTCATAGATAAGCCAAAAATATTTCTTGCCGCAACAGAATACGGCGCGAATGTTAAAGACCCCGCAGGCGCGCTTTGACTTTCTTTTGTTGTGCTGACGCTTTGTTGATGGCTGCCTTCACCCCTACAGGACGGGCACAGGATGCCATAAAATACCGCCTTCTTGAAAAGACGGACCTCATAATACCCTGAAATTATAAAAGTTTTTGGTGAAGCTTTTTTCAAAAAGCTTCAGGAACGTCGCCTTAAAAAAAGCGACACCCAAAAACTTTTCTTTTTATTCCGGAATAACGGTTTCAGCCCGCTTCACGCTGCATGATGGCGGCGAAAAAGCCATCCGTATGGTGCTGGCGCGGCGTAAGGCTGACCTGCCCGTCCCTGCTCAGCCCTGCAGGCAGATCATCCTCCGTGCCATCGGGCACGACCAGCGAGAAGGCTGGGTTGCGGGCCAGAAAGGCTGCGATCTGGTCGCCATTTTCCTCGCGCAGCACGGAGCAGGTGGCATAGACCATCCGCCCGCCCGGCCGCACAAGGGCTGCGGCGCGGTCCATGATCGCGGCCTGCTTTTCGGTCAGTTCCACAAGATCCTGCTCGCGCAGGCGCAGGCGGGCATCGGGGTTGCGCCGCCATGTGCCAGTGCCGGTGCACGGCGCATCGACCAGTACGCGGTCAAAGCTGCCACTGCGGCGGCGCGCCCAGCGGTCGCCTGCCACCAGCAGGTGGCGCTCGGCATTATGCACGCCCGCGCGGCGCAGGCGGCGCACTGCGCCCTCCAGCCGGGGCTCGGACACATCGCACGCCACGATATGCCCACGGTTCTCCATGGTCATGGCCATGCCCAGCGTCTTGCCCGCAGCACCTGCGCAGTAATCGAGCACGCGCATGCCCGGCCGCGCACCCACGGCAGCGACAACAAGCTGGCTGCCTTCATCCTGGATTTCGATCAGCCCGCTACGAAAGGCCGCGCATGACGTAATGGGCTGGCGACCCGCAACCCGCAGCCCCCAGGGCGAGAGCGTGGTATCAACCGCATGGATGCCCTCCCCCTCAAGGGCAGCCTGCGCGGTGGGGCGGTCGGATTTGAGCAGGTTGACCCGCAGGTCCAGCGTCGCCTCGCCATCCATGGCGGCGAGTTCGGCTTCCAGCCCTTCGCCAAAAGCGCGTTCAAGGCGGGGCAGCAGCCAGTCCGGCACTTCCAGCCGCACGGCGGCCGGCATGTCGGGGTGCAGCAGCCCCTGCCCCTCAAGCTGCGTATAAAGGCTGCTCTCGGAGCCAATCAGCCCCAGCGGCGCGTAGCGCTCGCCCGTAAAGAGATGTTGCGGGTTTTCACGCGCATCGGGGTCGAGCGCCATCATGGCCAGCACCAGCGTGCGGGGCGTGACCTTGCCCCCCACGCGTTCAATCCACCAGTGCAGCCTGCGCCAGTGCCGCAGCACGCGCCACACGCGTGCCGAGATGGCCCGGCGGTCGCCGCCGCCAATATAACGCCGTTCACGAAAGAAGGCATTGGCCAGCGCATCGGCGGGGCGCTGCGGCGTGGCCTCCATTGCGGCAAGCAGGTCAATGGCGGCGGAAAGCCGTGCGCTGGGTGTCATGAATCAGGGAACCGTTATTGTGGAGAAGGCCGGCAGGATCAGTCCTGCCGGTAGTTCGGGGCTTCACGCGTGATGGACACGTCATGCACATGGCTCTCGCGCAGGCCCGCGCCGGTAATGCGGCGGAAGCGCGCGCGGGTCTGCAGGTCGGCAATGGTGGCCGAGCCGGTATAGCCCATGCCCGCGCGCAGGCCGCCCACGAGCTGGTGCACCACGGCACCCATCGCGCCCTTGTAGGCCACGCGGCCCTCGATGCCCTCGGGCACCATCTTGTGCGTGTCCTTGATGTCCTGCTGGAAGTAGCGGTCTGCCGACCCGCGCGACATGGCGCCAAGGCTGCCCATGCCACGATAGGACTTGTAGGTCCGGCCCTGATACAGGAACACCTCGCCCGGCGCCTCTTCCGTGCCGGCAAGCAGCGAGCCGATCATGACCACGTCAGCGCCCGCACCGATCGCCTTCACGATATCGCCCGAGGTGCGCACGCCGCCATCGGCAATGGCGGGCACATCAAGCTCATGGCACGCGGCCGAGGTTTCCATCACGGCGGAGAACTGCGGCACGCCCACGCCCGCCACCACGCGCGTGGTGCAGATCGAGCCGGGGCCGATGCCCACCTTCACGCAGTCAGCGCCCGCGCCGATCAGCGCCTGCGCAGCCTCGGGTGTTGCGACATTGCCCGCGATGATCTGGATATCGTTCTCGATGGCGCGGATGCGCTCGATGCTTTTCAGCACGCCTGCCGAATGGCCATGGGCGGTATCGATCACCACCACGTCCACGCCTGCCGCGATCAGTTCACGTGCACGGGCCACGCCATCGTCGCCCACGCCGGTGGCGGCGGCGCACAGCAGGCGGCCAAGGCTGTCCTTGTTGGCCTGCGGGTACTGCACCGCGCGGTCCATGTCCTTGACGGTGATGAGGCCAATGCAGCGGTCCTCGTCATCAACGACCAGCAGCTTTTCAATGCGGTGGCGGTGCAGGAGCTGGCGGGCCTGGTCGCGGTCCACGCCGTTGCGCACGGTCACGAGGTTTTCGCGCGTCATGAGTTCATACACGCGCTGGGCGGGGTCGGTTGCGAAGCGCACGTCGCGGTTGGTCAGGATGCCCACGAGGCGGTTGGTCTCGCGCTCGACCACCGGCAGGCCGCTGATGCCGTGGCGCGACATGGTGGCGTTCACTTCAGCCAGTGTCTGGTCAGGATAGACGGTAACCGGGTTGACCACCATGCCCGATTCGAAGCGCTTGACGCGGCGGACCTGCTCGGCCTGCTGCTCGATGGTCAGGTTTTTATGAATGACGCCCAGGCCACCGTTCTGCGCCATGGCGATGGCCATATTATCTTCGGTCACGGTGTCCATGGCCGAGGAAATCAGCGGAATATTGAGGGTGATCTTGCGGGTCAGCCGGGTTTTTGTCGATGTCTGCGAAGGCAGCACGCTCGATTCATCGGGAACGACCAGCACGTCATCAAAAGCGAGGGCCTCGCGGATGCGATCCTCAAGCCGGGAAGTCGATGTAGTTTTTGAAATGGAAGACATGATGCAGGGCCCTCGTCAGCAGATGGCGGCTACCCCGCGCCTCGGGTCACCGACCGTTGGCGCCCCCTCTTAGGGGGCTAAGCAGGCGCTGGCAAGCATTACGCGCGGGCTTCATGCGCTTTCTGCCCATGCAGGGCAAAAAAACACCCGGCAGGCTGCCTTTACGCTGTCAGGCGCAGGCCGTCATACGCGGCCTCGACCCCTTCG
The DNA here is from genome assembly GCF_009834365.1 of Komagataeibacter xylinus. Lineage (NCBI taxonomy): Bacteria > Pseudomonadati > Pseudomonadota > Alphaproteobacteria > Acetobacterales > Acetobacteraceae > Komagataeibacter > Komagataeibacter xylinus. The sequence goes on along the minus strand of NZ_CP041348.1, from coordinate 2,557,214 downwards.
GGCAGGTTGGCCTGCATCCATGCCCAGTCCATATCCGGCCCCATATGGGTCAGCACGGTGCGGCGCGGCTGTATGACCTCGCGCCATTGCAGCACGCGCTCCAGCCAGCCATGCGAAGGGTGAGTGGCGCGCTGGAAGCAGTCCACCACCCACGTATCGACCCCGCGCAGCACGGCAAGGGCGTGCGCGTCCATCTCGGCCACGTCGGTGCAGTAGGCCATCGGCCCCGCGCGCAGGCCCAGCGTTTCGGTGCGGCCATGGGTCTGGGCAAAAACCTGCACCTCCATCCCGGCCATGACCTGCGTGGAGGGCAGGCTTACGACATTCACGTCGAATATGGGGCGGAAGATGGCGGGCGGCGTCCAGGGGCGGAAGGCGTAATCGAAGCGGGTGCGGATCTCGTCCAGCACTTCCGCCGTGCCGTAGATGGGAATCGCGCCGTTGATGATGCGGTTGATGGCACGCAGTTCATCGAGCCCCAGAATATGGTCGGCATGGGCATGGGTGTAGACCACGGCATCGATCATGCCGATGCGCTGCGCCAGGAACTGCGCGCGCAGATCCGGCCCCGTATCGACAAGCAGCCTGCGGCCCGGACCGTCATCGATCAGCACCGAGGCCCGCGTGCGGCGGTTGCGCGGCTCGGTCGGGTCGCATTCGCCCCACTCCCCTGCCCCGTCAGGCCCGCCCAGCATGGGCACGCCCGCCGAACCGCCGCAGCCCAGTATGATCATGTCCATGCCGTTATACCGCCTGTGTGAACAGTCGACTGAAATTGCGCGTGGTCATCTCGGCAAATGCCGCGTCCTCCATGCCGCGCAGTTCGGCCAGCATGCGGGCAGTATAGGCCACGTAACCCGGCTCGTTGCGCTTGCCGCGTTTTGGCACCGGGGCAAGGTAGGGCGAATCGGTCTCGACCAGCAGCCGGTCAGCAGGCACGGATGCCGCCACATCACGCACCGCCTGCGCGCGGTTAAAGGTGGCGATGCCCGAAAAGCTGATATACCCCCCCAGCTCCAGCGCGCCCCGTGCCAGCTCCGGCCCGGATGAGAAGCAGTGAATCAGGAACGGAAACGCACCCCGTGCCCCGGTCTCGTCACGCAAAATGGCCAGCGTGTCGTCATCAGCCTCACGGGTGTGGATGACCAGCGGCAGGCCAGTGCGGCGGGCGGCGTCTATATGCACCCGAAAGCTTTCCTGCTGGCGGGGGCGGACATCTTTTTGGCCGTGAAAGTAGTCCAGCCCGCTCTCGCCAAGGCCCACCACGCGGGCATCATCGGCCATGGCCGCGAGTTCGGCGCCAGTCGGCAGCGCCTCCTCATCCACATGGTCGGGATGGGTGCCGATAGTGCACCACACCCGCAGGTCCGGCGCATCGAGCGTGGCGAGCGCCTTCTGCTGCTCCGCGCGTGACAGCCGTGTGCCGATGGTCACCAGCCCGTCCACCCCGGCTGCGCGCGTGCGGGCCAGGACTTCAGGCATTTCTTCAGCGGAGAAGTGGTCGAGATGGCAGTGGGAGTCGGTCAGTCCCGTGCGGGTCATGATGCCTCCGGCTCCTCATAACGCGGAAAGACGCCCTCCGGCTTGGGCAGCACGCGGCCTGCGGGCAGCGGGGTATCGAGGGCGGCAAAATCACGCTCGCCTTCTTCCACGCCAAGCTGAGTGAGCATTTTGTCCATGCTGCCGGGCATGTAGGGCTGGAGCACGGTGGCGATGACCCGCTGCGCATCGGTCAGCACGCGCAGCACGTCGGCCATGCGTTCGGGGTCGGTTTTCTTGAGCTTCCACGGCGCCTGATGGTCGATATAGGCATTGCACGCGCGGATCAGCTTCCACACTTCCTCCAGCGCATCGGTCAGGGCCTGCCGGTCGATCTGCTGGTGCATGATGTCGGGCAGCAGGCTGGCGGTGGCCAGCAGTTCGCGGTCCTCATCGGTATGTTTGCCCTGTGCGGGCAATCTGCCTTCGCAGTTGCGTGCAACCTGCGAGAGCGTGCGCTGGGCAAGGTTGCCGAGGTCATTGGCCAGCTCGACATTCATGCGCGTGATGATGGCGCGCCTGCTCAGATCGCTGTCACCGCCAAAAGGCATCTCGCGCATCAGGAAGAAGCGGATGGGGTCGAGGCCGAAGGTTTTCACCAGGTCGCGCGGGTCCACCACATTGCCCAGCGATTTGCTCATCTTCTGGCCTTCGATGGTCCACCAGCCATGCGAGAACACGCGCTCGGGCAATGGCAGGTCGGCTGCCATGAGCAGCGCGGGCCAGTAGATGGCGTGAAAGCGCAGGATATCCTTGCCCACAAGATGCAGGTTGGGCGGCCAGAAATCCCACCGCGCCGCCGTCTCGTCGGGGTAGCCCACGGCAGAGAGGTAGTTGGCCAGCGCATCAACCCACACATACATTACATGCTTGGGGTCGCCCGGCACGGGAATGCCCCAGTTGAAGCTGGTGCGGCTGACGGACAGGTCGCGCAATCCCTGCTTCACGAAGCTCTTCACCTCGTTACGGCGGCTCTGCGGCTCGATGAAGCCGGGGCGGGTTTCATAGAGTTCAAGCAGCCTGTCACTGAATTTGGACAGGTTGAAAAAGTAGGACGGCTCCTTCACCCACTCAACGGCAGCGCCCGTGGGGGCAACCTTTTTGCCTTCGGGTCCGTCGATCAGTTCTTCCTCGCCATAGAAGCATTCATCGCGGGTTGCGTACCAGCCTTCATAGGCATCGAGGTAGATGTGGCCGTTTTCCTCGAGCTTCTTCCACAGCGCCTGCGCCGCCTGCACATGGCGCGGCTCGGTAGTGCGGATGAAGTCATCATACGAGATGTCCATCTTGTCGTACATATCGCGGAAATCGGCCGCGACGGCATCGGCAAAGGCCTGCGGCTGCATGCCCTTTGCCCCGGCAGCCTGCTCCACCTTCTGGCCGTGCTCGTCGGTGCCGGTCAGGAAGAATACGTCAAAGCCTGCCAGCCGCTTGAAGCGGGCAATCACGTCGGCTGCAACCGAGGTGTAGGCGTGGCCGATATGAGGCGCCCCGTTCACGTAATAGATTGGTGTTGTGACGTAGTAGCGCCGTGTCATGTTTCACTCACCCGCGCAAGGGCCGTAAGGACCGCCTGCTGTTTATCCAGATTGAACTGTTCCGTCTCCGCGCGCAGCCGCATCATGTCCTGCCACAGCAGGGCCAGACGGGCCGGGCGCAGATCCGCTTTTTGCACCCTGTCCGTATTGGCGGCCAAGGCACGTGCCTTTTGAGATATGGCATCACACAGCAGATCGAAAAAGACGCAAAAGTCATTTTCCCGTTTTGTGACCTGTGCTGCAATGTCATACTCCGCCCCCTCGCCTGCCGTGCCCGCCATCACCCCGGCCACCAGCCGCGACAGGGCCGGACCATCGCCGCCAAGCAGTTCGAGCGCCTTGCCCGGCGCGCCATGCGCGAGCGGAATGATGGCCTCGATCGCATCATGCCGGGGTGCATCGGGCATGGCGGCCAGCACGGTGCGCATTGTCGCTTCATCAAGGGCGGACAGGCCCAGCACCCGGCAGCGGCTGCGGATGGTGGGCAGCAGGCGGCCGGGCACGGCTGTGGTCAGGATCAGGATGGCGCGCTCGGGCGGTTCTTCCAGAATCTTGAGAATGGCATTGGCCGCCGTGCGGTTCATGTATTCCGCGCCATCGACAATCACCACCCGCCAGCCGCCCTCGGCTGCCGTGCGCCGCAGGAAGGCGCCAATGGGGCGGATGTCATCGCCCACGATCTCGCGGCGCAGACGATTGCGCTTTTCATCCATGCCACGCGCGATGACCAGCAGGTCGGCATGGGTGCCTGCGGTGACACGACGGCCCACCGGGCTGTCATGGTCCTCGGCCCGCAGCAGGGCGCGGGCCATGAGAAAGGCCATACTGGCCTTGCCGATGCCCTCCGGTCCGGTCAGCAGCCAGGCATGGTGCAGCCGCCCCGTGCGCATGACCGCCTGGAATTCCCGCCATGCGGCATCATGACCCAGCAGATGGCGGCAGGTGCGCGGATCAGGCATGGGGCAGCAGCGGCGTTACGACATCGCGCAGGGCCTGCTGCACCGCCTGCGTCGTGCCACTTGCATCAATGCGGCGGCAGCGCGTGGCATCGCGCCGGGCAATGGCATCAAAGCCCTCGGCCACGCGGGCATGGAAGGCTGCTCCCTCCGCCTCATAGCGATCGGTGCGGGCATTGCCCCGCCCGGCCAGACGCGCCCCGGCCACCGCGGGCGGCACCTCGAGCATGAATGTCAGGTCAGGCACCACCGGAATCAGGCCACGCAGGGTGGCGATCAGGCCCAGCATGGCGGGGTCGCCATGGCTCAGGCCGTAGCCCTGATAGGCCTCGGTTGAATCGGCAAAGCGATCACAGATCACCACGCCGCCACGGGCCAGCATGGGCGCGATGCGCTGCTCGACATGGTCGGCGCGGGCGGCGAAATGGGCCATGACCTCGGCCCGGGCCGAAAGGCCGTGCCCGCCAAACAGCAGCAGCTCGCGCAGCGCCTCCGCCCCCGGCGTGCCACCCGGCTCGCGGGTAAGGTCCACCTCATGACCCTGCGCGCGCAGGGATTCGGCCAGCAGCCGCGCCTGGGTGGACTTGCCCGCCCCCTCGCCGCCTTCAAGCGTAATGAACAGGCCCGTCATGGCCTAGCCATGCCCCAGCTTGCGGCCCAGCACCGCCGTGGCGCGGCCCATCAGGCCAAGGCGCGGCACATCGGCACCCGCCACCAGCGGAATGCGGATCTCGGCAAGACCCGTATTGGCAATCACCATCTCGCCAAGCTGCTGGCCTGCGGTTACAGGGGCGGCCACGGGGCTGCGGTAGTCCATGCTCACATGCACCCGGTTCTGCCAGCCATGCGGCAGGGTGAGCGTGACATCACGGGTGGCCACCAGCGGCACGGTGGGCGCCTGCCCCAGCCAGACCGGGGCATGCTCCACCACAGCACCATTATGAAGCAGGGTCGCGTTCTCGAAATTGACGAACGACCACTCGAACAGACGCTCGCCCTCATTGGCGCGCGCGTTGCTGCTGGGCAGGCCGTTGATGGCCATGACCACGCGGTTGCCGCCGCGCTCGGCACTTGCGCACAGGCCGAAGCCACCGGCATCGGTGTGGCCGGTCTTGAGTCCGTCAGCCACGCCCTTGACCACCAGCGCGTTGCGGTTTTCCTGCGCGATCTTGTTGTAGCGGAAGCTCTTTTCCGAGAAGAAATGGTAATATTCGGGGTAATCATGGATCAGGTGCATGGCGATGGTCGCCACGTCGCGCGCGGACATGTAATGCCCGTCCATCGGCCAGCCGGTCGCGTTGAGGAAATGGGTATTGGTCATGCCCAGCTGTGCGGCCTGTGCGTTCATCAGGCTGACAAACTGGTCCTCGGAGCCTGCCACCCCTTCCGCCAGCACGATGCAGGCATCATTGCCGGACTGGATCACCATGCCCTGGATCAGGTCGGCCACGGCCACGGTGCCGTTGAGCGGCACGAACATCTTCGAGCCCTGCATGCGCCATGCCTTCTCGCTCACCGGCAGCATCTGCTCCAGCGTCAGCCTGCCCGCGCGCAGCATGCTGAACACGATATAGGCTGTCATCATCTTGGTCAGCGATGAGGGCGGCATGCGTTCGTCGGCCGCCTTCTCCAGAATGACCGCGCCGGTGGTGTAATCGACAATGCACGCCCAGCGCGCAATGGTGTCGATCGGGCCGATCAGGCTGTTGGCAGGCGAGGACGCAACGACAGGCGCTGCCGCATCAACGGCGGCAGGACCGGCAGGGTGGCGGCGCCGGGCCGCAGGTGCGGCAAGCGCCGTAGAGGAAACAAGAAGGCTGGTGGCCCCAGCCAGAAGAAAACGTCGGGTGTGCATTGCGTCCTTGGTCCGGTAGGTGCCAGCCGCGCGCACGACTGGCGTGACGGAAGGCGTCACGTGATTTCGTTGCCGAGCAGGCCCACGGCCAGTGCATAGAAATCGGAAGGATTGTAGCGACGGATCGCGGCGAAATTGCGATAGACCATGAAAGCCTCGCCCCCAGGCCCATCGGGGCGCAGCACCGCGCCGGTGGTGGTGGGGTCGGCAAAGGGCGCGCCGCCCATCTGGCGCACACCCATGGCCATCCACTCTGCATGGGTGCGGGTGTGGGTGCGCCCGAGTTCGGATTGCGCCACGCTGTCGGGCACGGTGATTTCCTGCCCCCAGCTTTCGCCCCCCACCCAGCCCGAACCTGCCAGATAGTTGGCGATGGAGCCGAAGATGTCGGGGATGGAATGCCAGATGTCGCGCCTGCCATCGCCATCAATATCCACGGCATATTTCAGGTAGGCGCTGGGCATGAACTGCGGCTGGCCCATGGCGCCGGCATAGCTGCCGATCATGAGTTCGGGCGTGATGTCGCCCGCATTGAGAATGGCAAGCGCGTGAAAGAGTTCATCATGGAAGAACTGTGCCCGCCTGCCCTCGAAGGCCAGCGTGCACAGCGCATCGACCACATTGAATTTGCCGGTCATGGCGCCATAGCCCGATTCCAGCCCCCAGATGCCCATCACCGCGCCGGGCGAGACATTGTAGCGGGTCAGCACCTGCTGCTCGAGCACGCCGCGCTGGGTGGCGAAGGCCGTGCGCCCGTCACTGATCTTGCGCCCGCCGAGCACGCGGCTGCGGTACTGCGCCCAGGTCAGATGAAATTCCGGCTGGTTGTGGTCGCGCTGGATCACCTGCGCATTGGGCGCCTGCAGGTCGAGCGCCTGGGTCACGGCAGGCGCGTTCAGCCCCTGCCGACTCGCCTCGCGCCGGATGGCGGCGAGAAAGCCAGGGTAATCCCCGCCGCCCGCCGGTAATGCAGGGGACTTGTGGCGCGCAGCCTGCGCGGGCAGCAGCCACGCGGCACCCGCCCCGGCAAGGGAAGCAGCGGCTGTATGGAGGAGACGACGACGTACGAGCATGTCAGATGCTGTGCCACGCCACCACGCCCGTTTCAATCTCTGACTTGCGACTGCGCCCCTCTGGCAGGCAGCGCGATACATTATGCGACATAATTTCGCGTTTGTGACCATAGGCGAAGCATGCAACAAGAACGCCGGACGCCGCCCCGCGTTGGGCGGATGGCCGATCTTTAATTACCTGCCCGCATGCCCCGCCCGCATGCCGGGCTGACCAGAAGGCATGTTCTTGTCCAGCCACGGTTTACCCCGCCCGCCCCGCCCGGATGTGCAAAAGCGCGCTGCATGCCCGCGTCGCTGACAGCCTTCCTTGCCACGGCGGGCGCCTCCCCCTTCATGCAGGCGCTGGCGATCATCGTCGGCACCTTCATACTGGAGGATGCTGCCACGATCCTGACCGCAATGCAGGTGCGCACCGGCCATGTAGCGCTGTGGGTGGCGCTGGTGGCGCTGTATATCGGCATCGTGGTGGGTGACATGGGGCTGTATGGCATGGGCAGGCTGGCAGCCCTGTGGCCGCCAGCGCGGCGGTGGATCACGCTGCCCGGCGGCGCGCGCGAGGGCAAATGGTTCGACCGCAACGTGTTCCGCATCGTGTTCATCAGCCGCTTCGTGCCCGGTGCCCGCTTGCCGCTTTATACCGCGTGTGGTTTCTTCCATGCCCGGTTCGGGCTGTTCTGCATTGCCGCCATCGCAGCCACGCTGATCTGGACAACCATGCTGTTTCTCGTCTCGCTCCAGGTGGGGCAGTTCCTGATCGACCATCTGGGAACGTGGAAATGGGCGGGCATGGGCGGTTTTGTCCTGACCATCCTTCTGATAAGCCGCATGATCGCACGTTTGCAGGGTAACGAGACCAGATGACCGACACCACCACCACCGTGAACGCCCGGCCCGATGCGCAGCCTGCCGCCCCCACGGTTTCCGCCTTCGAGTTCTGGCCCGGCTGGATCTTCTATACCCCCATCGTGCTGTACTGGATCGTGCTCGGGCTGCGCTACCGCGATTTCAGCCTGCCCACCGCCGCCAACCCCCGCATCGAGACCGGCGGGCTGTGTGGCGAGAGCAAAAGCTCGATCCTGGACATGGCAGGCGACGAGGCGCGCAAATGGATCGCCCCCTACGCGGTGCTGACCACGGGCGAGAATGACACCACCCGCGCGCTGGCCGCCATGGAGCAGGCGGGCCTGTCCTTTCCTGTCGTGCTCAAGCCCGATGTGGGGTGCAATGGCACGGGCGTGCGCATCATGCGCGATGCCGACAGCCTGCGCGAAGGCCTGGCCGCCTTTGGCCGCGGGGTTGCGGTCATGCTCCAGCACCTGATCCCCTACGGGCATGAGGTGGGCATATTCTACATCCGCCACCCTGATGAGGCTCAGGGGCGCATCACCTCCCTCACCTACAAGGAAGTGCCCTGCCTTACGGGCGATGGCCACTCCACGGTGGAGGAACTGCTCCACGCCGACCCGCGCACCCGCCTCGTACCGCAGATCTACATTCCCCGCCTCAGGCCGCGCCTGCAGGAAGTGCCGCCCGCAGGCCAGTCGCTGCCGCTCGTTTTTGCGGGCAATCACTGCAAGGGCTCGATCTTTCATGACTGCGCCATCGACATTACGCCCGAACTGACGGCACAGGTGAACGCGATCATGCGCGACATTCCCGATTTTCATTTTGGCCGTATCGACGCCAAGGCCATAAGTCTGGCCCATCTGCGCGAGGGCAAGGATTTCCAGATCATCGAAATCAATGGCGTCGGCTCCGAGGCCACCCATATCTGGGATGCGCGTACCACCCTGCGCGAGGCCTACGCCACGCAGTTCCTGCATTATGGCGAGACCTTCCGCATCGGCGCCAAGAAGCGCCGCGAAGGCTGGAAAAGCAGTGGCGCGATGGCCATGCTGCGATCCTGGCTGCGCCAGCGCAAACTCATGGCCGCCTATCCGCTTAACGACTGAGGCGGCACGAGCGACGCAGCACGCCTGCTGCATGCGCCCGTGGTGGGTGGGGACGGTTTTTTCAGGAAAGCCACATAAAGCAAAACTGGCCACGCATGCCCTTTTTCAGGTCATGGTAGCCAGTTTCATGAACAGGTTGCTTGGCTGTTACGACCCAGCGCCTGCATGCCACGGATGATGGCAATCAGGGTCTTGACGAACCACCACAGGCCAACCCCCACGGGCAGCAGCATGAACACGAAACCAAGGCTAGGACCTGTTAGATCTTGAATTTCTTCTCATATTATAGGGATGGAAGAAGGAAACGGAACAGGCACTTTTACGGATGAGACGTGGGGGATCTGGGAACCTCTGATTGAGGCGTCTTGCCCGCAGGGCAAGACGCTGCCACATGATCTGCGGCGGACGATAGCAGCGATCTTCTGGCGTCATGAGAATGGCGCGAAATGGCGGAGTATCCCCGCTGAACCCGGTCCTTGGTGGCGCGCGGCACAGCTTTTCATCCGCTGGGCGAAACTGGGTGTGTGGGAACGCCTGCTCGAACGGGTTCAGGGCCAACAGGGAGTGGCACTCGGCATGACTTTTCTGGATGGCACGAACATCAGGGCTCACCACAAAGCGGCGGGAGCCCAAAAAAGGGGCCTCTTTCGAAGAGCGAGACCATCGTGAAGCGCTTGGCCGTTCTCGCGGCGGCTATGGCACAAAAGTCTGCGTGATCGCTGATGGACATGGAAAAGCTTTCGGTTTTGCGCTGGCCCATGGACAGGCTCATGAACTACCCTTGGCTCCAGCCATGCTCGACAGCCTTCCTGCCATTCCTGCGAAACGACGCGATGGGCCTGTCGCCTGCCCAAAATGGGCCTATCGGTGTCGGCATCTTGTCGAGAACCTTTGGGCTCGCCTCAAGGAGTGGCGCGCTGTCGCAACCAGATACGAAAAAACAGCAACATCGTTCCTCGCAGTCATCCACATCGCTGCCGCAGCAGACTGGATCAAGCCCTAACAGGCCCTAGGGATTGGGATGCGAGTCATAATCCATCGTGGTCCAATAGAGTATTTGATCATAGCATTAAACGGAAGGACGTTCTGGACTCTTATCAAGAGAGTGTATCTCTTGAATGTTCAAATTGTAAATGTAGTGGAAGAAATAATGACAAACAATTCAAAAAATGAATTGCCATTAATTTTTGAACATGAATTTGGTGATATCCAATTATCTATGTTTAATACAATAGAAAAGAAAGTTCAAATAATTAAGTACAAAAAAAAATTTGAAACACAGTTTGTGAGTACGCTTGGATTGAGTAATGTTTTAAATAATAGAGATATAAAATCTGAGTGGTTTATGGAATTCGATGGAGATCTGGCTTCTGAAAATGCCGCATCGGTTCTAGATTACTACGCATCGATGCTAATAGAGGGGAATATACCATTTCCAAAGAGGGGAAGCTTTATTATTTTTCCTAAAAAATTTGATCATATATGGTCAAATGATAATATATGTGGGATATATTTCACATTTCCAGTATACAGGAGTGATGAATTTCAGATTAATCTGGTTGAAATAGAAATTTTTGCAATATGGATTGTTCCAATTACAAATTCAGAAAAAGATATACTTGAAAATAAAGGATGGCGTTATTTAGAGTATTATTGGGACGATAATAATATAAACTTACATAACCCATTTAGATAATATATGATATTAAATATAAAAAATATTATTATAGTAACAATAAGAGTAATTGGGGAAATTTATATTCATAATTATTTACTGCATGATCTTGGTGTATGGCATACCCTCACTTTTCATTACTGATAAAAAGAGAGATTCAGATTTTTATGGTTTGGATTTGATGGGATGATAAGCATCTCGGGGGCATGCCATTTCCAAACTGTTTGAGAAGGATGACACCGTCAAAGGCAACATCGACCTGATCGCGGTGAAGTCCAATATCGGGTTTGACCTTGAGAAGTCGAGCATGACCGTCACCAGTACGACGGCGGAAGGCTCGACAGCGGCTGCGGGGAACACGCTGATGGTGACGGCCAATGCCGGTGGCCTGCTGCGGGCCGCGACCCATCAGGATGCCAGTTCGGTCACGCAGTCGGCCATCGGGTCGAACGTGCAGGTCGCAGCCGGCAGCACCAGTGGCGACCTGTCCCGCTCGCCCTCGACGTCCAGCCACCCGCTGACCAACAGCTTCGACGCCCGGCAGATGCAGAACGACCTGCAGATCCAGCAGGTCGGATCGCAGGTCGCGGGAATGGTCGGGGGAATGGTTTCGGACAGCCTTGCGGCTTCAGGTCTGGCTGCCTTCAAGGAAGCCGGATACGGCCGTGTGCTACTGGAAACGGCAGGAAACGCCGGTGTCGCCGCGCTGGGCCATGGCAGCATTGGCGGATCCGCTCTTGCCACGTCGGCGGCCGGATTTGGAAACCTTGTCACCCTGCCAGTGGCCGCCGGTATTGCAGAGCCCATTGCGCCGAACGATCGTGATGCCCAATATGCCATAGCCAATACGATCGAAACGGCAGCCAGCGCGGGACTGGGGGCGGCCGGCGGAGCCGTGAGAGGAAACTCTTCTGTCGATGCGATCAGCGGTGCCGGGGCTGCTTCAAATGTTGCCCAGTATAATGCCAGCGCAGAGATGGCAATGGATTACGAAAAGGGACTTGCAGTTTTAGGGCCTGTTAGGTCTTGATCCAGTCTGCTGCGGCAGCGATGTGGATGACGGTGAGGAACGATGTTGCTGTTTTTTCGTATCTGGTTGCGACAGCGCGCCACTCCTTGAGGCGAGCCCAGAGGTTCTCGACAAGATGCCGACACCGATAGGCCCATTTTGGGCAGGCGACCGACCCATCCCGTCGTTTCGCGGGAATGGCGGGAAGGCTGTCGAGCATGGCTGGTGCCAGAGGCAGTTCATGAGCCTGTCCAGGGGCCAGCGCAAAACCGAAAGCTTTTCCATGTCCATCAGCGATCACGCAGACTTTTGTGCCATAGCCGCCGCGAAAACGGCCAAGCACTTCACGATGGTCTCGTTCTTCGAAAGAGGCCCCTTTTTTTGGGCTCCCGCCGCCTTGTGGTGAGCCCTGATGTTCGTACCATCCAGAAAAGTCATACCGAGTGTGCCGCCCGCCACCAAGGCCCCAGTTCAGTCGGGATACTCCGCCATTTCGCACCATTCTCATGACGCCAGAAAATCGCTGCTATCGTCCGCCGCAGATCATGTGGTGGCGTCTTGCCCCGCGGGCGAACCGCCTCAATCAGGTGCTCCCAGATCGCCCACGTCTCATCCGTAAAAGTGCCTGTTCCGTCTCCTTCTTCCATCCCTATAATATGGGAAGAAATTCAAGATCTAACAGGCTCTAGCCGTGAGGGCGGTAATACCCATAGCCACCAGATAAAGCACGGCGCCGATAGCCATATAAAGCAGCACGCGCAGGAACAGGCTGAACTGGCCGTTAAAATGCGACTGGTAAGGTTCCTGAGCCTGATCTCTATTGATATAGGCCAGAATAGCCCCGATCAGGGAGATAAATCCTATAATATAGAGCATTTATAAAATATTTACACAAAAAACCGCCATATAATCCAAATAATAATTAATTAACCGTAATATTTCCAAAATATACGCTCAGGCGTGTGTATGATTTCAATAATTTATAATATTGAATAGAAAACAATACCAGTATCAGCTCTTGCGCTCTTCCAGTCCGGTCGCGCGGCAGGCCAGGCTCCATCAGTTACCATGAAGGGCATTTTACGCCTTTTCAGCCTGCGCGCGAAACCACGGAACCATGCGGCGGATGGCTTCCTCGATCAGGTCAGTCGACACGGCAAAACTGAAGCGGATGAAATGCTTTCCATCCACGGGGTCAAAATCGACGCCCGGCGCGGTAGTGACACCCGTATCGCGCAGGAGTTGCGTGCAGAAACCAATGCTGTCATCGGTCAGGTGGCGGATATCGGCATAGATATAAAACGCGCCATCAGGCGGTGCGATATGGGTCAGGCCCATTTCAGGCAGGGCCTTGAGCAGCAGGTCACGATTGCGCCGGTAGGTAGCCAGATGCCCGTCAAGTTCGGCCCCGCAGTCAAATGCCACAAGGGCGGCATGCTGGCTCAATGCCGCGGGCGTGAGGAACAGGTTGCCCATGCGCGCCCGGGCGGCCTCCACTTTTTCAGGCGGCACGACAAGCCAGCCCAGCCGCCACGGAGCCATGCTGAAATATTTGGAGAAACTGTTCACCACCAGCGCCTGCGGGTCATATTCCAGCACGCTGTGGGCAGGCTCGCCATAACTCAGGCCGTGATAGATCTCGTCGGAAATGATGCGGATGCCGCGCGCACGGCAGACCGCAACAATGGCCTGCATTTCATCCGCTGAAAGGATGGTGCCAGTCGGGTTGGCGGGGCTGGCAAGGATCAGCCCGTCGGGTGCGGGGTCAAGGACGGCGATGGCCTGTGCGCTGAGCTGGAAACGCTCGGCCTCCCCGCAGGCGATCTCGATGGGTTCCATATGCAGCGCCCGCAGCACGTTGCGATAGGCCACGTAACCCGGTCGCGCCATGGCCACGCGGGCGCCCGGCACGAAGCTGACGGTCACGGCAAGCACCAGCGCGGGAGATGCGCCACAGGTCAGGATGACCTGCTCGGGCGCCAGGGTAACGCCATAGGTGTCGTGATAATGTTGGGCGATGCGGGTCTTGAGCGCCTGGCTTTCCCAATACCCCATGGGGTCGGTGGCGAGCACGTGCTGGGCGCGTTCGATCGCGGCACGCGGCGCGCCGGTGGAAGGCTGGCCGAACTCCATATGGATGATGCTGCGCCCCTCACCTGCCAGTTCATGCGCTAGCGCGCTAATGGTCATGGCGTGGAAAGGATCAATCCGGGGCACAGTCATCACGACCTCAAGACAGGAAATGCAGTTTCAGATCCTGCCTGCCTTACAAGACAATTTCGCGCCACGTAAGGGCAGGCTGGCCAGAACGGTGGTGTGTTTGCGCGGGTGCTGCGCCCAGGATCAGGCTTGACCCGAACCCGTCGGGCGAGCGTGCCGCCGGATCAAAACAATGGCAGCTTCCGGAAGATACTGATCATAATCGGGGCTGAAAGGTTCAGGCAGCACACGCTCGAGAGCACGAGGCTGTTCGTTAAAAATCCGCCATAACGGGATGATTCAATTGCTGGGCAGGCCGCCATTGCCAAAAATGTAGTTGCTCACCTGCTGCTCGAGGCTGAGCGGCTCGCGCGTATTGGTAATGACCGTACCCGGCGCGATGCGGCCCGGGGCCTGCCCGGCCTCGACCATCAGGGCGGTATCGGCCGTAAGCGTGGGGCTACCGATTGAAATGGCTGTATCTTCCGGTAGCAACACGGTGCGGTCGAGTGTAAACCCCACATTGGCCATGTAGGTGGCGGGGTCGAGCGCAATGGAGGTCACGCGGCCTACGGGCACGCCATCCATGTCAACATCCGCGCCAACTTTCAGCCCATTGGCTGAAACGAACCGCGCCATGACGGGATAGCGATCATGTGATCCACCGCTTTGCGAGGCCCGGGCGTAAATACAGAACCCGCCTGCCACCAGAAGGACCAGCCCGCTGCATATGATCGCCCCACTTCTCTGCCGTGCCATGCTGGTTCCCTGCCCGCCTGTGCGCCACACCATCCCGAAAGCTGCCGCAATGCGGTGCGAGGGGAATGCGGCACAACACCTTGCCTTATCTTTTCATTCTACTGCGTCATGGACGGGGGGACAATGACACTCCTTCAGGCTATCATTATTGCCATCATTCAGGGGGCAACCGAACAGTTCCCCATCAGCAGCCTCGGGCATGCGGCCATCGTGCCGGCCATGCTGCACTGGCCACTCGATCTGCACGGGGAGATGTTCCTGCCCCTGCTGGTCATGCTGCACCTGGGCACATGTGCTGCCCTTCTGGTCTTTTTCTGGCGCGACTGGGTGGCACTGTTCACCGGCGCTGCGGGCCGTCATGGCGAGACATGCCAGATGGACAGCATCCGCATCCTTGCCCTGCTGTGCGTGGCCACCATTCCCGCCGTGCTGATTGGCGGCCTGTTCGAGCACGCCATCCGCAACCTGTTCGGCACGGCGCGTTATGCCGCCGTTTTCCTAACCCTCAACGGCGTCATGCTCCTGGCCGTGGACCGCATGCGCGCCACCCTGCGCCACCACAACGACCGCCCGCTCGCAGCCCTCGGCTTTGGCGAGGCGCTGGTGATCGGACTGTTCCAGTGCCTTGCCTTCTTTCCCGGCCTGTCGCGCTCGGGCGCGTGCATTGTGGGCGGGCTGCTGCGCGGGCTCTCGCACGAGAATGCGGCGCGCTTCTCCTTCCTCATGGCGCAACCGGTCATTCTGGCCGCCACCGTGCTCGAGGCGCTGAAGCTGCGCCATGCCCCACCCCAGCCCGAACAGATGCACATGGCCATCATTGCCGCCATTGTGGCGGGCGTTGTGGCGCTGGTGTGCACGGGCATCCTCATGCGCTACTTCCGCGACCATGAAGACTGGGCGCTGCGCCCGTTTGGCTGGTACTGCATGGGCGCGGGCGTGATCGCGTTCCTCTACCTGTCGTTCTGAACAGGCCGCATGGGCTGCTCAGCCATGGCCCTGCCCGCCATCGCTGAGCCCCACGCCACCACCGCCCGCACCATTGCGCGGGCCAAGATAGGCCCCCGGCGGCGGCCGCCTGACGGGCGGCGAGAGCGAGGCCGGGTCGGTCATCACATCCAGCCCCGAGACGGATGCTACATGCGACAGACGCTCACGCGGGAGTGCTTCGGGGCATTCATCGCGCAGGAAGGCGATGATCTGTTCGCGGATTTCGCAGCGCAGGTCCCAGCTCTGCATGGCCGAGCGCGCGCTGGCAATGACGCGCACGGTCATGACATGCGCATTGCAGTCAGCCACCTGCACGGCGAATTCCTTGCCATCCCACAACGGCGCGGAATGCACGATCTCGCGCAGGCGCTCGCGGATACGGTCCATGGGCGCGTTGAAATCAAGATGCAGGAACACCACCCCGATCAGGGCCGCCGAATTATGGGTCCAGTTCTGGAACGTGTTTTCAAGAAAATACGAGATCGGCACGATATGCCGCCGCCAGTCCCACACCCGCAGCACGACATAGGTGGAGGTGATTTCCTCCACCCATGCCCAGTCCCCGTTGATGATGATGAGGTCTTCCATGCGGATGGGCTGGGTCATGGCGATCTGCATGCCCGCGAACAGGTTGGTCAGCAGCGGGCGGGCAGCCAGACCCACAACCAGCGATGCCGCACCGGCTGAGGCGAACAGGCTCAGCCCGTACTGCCGCACCGGCTCGAATGTCATCAGGGCAGCACCTATGGTGAGCAGGCCGATCAGCAGGTCGCTCGTGCGGCGCAGCACGCGCACCTGTGTCATGTGGGTGCGCAGCAGGATGTCGTCCTTGTCATCCTTGCCGTTGATGCGCTTGAGGTAGGCATCGGACAGGATGCGGGTGGCCACGACGGCGGCATAACCCAGCATGAGCACGAACAGCACCACCAGCGCGTGGGTGGTGGCCTGCATGATGTCATATGGCAGGCCCGATACCGGCAGCGCCGTGCCGACAAACACGATGACCAGCATGATGCGCACCGGGCGCTGCATGGCCATGGTGAACGAACGCACGAAGGCCCCGCGCTTCTGCCCCGGTATGCGCACGATGAGTTTCGTGATGAACCGGCTGAACATTTCCGCCACCAGCCCGGCCACACACAGCATGAGGATGGAGGACAGCAGTCCCGGCAGCCATCCGAACAGGTGCCTGATCTGGGTCAGAAGTGTGAGAAATTCGGTTTTCACGAAGGATGCGCAGCCTTTTGCTGGTTGTTACAGTTTTAGGGGGTGGGTCTGCCTTAGTACCCCCTATCCGGTGGATGTGCCAAATCCGGGGCTTTTTTATGTGTTTTGAACCCGAATGCGAAAACATGGGTTGACTTGCCCCAGGAGCGCGGGTATTCCGCACTCATCCTAACGCGATGGCGGTGTAGCTCAGCGGTAGAGCAGGGGAATCATAATCCCTTGGTCGGCGGTTCAAATCCGTCCACCGCTACCATCTGCGTTAGGATTGATTTCCCTACATTTTTATGCTTTTTCAGGCCCGTTGCCAGACACGGTAACTTGCGGTTTTAGCACACTGCCCTCCCCTGTTTTAGGGCGTGTCGTCAGTTAGCTCCGATGACAGCGGAGATGAGTTGCACTGCTGCAAGAAAGGTTGATTTCAGCTTGTCATAGCGTGTTGCAATGCCTCTGAACTGCTTCAGTCTGGCGACGAGCCGTTCGATGATGTTTCGTTTTTTATAAATTGAAAAAACGGGTTGTTCGTGGACAGATACGGTTATTCCTTGGACGGGATAACCGGTGTGATCCCCCGGCCTTCAAACTTTTCGATGAGGGGATCGGCGTCATAAGCCTTGTCGGCGATGAAGGCCTCGGGATCGACTTCATCGAGCAATGGCTCTGCTTCAGTGATGTCCGCCCTTTGCCCGGGTGTCAGGAAAAGCGCCACAGCCTTTCACGCAGCATCGACAATGGCATGAATTTTGGTGGTCAGTCGGCCACGGGACCGTCCGATGGCCTGATCCGTGCCCCTTTATTTACGGGCGCCCGCATTATGCTGGTGAGCACGGACAGGCAGGTCACGCCAGGGAATGTCTGCGCGATAACGATACAGCACGGCTTCGATAAACAGACGGTTATCCGGAGAAAACATCACAGATCAGGCAGGAGTACAAGCTCCTTCAAACCTCGCGCCATAACTGACGACACGCCCTAGTACCAGCCTGAAAACTGTGCCTAAGTTACGAAAATACCCCGCCATGGCAGGTCTGGTTTGAAGATGGCATAGCGAACACGGCCGACAATCCTTTTCTGGAATGCCGGCCGCGTGACGTCAGGCCGGACGACCGATATGGAAGCCCTGCATATAACGAAAGCCCAACGTCCGTAGCTGGTCCTGTTCAGCCTGCGTCTCCACCCCCTCGATAATAACCGTTTTGTCCAGCCTTTTGCCCAGATCGGCCATAAGGCGCAGCACATCCACCGTATGGCCATGGGTGCCCATGGTTTTCACGAAGCCACGGTCGGTCTTGATGATGTCAAACGGCATGATGCCGAGATGCGAGAGCGAACTGCGGCCGCCGCCAAAGCTGTTGATCGCAATCCGTGCGCCCGCACCGCGCAGGGCGGCAAGATGGCGGACGGAAGCGTCCATGTCCGGCAGCAGGGCGTCCTCGGTTATTTCCAGCACAATCCATTCAGCCTTCGCACCGGTTATGTCCAGCAGTTCGCGTACCTGTCGCGGCATGTCGGGCTGGCGAAGCTGGTTCGCGCTCAGATTGATATGGGCTGCGATTTCATACCCCGGCGCCTGGTCACGGTTGAAGGCCACAACATGGCGCAGCGCCTGTTCCAGCACCCAGTTGCCAATAGGAACGATCAGACCTGTTTCTTCTGCATTGCGGATAAAGGCCGCCGGGTCATGCAGCACGCCGCGCCGGTCACGCCAGCGCAGCAGGGCCTCATGGCCTACCACGCGTCCGGCCTGCACATCCACGATGGGCTGGTAATGCAGCAAAAACTCGTTGCGTTCCAGCGCATCGGGCAATTCACCCTGCAAGATCAGCGCGTGGTGCATGCGTGCCAGCAGGTCGGGTGTAAACAGGATAACCCGGTCGCCACCACGACGCTTGGCTTCATACATGGCAAGATCGGCATCGCGCACGATATCAGCCGAGGATTTATGGTCGTGATCGGACGTGACAATGCCAATACTGGCGGAAGGCCGCAGGTGATGCCCATCAATCACCATTTCCGCCTCCAGTTCCTGACAGATGCGCGCACCGATCTTCTCAAGGGCGGCCTGGTCGCGCGGGCCGGTCATGATGGCGGTAAATTCGTCACCGCCCAGACGGGCGATAAAGCAGTTCTCCTCGGTATCGAACACGCGGCGCAGACGGTTGACGATCTCGATCAGGAACATGTCGCCTGCATGATGGCCGAAGCTATCGTTCACCATCTTGAACTTGTCCAGGTCGATGAACATTACCGCATGATCGTGGCCAGTTTTCCGGTCGCGCTCCATGATAGCATCCAGCCGCGCAAGAAAAGCCTTGCGGTTGGGCAGGCCTGTCAGCGCATCATGCGTGGCCTCGTGGCGCAGGAGATCAGCGGTCTCCCGCCGTTCGAGCACATGAGACAACTGACGCGCGATGTTGGAGAACATGGCCAGCGTATAGGGATCGCTTTCGTGGCGCGACAGGGCATCGAATTCAAGTACCATCGCCATGCGGCCACTCACCATGACCGGCACCATCAGTACGGTCTGCATGCCTGAGCGGGTACCCTCACCCACGAGCCACAGAGGCGCTGACTCGATCTGCAAACGTGAGCAGATGCTGGGCAATAGCGCATTGTCAGACCCGGTAGGCAGTGCACGGCCGGCAGCCGCATTCTCATGTGGAGGGATCGAAGAACCGTTGGTTGATGCGCCTGGCTCGTGATTTCAGGGTTTTGGCGATTTGATTTACGGTTTTTGGGGTAGCTTTTGATCTGCGTTTTGAGCAGATCGGGGACTGCCCTCCCGCTGGATGACTACGCGCTCGCGTTCAACCTTTCGAGGAAGAGGAAGCGGCGCATGTTGTAGACGATATTGGCCAGCCCGATCCTCATGGTGGCCCGGGTGATACCGACAGTTCGGATGAACAATCCCGTCTGTGATTTCTGGTCGGCAAAGACGTGCTCGACGCGTGATCGGATCACGGACTTTCCAGCATTCGATTTCTGGATATGTCGGGGCATAGGCTTGAGATGCGGCTTTTTTCTGTGAACCTTTGAGACAAAACCCTCTTTGTCCATGAAGTCCTCATTCGCTTTCGAGCGATAAGCTGTATCAGCCCAAACGCTTGAGGCCGTATTGGTTTTATCTAACAGCCCCTCTCTCAATCGCGCACCATCACTGGCGGCGGCATCCGTCGTCTTCCATTTTCGGATGAACCGAAACTTCCGGTCGATGGAGATGTGGGATTTGTAGCCAAAGAACGGGATGGCGAGATCGCTCGACGGTATGGTTCCATCGTCCTGCCGCTTCGCCTTCGTGAACTTAAGTGTCCATCGTGCATGACGATCCTTGTGCGACATCTTTGCGGGCTTGTCCTGCCAGTCTTCTGGAATACGTCCCGCCCGGAGATCCGCTTTCTCCCCTTTGGTATTGCGCTGCTTTGGCGCTGCCACCAGCGTGGCATCCAGGATCTGGCCGGACATCGGCAGATACCCAGCGTTACGCAGGGTGGCGTCAAAGCGCTCGAACAGCTTCTGGATGGCGCCTGCCTCGGTCAGACGCTCGCGAAACAGCCAGACCGTTTTGGCATCGGGCACCCGGTCCGACAGTCCCAGACCGAGGAAACGCATGAAGGACAGGCGGTCGTTGATCAGATATTCCGTTCGCTCGTCGGAGAGATTGTTCAGCGTCTGGATGACCAGGATCTTGAACATCAGCACCGGATCGAACGGGGGACGGCCGCCTTTGCTCCTGTCTGAATAGGCCAGAGCCTTCTCCAGATCAGGGCGGAACGCCTCAAAATCCACAGTCCGGGAAAATGCCTCCAACTGATCGCCAAGCCCGCTTAACCGGGCAAGCCGCTCGTCAACATCAAAGAAACCCGGCTGCTTCATGAGCCATCCCCCCAATCATCACACAAGGTATGGAATCACAGCCACCAATTCAGAGCCAAGGGGTTTTTCGAACCCTCCATGTCCGGAAAGATGGCTGGCCAGACGGAACACCCGGCCGCTGCCCTTACTGTCCGGCAACCATGCCAGTGCCATGCACCATGGCCCCATCTCGCAGGCCTGTGAAAAAGCAAAGCGGACGATGTCCTCCACAGACAGGCCACTATTGGCCTGGGCTGCAACCGCCTCCATCAAGGCCTGCTGGCGATTACGCGCATACAGCTGGCTCAACCCGTCCTCCGCGATGCGTTCAGCTTCCATGCGCACTTCGCGTTCGCGCTCATAACGGCGGCGGATGCGGCGGTACAGGGCTTCATAATCCGTTACTTCTGACTCCAATCCAGAATTGATGGTCATAGCCACTTCACCCGCAGCATGTTTTCTTTGCCAGATCCGGGTGGGAAACGCTCGACTTCAACCCTGTCGCCAAACACATCGGCCGCACCGAGCACAAAGCCCTGCGCCAGGTCGATCAGGTGGCGTTCGGAACTGTAGGTCATGTCCAGCGTGCCATCATCGTTTTCCTTCATGTGGAAATACGGACACATCGCGCCGGGATAGAGCTTTCGCACTTCGGGATGGATAATGCTGTTCACGCTCAGGATAAAGCTGCGCGAATTGGGATGCGTACTGAACAGTTCCGGATAGCGTTGCTTGAGGATGGGCATGGCATCCCGCCCGAAGCTGTGCAGCAATTCGGCCGGCGTAATACCCAGGTGCTTTGAAGCTGCTACTACCAGCGCCTGCATTTCCGCATCGGGGTAGCTGCCCAGCGAAGTATAGGCGCCACTGACATTGGCGGCCTCCAGCAGGGTATCCCATGCTTCCGCGCCGTGGTTCTTTTCCACGACCTCTTCCAGAATATTAAAAACAATACCCTTCATTATTTCACAACCTCTTGTAATATATATTCATTTTAAAGATATATCGCGGATATATAATAACGATGCATTCTGATGTCACTTTATGTCTTATATGCATTTTGCGCATACCTGATCGATTTTTCAGAAATCCAGGAAATCGTATGCTGAGCATAAGGCGCACAACTATACTAATAATTCGCGGTTTTCTCTGAAATTTCGAACCATCACATTCATTATTGCAATAAATAAACCTGTTATTTATGCATATGGGAAATATGTGTTATGGACTCGTAATAACATAATTTGCAGCATATTTTCCCTCCTTTTCAAGACAATAAATTAGATAGCTTTTGGGCGTGTCGTCAGTCAGTTAGGCTCCGAGCGTGCGGCCGCGGGTTGTACTTTCTGGCTGCCTGTGCTGACTGTCGTCCCGGTTTTTGGGGAGGCAGACAGATGCGGCGTTATGGTTTACGCAACGACCAATGGGAGCGGCTAAAGGATATTCTTCCCGGCCGGGAGAGTCATGTTGACGGCACTGGTTTTCTGCTCGGCATGGCGCACATACACGCTCATCGATGCTGCTGTCATATGCCCCGTAATCGACAACACGCGCCATATATCCCCCAGATACTGCACATGAAAGCAGGCTGATTGAAACGGGGCGGACAGGGCTGCGTTGGCTGTGAGGCAACCTTGCGGCATTCCCGTCACACGCAGTTCAGGGGCATCGTTTCATGGCAATACCACGCATACTCAAGATCACCCTTATGGGATCCGCCATGTCATCAGCCATGGCCATGATGCAGGGCCACAGGCAGACGGGCGCGTATGGTCCAGGCATAAACTGCACCGCGCACTGGCTATATGGTGACAGGGCCGCCCAAATGGACGCGGCAGGCGGGCAGGCCACCCTTGTGGGGCTGGCCACCAACACCGCCGCCACCATGTTCTGGGCGTGGCTGTATGACAGGGCGCTGGGCAGGCAGCCGGGGCTCATGCGCAGGCTGGCCGTTACCGCAGCCCTCGGGCCGGTTGCTTATCTGGTGGATTACAAGGCCACCCCAAAACGTTTTACGCCGGGGTGGGAACTGGTCATGGCGCCGCGCAGGATGGCGCTGGTCTATCTCTCGATGGTCATCGGCATGGCGATGGGCGCGCGCGGCGCAAATACGGACACTGCCCGGCCATGACAGTACGGATCCATGACGGGTGCGAAGCCACCGCCACCTGCACCCCGCCAGAAGGTGGCCTGCTGGGCTGCCGCGTTTTCTCCTGCGCCTGCGTCCGCTGCAGCTTATGGTGGTATCCGGCCTGATTGCCCAGCCTGGCCAGATCGCGCAGGGGCAGACGTAATCAGGCTCATCACGCCCTGAAGCAACTTCGTAACTATGGGGGCAGCAGGCGCCAGAGGCAGCCTGTAGGGGACCTTCGACCAGTGATGTGCAGACTGACATGAAAAAAAACCATGCAACAGTCATTCGTTACTCAGAACAACATGTGTCCGCTGTTCCCTGCCGCCCCTTCCCAACCCCATGATGTCAATGTCTTTTTTACTGGCCACACTGCGCATTGATGCCATGGCCAGTAGTCGACTCTCCCCTGCCTACATAAATCTCCTTTACCGGCACATCGCGCATGGCATGCAGTCCCTCGGCGGCATATTTGCCATCACAGTTGAACTTTCCGTTCACGATGTAATCATCAGTTTCATGTTTCCTGATCGCATTCTGCCAGTTTGAAGACGCATCAAGCGCCTTATCGTCCACAACCGGGGCATAGACTTCAATATTCACGTAATCCTCGGCATGCGATCCCTGTTCCATCAGCCCGATATTGGGGTCAGCAGCATTGCCGCAGCCTTCAAGGCAGTCGGAAACCGGGCGGGCGTTGCCATTCAACGCGGCACTTATGTCGCCAAGTGTCAGTTCGGCCACCGTAGGGGTGGAATTCTGGATGAACGGCGTCAGCGGCACCGAGCACGACGGCGTGACCTTCAGCCCATAGCCCTGAATCTGGTCGCCCTGTTCATAGGCTGTCAGTTCACAGCCTTTTATCATGTAAGTATAGGTCGCGGTCTTGTCCGAGTAGTGGTTCACATATTTGGCTATTCCCGCAATCTGCTCAAGAAAAGGGCGCTGGATGCCCAGCATGTCGAGCTGGAAGATACGCAGCAGGGGCGGTGCGCTCGTATCGCTGCTCAGGGAAGGCTCGGGCGACTGATGGGCCCAGCGCACGGCGCGCGAGACGCCGAGTTTCTCGACATGGGGCACTTCATCATCCGCAATCGCGCCCGTCTGGCCATCCCCATAGGCCGCCTGCCAGCTTTTGATGGCCGTGCGCGTGCCATCGCCATAAATTCCATCGGCCTTGACCATGGGAGAGGATGCATACCCGGCATTGATGAGCTTCTGCTGCAGGGCAATATGCAGGTCGATATCGCGTGCGGCCTCCTGGGCATACGGGCCGCTCAGGGTTTTTGCCCACTCGGCGGCCTGCTGCTCCGTTACCTTCACGTAGCATGAAGCCGCCCCCGATGGCAGGACCGCGCCCGGTGTACCCGCTGCCGGAATGGCGCACGCATTGCGCAGGGCCGTGTCATAGGCAACTGCCTGCGCCTTGATGGCCGAATAGGCCCCCGTCCCCTCCTGCGCGCGATGGGCATAGAACACTTTTTCAAGGTCGAGTTCAGCTTTTGCCATGGCCGGATCGGCACAGAGCGCCGTTGCCAGCACATCGGCTCCGTCAGGCCGGGGGCAGGCAAAACCGGGATGGTAGGCCGGGGCGGCAAGAGCCGGTGCCCACAGGAGCATGACGGGCAGGAAACTACCGCACAACCAGCCACAGACGCGCATGGGAAAACCTTTTTCAGGAAATATCAGACAGCACTGGAAAAAATCTGCCTGTACAATAAGTCTGCTCAATAGAGAGAGCAAGTAACCTGCTGACCCTGATAATTTTTTGTGGTGATATGGCTGCCCATATCCAACCACGCATGGCATTGGGTCGGGAATATCGAGCCTGCTTGCCTTGCCCTGACAGGAGTTGAAAGTAAAAAAACAAACGGAGCATGCAGACTGACTGAGATCTGATCTTTTATTTAAAAAAATACAAAACGAGACTTTAATTTTCCAGCATCAGGCAACTGCCGCCTTTCTGCCCTGCATTGAGCAGACAGCATGATGCATGACCCAGTCTTCATTCCCTGCCGCGCCATGCCAGCAGGCAGAGGGCCTGCATACAGACCGCCCCCAGCGGCAGCCAGACAAACCCGGCCATAATCCAGAATGACAGCTCCGATGGCTGCACTCCCCCACCTTCAACGTAATGACCATGTGACAGGAACTGCGCCAGAACGAAGCCGGTCAGCCCCATCGCCAGTTTCGTGACCCATGTGTTGAGCGAATACGCCAGACCGGCCGATCCGGTCGAAGTTTGCGCATCACCGTCATCCACGGCTTCCGCCAGCAAGGTGTAATACAGCGGAGACATTACGCCCTGCGCCAGTGCCAGAAGCGCTATGGACAGGAAAAAACCTGTCATGGACGCACCCGCCACAGCCATTGCCAGATAGGCTGCTCCCTGCGCGATCAGGCATATGATCCCACTTCGGATACTGCCCATACGCCTGGCAAGCGGAAGACATACAGGCACGCCCACAAACAGCAGGACGGTGACGAAGGTAATGATATTGGCGCCCAGTTGCTCCGTGCCGCCCAGAATGATGCGGGCGTAATACAGCACGAACCCGAACAGGGCCGCCTGTCCTACAAAATAGAAGAACGCGAGCAGATTGCTCAGCACCCATCGCCGGTTTCCCAGAAGATGGCGCAGCGTGATCATAAGATCCTGCCGGACTGGTGCTGATGGGTGCCTTACGGTGCAGCCACGCGCCACGCACAGCCACAACATACTGCCAAGCACCGACAGGGCCAGCACATACACCGCCATGCCATACCGGTGCTGCGCCGCACTTTCGCCCCCACCCAGCCAGGTAATGGCGGGAATGGTCAGCAGCGCCACAAGCAGCGATCCGGCCTGACAGCCCATCATGCGGAATGCATTGAGGCCAACCCGCCCCGTGGCGGAGCGGCTCATCATCACGGCCAGCGCACCATAGGGTGTATTGATGCACGAATAGATGGCACCGAACACGATATAGGTTGCACCAGCCCACAGGATTTTCCCCGTAGGCGTAAGCGGCAGGGCCAGAAAGCACAGGAAACCCGTCATGCCAAAGGGAATGGCAAGGGCACGGATCAGGCGCGGCACGATCAGCCCGCCCATGCGGTCAACAAAATAGCCAATGGCCGGATCGCAGAAAGCATCCACAACACGGGCCACCAGCAGTATCCATGATACGGCAGGCAGCGGCAGGCCATATATATCTGTATAATAATACATCAGGTAGGATGACGTCATGCCCCACATCATGTTGGAGGCGGCATCACCACAGCCATAGGCCGTCTTTTCTTTAAGGGAAAGCGCCTGCCTGTTCTCCATTATTCTGCTTTCCCTACAATTTTCAGGCCAGGCCGTACGTTATCATGGGGCCGTAAAACGACAGGCCGGGTCCAACATAATCAATCTGTCAGTTACCACGCATGCTTTAAAGCATAATTTCGTGGGATTTTATTGTTCTGCATGAAACAATATATAATATTAACGACATGTATTTTATTTTACAATTAATGAAACATAATTCTACAAAATATATTGATCATCATGCTTTCCAAGGCAACAGGTCTTTGGAACTTTCCCTTCCTCATGCACTTCCGAGCAGGAGCGAGGTCTTCATCCGGCCTGTCATGCCTGTTTCTGCCGCAGTCTGGGGCCTATAGCCCTTCACGCAAGCCGAACCCCGGCCATTCCTCTCATTTATGCATTAAATGTCTGTCAGGTATGCATTAGACGTTGCATTCCTCCATGCGTCGTGCTGTTATCTGGCATGCGTTTAACGCAGCATTGCTCTGTAAATCTTTTAGGGGAGATGTGACATGGATCGTTTCAAGACGATGCTCCGCGGTCGCACCAACATGCTGCTCGGTCAGCTCAAGCAGGAAATTGGCTATGCCACGGGCCTGCGGCGGCTGGAGCGCCAGGGCATCGCACAGGAAATGCGTGGCTTTTCGCAAACGGCACGCCTGCACCGCATGGCCACCATGGATCAGCCCGAACAGGGCTGAAAGCCTGCCAGACACCTGTAATAGCAAACGCATAACCGCATCGCGTGCAGGGTGGTTGCCGGAAAACCGGCAACCCGTACCATGGCCTGTTCCTTTATTCTTGCAGGAAATTTACGGCCATGAGCAAAGACCAGATTATCGACATGCCCTTCACCACCGACGCCATGAAGGCGGCGATTGAACGGCGCATCATCCAGTCCCCCGAGCTTTCCGATGCCGACAGGCATGACCTGAGCGTGATCCTCACGCGGCTTGATGCGCAGGGGCTTGCAACACTCGTCGAGACCGTTCTCGGCCACGCCATTGAATCCGGCTCTGAAATCCTGCCCTACCTCAAGCGCCTTGGCGAGAAGGGCTGAACCCCTACGGCGCGGCGGGAGCAGCCTGCCGCGCGTTCCATAAAACCTTGAGCCGGGCATGCAGGCGGGGATCGCTGGCATAAATGTAAAGTCCCCTCACCCCGCGTGTCATGAGCACGTTGATGGAGTTGAGGATGATCCGCGCCATGACCGCGGGCGGGTTCTCCACCCCGTCGCGCCCGGTAAAGGCGGCGCGGTCCTCATAGCGGGTGGGGTCGATCACGATCCGGTCGGTGGCCGGGTCACAGGTTACGGACGGGCCAAGGATCACACCCGCATAATTCAGGTCAAAACCCTGAATGGTGTAGACCGAGCCCACCTCATCAATCGTATCCGCCCGTTCCGCCCAGGGCAGGCGGGCCTGCGGCATGGCGCGGTCCCAGCGCAGGTGAAAACGCCCTTCGGTAATGAAATGGTCCTGCCCGTTCAGGGTGTAGGGGTAATCATAGGTGGCCAGCATGCGGCACAGCCCGTACTGCGCGTTGCGCTGGCATATGGCCTCGTACAGAGCCTGCGCATCATCATAAATACGGAAATCAAAAGGCTGCGGTGCCGGTAGCGCGCGCAGCCAGCCATCGCGCAGGGCGCGGATCCACTCCATCACATCTGCATGGGCATGCATGCGGAACTGCTGGTCCAGCCTGCGGATTACAACCGGATAACCCGCAACAAGCGCGCGCAGGCGCTCATCGGTCCACAGGCTCTTGAACTTGAGCACCTGCCTTGCATCAAACACGATCACCACAATGCGGGCATGGCGGATGATCTCGGCCAGTTGGTTGTCCTGCCTGAAGCGGTTATAGGGGTCGCTGCGGGTCAGCAGCAGGTGGGCCTCATCCACCAGCACGATATCGGCACGCCGCCCATGCCCCGCCATCTGGTTGATAAAAGTAGTGGGCCGCTCGAAATCCTTCTTGCGCAGGCTGGGCTGGGATTCGGAAATGTTGCGGTACAGCTTGATCATTTCCGGATGGTTGACCAGCAGGCAGTTATGGGTGCCGTGCAGCGGGTCCTGTGCATCCCGGCCACGAGCCGCGTGCTGAATGGCGGTGAACAGCGTGTTGAGCAGCAGGCTCTTGCCCGTGCCCGCGTCACCCTCGATTACGAACAGCGCATGCGCATCGGCTGTGTGGGCACGGCAGAAGGCCAGCACTTCATCCATCAGCGCCTGCTGCGGGCCGGTCAGCCCGACCGTGGGTGCCAGGCGTGTCAGGGCGCTATCGGGCGCGGGGGGAACGGGCGTTTGCATATGGGTTTCCGTCAAGGGGACTGCCCACACCGGGCAGCACAAAGCTGATATGTAAAATACGATGTGAGGTCGTGCATCCTATAAGTTATAACACGCCCTTACGCGCAGACTGCGCGCCACGTTAACAGGATAGCCTGACCATGACTGACAAACCCACCGCCGCCGCCCGCGAACACATGCACAAGCTTGCAGCAAAAGGCCTGAAAGAGCCCAAGCTGCTGCAGAAGGAAGAGGTGATTGCCATTGCCCAGCATGTTGCCAAGGAACATGGCCGCGCCTCGGGCACCGAGCACGAGATCGCCAGGAAGGCCGAGCACAACCCCGAGGGCGTAACCGCAGCCGAGATCCAGGCCCTGTGCGCCCACGTGACCGGCGAACGCACCGCACGCTGAAGCGGCCCGCACCGCCACGAAAAACAGGGGGAAACCCCTGTTTTTTTATGTACGGAACAGCCGACGGCGCAAGAGCGCATTCCATGGCAGAAAATGACTTCACTGATGCCAATTTTTTCACAACGGAGAAAATGCAGGGGATGCTGCCCAAGACCATCGCCGTAAACAGCACCTGCTGGCGACTGCCACCTACCACCGCATCTTGCTGCCCGTGCGTTCAAACAGGCTGCTGACATAGGCCAGCAGCATCAGGCCGCCCAGAAACAGCCCCCAGACCAGCACGAAGCAGCCCAGCCCCGCCAGTACCATGCCCACGACATGCCATGGCGTAAGCGCTACGCCGCACGCAAAATGCCCTACTGCCAGCGCAACCAGCACCCAGACCAGTGGCCATGATCGGGCCATGTCCTGCTTTCTCCCTGTCATTCGGGGCGCGTTGTGCGCCACAAGGTCCCTGCCCCGCAAGCCCCGCCCGCATGGGGCAGCTTTGCGCGTTGCATGGCCGCACGCTATGACAGCAGGCCAGCCTCAGGTCAGGCATGCGCTGTCGTGGTGCGGCCTGAACGCTTCTGCATATGGGGAAACAGACTTATTCACGCTACAGGACCGGACCAGAGCAGAAATAAGGAGTAATTTCCGCCGCATGAGCACCCGCACGCGTTTCCCCATCTATTCCGTGGCCGAACGGGCGGCCGACCTTGCGGTCCATATCATCGGCGTCGTGGGGCTTGGCTATGGCGTCGTGTGGCTGCTGCACACGGCCATGCTGATGCATTCGGGCCTGGCGGCGGGTGTTACCATGCTCTACTGCGGTGGCATACTGGGCACCTGCCTGTCATCGGCGGCCTATAATTTCTGCCCGCCCTGCCTCCTCAAGGGCGGGTTGCAGCGCATTGACCAGTCCATCATCTTCGTCGCCATTGCCGCAACCTATACCCCCTTCATACTGCTTGGCGGGCAGGGACGCGCCAGCCTGTGGTTCTGCGCGGTGCTGTGGGCCATGGCTGCGGCAGGCATCGTAGCCAAGATGTGCTTTTTCACCTGGTCGCGCCGGTTTCATGTCGTGCCTTACCTGTGCGTGGCGTGGGTTTTCTTCCTGTGCCCCGACCCGCAGGCGTGGATGCTGCCCAGCCCGATTTTTTTCCTCATCGTGCTCGGGCTCTTCTTCTTCAGCATCGGGGTGGTGTTCTACATGCGCGAGAACATGCCGTTTTCCAACGTGCTGTGGCACGTGATGGTGGTGCTGGGCGCTGGCACGCACATGACGGCGGTGGGCTGCATGCTGCTGCACTACAGCCACGGGCCGATGCGCGGGTTCTAGTGTCCTGATCGAGAAGTTTATATGATTATCCTGATGGCAGGAGTAATCGAATGGGACGTGTAGCGGTTGCGATTGAACTGACGGCATTGGAGCGTCAGGAACTGGAATCTCTGGCAAGGGCGCGCAAGACGGGCCAGGCGCTTGCGCGGCGAGCCCGTATTGTCCTTGCCGCAGCCGATGGGCATGAGAACAAGGCGATCCGTGACCTGACGGGCGCGGACATCAACACGGTTGGCAAGTGGCGCCGGCGTTTTGCAACGGACCGTCTGGACGGGCTTTACGATGAACCCCGGCCGGGGACACCACGCTCGATCGGCGACGGGGAAATCGCGGAGACGATCCGCCGGACACTGGAAGAAACCCCGCGCGGTGCTACGCATTGGTCGCTGCGCTCGATGGCACAGGCCGTGGGATATGCACCGTCAACGATCCATCGCATCTGGAAAGCGTTCGGGTTACAGCCGCATCGAACAGAGACCTTCAAACTGTCGAACGACCCCCTCTTCGTGGAGAAGGTCCGCGACATCGTTGGTCTGTATATGGCACCGCCGGAGCGTGCGCTGGTACTGTGCGTGGATGAGAAGAGCCAGATCCAGGCGCTGGATCGCAGCCAGCCCATGCTCCCGATGCGGCCCGGCCAGGTCGAGCGGCGGACACATGACTATACCCGCCACGGTACGACCTCACTGTTCGCAGCTCTCGACATTGCCACCGGCACCATCATTGGAAAGTGTTATCCGAAGCACCGATCCACGGAATTCCGCAAATTCCTTGACCAGATCGAAACCAATGTGCCGACTGACCTCGATATCCATCTGGTGATGGATAACTATGCCACCCACAAGACGAAGCTGATCCGTGACTGGTTGGCCAGGCGCCCGCGCTGGCACGTTCATTTTACGCCGACCGGGGCCTCATGGATCAATCAGGTGGAGCGGTTTTTCGCTCTCGTCACTGAAAAGCAGATCAGGCGCGGCATTCACCGTTCGACCGAAGCCCTGGAGGCCGACATCAGGGCTTTCATCGCCGTCCATAACGAACAGCCCAAGCCCTTCAAATGGACCAGATCCGCCGACGACATCCTGCAGGCCGTCAAGCGATTCTGCCTCCGTACTACCAAAATCAGCGAAACTTCAGAATCAGGACACTAGCGCCCGATGCGGCGTAGCGGGAGGCCTGCCTCGAGGTGCTGCTCGATCACCTCCAGCGGCACGTCGCGCGTCTCGGGCACCAGCAGCACGGTAAACAGCACGAAGCCGATATTCATCAGGCTGAACCCGGCAAAAGTCCATCCCGCCCCCATTGCCCCGACAATGGTGAGGAAGGTGTTGCTCACCGCCCAGTCCATGCCCCAGTTGGCAAGCGTGGAGCATGCCACGCCAAAGTCACGCCCCGCGATGGGCTGGATCTCGGAACACAGGGTCCACACCAGCGGCCCCGCCCCCATGCCAAAGCCTGCCACAAACACCAGCAGGGCCGCCATCAGGCTCAGCGTGGCGCCCAGCCCCTGCAGGTGCATCCCCTCGATTACGGCAGCGCAGCCCAGGGCGCAGGCCATGATGACGCAGCTTGACACCAGCAGCGGCCTACGCCCCCAGCGCGAGACCATAAAGATGGCCCCCACGCCCACCACGGCATTGACCAGCCCGACCAGCACCGTGGCCCATGCGGCGGCGGTGGTGCCAAAATGCGCGCCTTCCAGAATTTTGGGGGCGTAATACATGACCACGTTGATGCCGGTGAGCTGCTGCATGATCTGCAGCCCGATGCCCAGCGCCACCGAGCGGCGGAAATACGGCTTCGCCCGCAACAGGGCAAAGCCGCCCACTGCGCGGCCTGCGCCGAGTTCTTGGCGGATGCAGTCCAGTTCGCGGTCGGCCTCGGCTTCATCGCCCCTCAGGTCGCACAGTACCTTGCGCGCCTCCTCAAAACGGCCGCGGGCCGCAAGCCAGGACGGGCTGGAAGGCAGCACCGCGCATGCGGCAAACAGCGCCATGGCTGGCACCACCGGCAGCCCCACCATCAGCCGCCAGTGCCCGCCGCCCGCAAACAGCCCCCCCGCCAGATAGCCCAGCAGGATGCCGCACGACTGGAGCATGGAAAAGGTGGAGACCATGGTGCCGCGCGTCTTGCCGGTGGTCAGTTCCGATATGTAGAGCGGTGCGGTAAAGGTGCAGATGCCAATCGCCACCCCGATCAGGAACCGCCCGAGCAGGATCTGCCCGATCAGCCCGGCGGTGGCGCAAAGCAGCGCGCCTGCCCCGATCAGCAGCGTGGCTGTGCCCAGCGCCAGCCTGCGGCCAAAACGGCGCGAGAACACTCCCGCCCCGAGCGAGCCGAGCAGTGCGCCGATCATCAGCACCGACACGATCCACTCCTGCGCGCGCGCACTTGCGTGAAAATCGTGGCCGATAAAGCCCAGCGCCTCGGCAATCAGTCCGGTATCGAGCCCTACGAGCAGCCCCGCCATGGCGGTGGTCAACGCCGCGCGCACCCCCGTGGCACCCGGCGGCGAAGCCTGCGGCGGGCATGGCGTGGCGATGGGCGAAGATACGGGCTGTGACACGTGACTTGATCCCCTGCGCTGCGGCGCCATTCGGATCGAGTGCGCCGCTCACTCTTCCTTCATAGGCGATGCAACAGTCCTTTATCCATGACACAACCCCGCCTCAGGGCGCATTATGGGTCATCATTTTCGCGTATGCGCCATGCCGTGTTACGCACGCAGGCCCCACACCGCAAAAAGATCCCGCCCCATGACCGTGCCAGCCCCTACCGCCCCCCGCTTCCTGCCCGGTGAGAAGCTGGCCCTTGGCCTGTGCTTCGTGTTTCTGCTGTGGGCCAACTGGGTTACGCCGCTCTGGGCCGATGATTACTGCCGCACCATCCCGTTCAGCCCGCGGATGATCTTCCATATCGTGTGGGGCAACTATTTTTTCTGGACCGGGCGGTGGTTCATCACCCTTGTCACCTTTTTCATTCTCGACCTGCACCATTATGGCTCGCTGGTCGCGTTTGCGGTGGTGAATGCAGGCGTATTCGTGTTTCTGGTGCATGTAGTGGTGCATATGTGCAGGCGCGAGGCGGGGCATGAACCCGATCCTTCGGCGCGCACCGGGTTTGCGCAGTGCCTGCTGGTTTTTCTGATGTTGTGGTGGCTGCCACGCACCATTGCCGAGGTCGCCTTATGGAAAACCGGCGCCATTGGCTATCTGTGGGCTGTTGCGGGCGAGATGTGGATCCTCTCGCGGGTGCTGGCGGGGCGCACGCGCATGAACGCGGCGCAGTACGGGGCGGTGTTCCTGATCGCCACGGCCATGGAATCGATCTCGCTCCTGATGGCGCTGTTCCTGCTGGGGTGGGCCGCATGGGCGTGGAAAAACAGCCGCCCCGTGCCCTGGGCGCTGGCGGCAGGCCACGCGCTGGGCACATTCACGCTGGGCATCGCACCTGGCAACTACGTGCGGGAACGCCTGATGACCCCAAGTTCGCCGCCCGACCGGCTGGATGCGCTGATTGGCAATCTGGGCAGCCTGTTCGACCCGTTCTGGGTGCCATTCGTGCTATTGATTGGCATCGGCCTGTTTGTAGGCCGACGGCAGCTGCGCTTTCCCGCCTGCCTGCGCTGCGGGCGGGGCTGGATGTTTGCCGCACTGGCGCTGGCCTACATGCTGCTGCTGCTCATTTTCCCCCGCCAGGCACTGGCGGCCCGGGTATCGTATCCGGCCAGTGTCTTTCTGGTGTGCTATCTGGCCTGCCTGCTGTTTTCATGCCCGGTGGGGCCGGTTTTCAGCCGGGTCATGGCGGTTACCTGCGCGGGGCTTGCCGTCATGCATCTGGCCATTGTCATACCCGACCTGACGCTGCTGGCCCGCATCAGCCATGACTGGGCGGTGAGCACCCGCGCGCAGGTGGCGCGTGACCAGCCGGTCGTACTGCATCAGGTCACCATGGGGCCACGACACAAGCTGCTTTATGTGCACAAGGACATCATCTTCGTTGGCATCAACCCCGACCCGCGCAACCAGCTGACCATGTGTTACGCATGGGCCATGGGGGCATCCTCCGTCAGGGCGGTACCCTGACGGACCATGGCGTGCGGTATTATTCGCTGCTGCCATTGGTGGGCGGCGGCGGGGGCGCACCATTGCCACCGGGCTGGCCACCCTCGGGCTGCTGGTTCTGCTGCGCGGCCCCTTCCCGCTCGGCCTTGCGGGCATTGTGCCGGCGCACCATGCCTGCGGCACAGCCTGCCGCAGCGCCACCCTTGCCGTGACCGCTGCCAACAAAATGCCCGGCCACCCCGCCCGCCACGGCGCCCTTGACGCAGCCGCCCGGCTCGGCATGGGCTGCAACCGGCAGGGCAAGAGCCGCCGTGGTGGCAAGGGCAAGTGCGGTAAGCCTTGAAAACATATTATATCCCATCTGGTCTGTGTCTGCCCAAGGCAACGGCAGGGCGGCCCTGGAGTTCCCCGGCACAAGCGATACGCCCCCCGTGATGCCAATGCGCCAGATCAAGGGCCTGGGAGGGAACGGCAGTCATGCAGGGCGCATGGTTGCCAGCGCGGAAGTCCTATTCCATCGTGACGCATCACGTAACGGAGAGAATTCCATGAGCAAAGAACCGACCGACGTCATCCACGCAGCCCTGATCCATGCCGCCGCCACACTTACGGCAGCCAAAAAGGACGTGATGGAAAAGGCCTCGCCCGATGAGGTGAAGAAGCATTTCAAAACCTTCCTGCACGCCATTGAAAGCGGCTGGCGCGAGCATGAGGCGGCTGATCACCACCACTCGTAAGCGCGGTTGTATTCAGACCAGCAGGGGGAGGCGTGCGCAACGCCTCCCCTTTTTCATATACCTTCAGCCACGAGGTACAGATGCGTGGAACACCCAGACCGCTTTACAGAAAGGTCAATACCCGGACGCGGGGCGTAAAACATGGTTCAGGTCAAAAATTCAGTCGGGACCGGCACACAAAAAAAGCCCTGAACAACCCCTCCCTGCAGGCTTCCATGCATGGTGGCCAGCAGCATGGGCGCGATTATACGCCGCTGTTCCGGTTTTTATTATCACGCGTTGGGCAGAGATGGGACGATGTATTCAGGGAAGCCTGTGCAAGGCTGGACGGCACCGCGCCGATATTCTGGATGGTCGCAACCTGCGAAGCGGACAGGTGCGCTTACTTCCGGGCGGACGAAAATTCTTATTTCAGCGGTCTTTTTGTGGGTGAGGATGGCATCCTATCCCTCGTTGCGCCGGAGATGAACGAGGACAGCCTGAAACCCACATGCGCCTGCTGCACGCATAGTTTTAATGGCAAGGTGTTTACACAACGCTTTGGCACGTAATGTCTGGTCAATCTGATATGAATGATCTATTTTTACCTGAATTTTATACAATGAAAAAAGAACATTATTATGGATATCTTCCCTGTTGAAAAAATACGGACCTGATCCATATAGCTGATTTATTTGTTATAAATACCATGCGCAGGCACAGCGTTTCTGGAATTGCAGGTATTGTTTCATATAAATTTGGAGCAGAGCTGAAAATTGAATTCAAAAAAGATTATACCATAGACAATGTCGAATTCAGGATCCCGTATGGAACATTTGATAAATCCGGATTGTTTTACAAAATTATAAAGCTGTTCATGATAATAAAAATGAAATCGATACAAAAATAGATGATGTTGGCTTCTCGGCGCCTTCAACAGGTGTCGGTTTCTTTTCCTGTAAATTTGACAAAAGTCTTGATGTCAAACTCGATGCCGTGACCGTTTCCCTGTAAAACGCGAAGGCACAGACAGGTCATGCTGACGCATCAATACTGACTTATAAGAAATGCCGCCTTTTTCAAAAGGCGGCATCCAGAAAATTTCATCAATGCGTTGTTTCAAACACGCGCCTTAACGGTGACCCGTAAAGAACTGGCTCATGTCACCCTTGGTGTCATGCCCCCAGTTATCCAGCTTCTTGCCGGTGCGGTCGCCCCAGTCCTTGGCGCTATCGGTGCCTTCCTCGGCTTTTCTGTGGGCCTTGTGCGCGGTATGGCGCGTGCCTTCCTTGGTCTCGTGCGCCTTGAGCCGCACTTCGCATTCGGCATGATCGGTTACGCCATCGCACGAATCAGCCAGTGCTGGCGCAAGCGTCGCCACGTTCAGGCCGGTTGCACACAGCACTGCCGCAATCACTGTCTTTTTCATGATGTCTTTACCTGTCCGTCCGTTTTCTGTTGCGGCAGGGCACCCTTAGGGGGCACCCTGCCCTGTCATTGAACCAAACGCTCAAAAACGGTCCGGGTTGCCTTAAGCCCCGTTGCGGAAGTCGAGCACCACGCGGCCTGCTACCCGGCCATGTTCGAGATTATCGAAAATGGTGTTGATGTTTTCGAGCCGGTCGGGGCTGACCACGGTGCTCACCTTGCCATCGGTGAAAAAGGACATCGCCTCGATCATGTCGAGCCGCGTGCCCACGATCGAGCCGCGCACCGTGGTGCCATTCATGACCATGTCAAAGATGGAAAGCGGGAAGTCGCCTGGCGGCAGGCCATTGAGCACCACCGTGCCGCCGCGCCGCGCATAGCCCACGGCCTGGCTGAAGGCCTTGTCCGACACCGCCGTGACCAGCACGCCATGCGTGCCGCCCGTCTGCGCGCGAATGGTGGCAACCGGATCTTCCTTGAGCGCGTTGACGGTTACGCGCGCGCCAAGTTTTCTGGCCTCGGCCAGTTTTTCATCGCTGATGTCAACGGCGCCCACGTTCAGTCCCATGGCTACGGCATACTGGATGGCCATCTGCCCAAGTCCGCCCGCTCCGGAAATGGCCACCCATTCCCCTGCCCGCGTATCGGTCATCTTCAGGCCCTTGTACACGGTCAGCCCCGCGCACAGCACCGGGGCGGTCTTGATCGGATCAATGTCCCTGGGCAGGTGGGCGACGTAATTGGGATCGGCCACCACATATTCGGCAAAGCAGCCATTGACCGAGTAGCCGGTATCCTCCTGCTTTTCACACAGCGTCTCCCACCCGCCCAGGCAGTGCTCGCAATGCCCGCAGGCGGAATACAGCCACGGCACGCCCACCACGTCGCCATTCCTGATCCAGTTGACGTTGCTGCCAACCTCGACCACATGGCCAATTCCCTCATGGCCGGGAATGAACGGGGGGTTGGGCTTGGTGGGCCAGTCGCCGCGCGCGGCATGCAGATCGGTATGGCAGACGCCGCAGGCATCCACCTTGACCAGAATCTGGTTTGCGTTGATCTGCGGAATATCGAGTTCCTCGATCGTCAGCGGCTTGCCAAATTCCCGTACTACCGCCGCCTTCATCTTGCCAGCCATCTTGCACCTTCAGTTTCACTGCCCTGCCCTAAGCGGGCCGGTGTTGCACCTTGCCGCCCGCCAGCCCGGTCAGGGCGGCGGGGGCGGCATCCGGAGTGTGACTCTTTCACCGGGGCGGCAGATCAACCTTGATCTGTATCAGGCTGGCCCGTGCCCGTGGCGGGCAGCAGACATGCCATCAAGCCCACGGGCCAGATCAGCCACCAGCGCCTCGCCCGCTTCAAGCCCGATATGCAGGCGGCAGGTTGGCCCGGCCTGCGTCACCGACGGGCATTGCCGCGAAATGCCGCCCGTGGTGGGCAGCACCAGGCTTTCATATCCCCCCCATGAGGCCCCGATGCCGAACAGGGAAAGTCCGTCAATCATCGCCACCATGTCATCAGTGGTGAAAGCCGCGTCAAACACCACGCCAAACAGCGAGGACGCGCCGGTGAAATCGCGCTGCCAGTATTCATGGCCGGGGCACGATGGCAGGGCCGGGTGCAGCACGCGCGCCACCTCGGGCCGACCCTCGAGCCACAGCGCCACGGCCAGCGCGGTTGCGGCCTGCTGCATCTGGCGCACGCCCATGGTGCGCAGGCCGCGCAGGGTCAGCGCACAGTCATCGGGGCCTGCCACCTGCCCTGCCTGAATGGCGACATCACGCAGGGGGCGCCAGTCGGCCTCGCTTGCCACCGTGACCGCGCCGATAATGGTATCGGAATGGCCGGAAGGGTATTTGGTCAGCGCCTGCACCGACACATGCGCCCCATGGGCAAACGGGCTGAACAGGCCGATACCCCATGTGTTGTCCACGATCAGGCGCGCGCCGGTTTCAGCCGCGAGGCGGCCCAGCATCGGCACATCCTGCACCTCGAATGAATGGCTGCCGGGGCTTTCGGCAAAGATGATGCGGGTATTGGGCTGGATCAGGCCGCGCAGTTCGGCCTCGGTCGCGGTGGGGGGGAAGTAGGTGATCTCCACGCCAAAGCGGCGCAGCACCTTCTCGGCAAAGCGGCGGGTGGGGCCATAGACGGAATCAGCGAGCAGGCAGTGCTCGCCCGCCTGCGCATAAGCCAGGAACGGCAACGCGCAGGCCGCCAGCCCCGAGGGCACGAGCTGCGCATGCGTACCGCCCTCGATGTCGGCTATGGCCTGCTCCAGCCGGTGGCCAATGGGCGTGCCCATGGCGCCATAGATCAGTTCATCCCCATAACGTCCCTGCCCCGCCTGCTCCATCGCCCCGACGCTGGAGAAGAGCACGGTGGAGCCCCGCTCGG
The DNA here is from genome assembly GCF_009834365.1 of Komagataeibacter xylinus. NCBI lineage: Bacteria > Pseudomonadati > Pseudomonadota > Alphaproteobacteria > Acetobacterales > Acetobacteraceae > Komagataeibacter > Komagataeibacter xylinus. Next base: position 2,518,546 of record NZ_CP041348.1, on the reverse strand, counting down.
CAGGCGGGTTGACGAATACGCCCTTTCCCCCCTGCGGCGCATCACGGCCAAGGGGCACGAGCCGGGGCGAGAGGTCGCGCCAGCCGCGCACCACGCTTTCCAGCAGGTCTGCCGGCACCAGGTTCATCGGATCGGTCATGCTGCCTGTCCGCCCTTACGCGCCGCACACGATGGGCGCATCGGGCGTCGAGGCCCACTCCGCCCATGAGCCATCATACACCACCGGCTCGCCAGCACCCATCTGCGCGCAGACCAGCCCCAGCGCGATCATGCATGCGGTCATGCCACTGCCGCACGAGCAGGTGACGGTGGTGGTGTCGGTCACGCCCAGCGTCTCGAATTTCGCCTTCAGCGCCGCAACGGGCAGGAAACGACCGCTGTCATCGAGCAGTTCGCCATAAGGCAGGCTGCGCGCGCCGGGCATGTGGCCGGATTCAATGCCCGCGCGTGGCTCGGGGTCGCGCCCTTCAAAGCGGCCACGGCTGCGGGCATCAAGGATGAGGCCGGGCACGCGCCCGTGCACGATGTCGAGCACGTCACCCGTGCCGTGCAGCCGATCATAGCGCGGGCGGCTGATGAAAGGCGCAGGCGTGGTCAGGTCCGGCCCGCTTTCCAGCGGCAGGCCTGCACTTTTCCATGCAGGCAGGCCACCTTCAAGCACCTGCACGCTTTCATGGCCGAACAGGCGCGTCAGCCACCACGCGCGCGCGGCACAGGCCATGCCGTCCTGATCATAGAACACGATGCGCTTTGTATTGGCCATGCCGCGCTCGGTGGCAAGGCGGCTGAAGCGGGCCTGACCGGGAATGGTATGCGGCAGGGGAGAATCCGGATCGGAAAAACTATCGATATCAAAGCGCACCGCACCGGCTATATGTGCGTTGGCAAAGCGTTGCTGCGGGTCGAAGGCCTGCCCGGGCAGAGCCATGGAGGCATCGAGCACAAGAATATCACCACCATTGTGGATGGCCTGCGCCAGATCACTGGCTGAGATCAGCGGATGCATACCTTCTCCCGGTCTTCAAGCGATTGCGTGTTCGGCAATAAGGTGCAGCATACACGACGGGAGCGGAAGTCCTGAACATTTGTCTTTCGTTTCATGGCAGGAGGAGATAGGCCACCGATATGGTCGAACGTATCATGATGGGTTTGATGCTGGGGGGGATCGCATTCGGCTGCGTTCTCATCCTCTATCCGTTCCTTACGGCCCTGCTCTGGGCCGCGATCCTGACCTTTTCCACCTGGCCGGTGTTCATGCGGCTGCGCGCACGCATGTCGCTGCTGCCCGCAGCCCTGGTCATGACGCTGCTCTGCGCGCTGGTGCTGGTGGTGCCGCTGGCCATCGTGGTGTCGAGCAGCATTGCCGATGTGCCCGCCACCTTGCAGTACATGGTCAACGCCATTGGCGCGCTGCACCTGCCGCCGCTGCCCGCGCGTATTGCCCATATCCCGCATTTCGGCCCCGAAATTGTTGAAAAATGGCAGAAATGGTCGGCCGATGTCGGCAGCATAGACCAGGTCGTGCGCCCCTATGCCGGGCGCATCGGGCAGTCGGTGCTCAGCGCCATGATGCAGCTTGCCAGCGGGCTGGCGCATCTGGCCATGGCGCTGTTCATTTCCTTCTTCTTCTGGCTGGGCGGCGACGCGCTGGGCAACACGTTCGTGGCCGTGGTCAGGCGCATCGCGGGCGTGTATGCCGACCGGATACTGGGCATCGTGGGCCGCACCATACGCGGCACGGTTTACGGCATTCTGGGCACGGCCATCATCCAGGGCATCCTGACCGGAATCGGGTTTGCCATCGCGGGCATTTCCAGCCCGGTGCTGCTGGGCGCAGTTACCGCCTTTGTCGCGGTGCTGCCCATCGGCGCGCCGCTGATCTGGATTCCCGCCTCCGTCTTCCTGCTCATCACCCACCATCCCGGCTGGGGCATTTTCCTGCTGCTGTATGGCACCATCATCGTATCGGGTGCCGACCACATCATCCGCCCCATGTTCATTGCCCGTGGCGCGCAGATGCCCTACCTGCTGACGGTGCTTGGCGTGCTTGGCGGCGTGCTGACCTTCGGGGGGCTGGGCATTTTCCTTGGTCCCGTGCTGATTGGCGTGGGCTATACGCTCACCGCCGAATTCGCAGCGGGCGACGTGCGCCGCCGCGATCCCGTTCCTGATGAAATCCGCGAGCCGTTTATCGAACCATGACCCTTGCCCGCCCCTATCTCCGCCTGCCTTCCGTCCAGCCGCGCCACGGCACGCCGCCACGGCTGGACCTGACCCCGCCCGCGCGTGAGGGAGATGGGGTCAAGATCATCAGCTGGAACCTGCTGCGCCGCATTGGTGCGACAGTGCGCGACGTGATCAACCTGATCCACGCCGAGCGCCCGGACCTTCTGCTCATGCAGGAGGCCACGGTGGAAATCGACACCCTGCCCACCCTGATTGGCGGCCACTACGCGCGCTCGCCCCTGCCCGGGCGCATTCACGGGCTGGCATGCTGGAGCCCGTGGCCCTATCGCCGCCAGCCGCTGACCTGCACCCTGCCCGCGGGCACGCTCATCCGCCGGGTGGCGCAGGTGATCGAATGCCGGTCGCTTGTCGTAGCCAACGTGCATCTTTCACACGGGCAGTTGCTCAACCGCCGCCAGTTGCGCCGCATCGTGCAGCTTTTGCCGCATCGGGCTGCCATATTGGGGGATTTCAATCAGGTTGGCCCGGCGCTGATCCGCCATTTTCAGGATGTGGGGCCACGTGCGCCCACCCACCGCATGGCCGACATGCTGCCCATACGCCTCGACCGCTGCCTGGTGCGCGGCCTGACCTGCGCCGAGCGGCATGTAATCGAGAATTACGCCTCCGACCACCGGCCCATATCGGTCACGCTGCGCCCCACGGGCAGCCGCGCCTAGAGGTAGGGCAGAAAGAGGCGGGCCGCCGCATCACGCAGCTTGCGTACGAACGGGCGGCGATCGAGATCATGGTGCGTGAGCCTGATGTGGCGGTGGCTGGCGATGAAATCATCAAGCGAGCCCGCCAGCGCAGCGTCATAGGTTTCGAGATTGATCTCGAAGTTCAGGCGCAGGCTGCGCACGTCGAGGTTGGAACTGCCCACGAACGACCAGTGCCGGTCCACCACCATGAGCTTGGAATGGTTGAAGGGCGGCCGCGCCATCCAGATCCGGCACCCTGAATCCAGAAAGCGCGGCAGGTTGGCCGCCCGCGCCCAGTCCAGCAGGGTGTGGTTGCTGTGCGCGGGCACCACGATATCCACCTCGATGCCGCGTAGCGAGGCCAGTTCCAGTTCGGTCAGGAACCGGTCATCAGGCAGGAAATACGGCGTCATGAGCCTGATGCTGTGCCGCGCCATGGTGAAGGCCTGGAGCATGGTGTACTCGATCTTTTCCAGATCCATGTCCGGCCCTGCGGTCACAATGCGGCTGGGCGTTTCGCCACAACTGGCCTGAGGGGGGAAGAAGACGTGCGCCGTCAGTTCCTCGCCCATGGTGAAGGCCCAGTCCCGCGCGAAGGCCTCGCTCAACTGGTGCACGACCGGCCCCCTGAGCTGGAAATGCGTGTCTGATACCAGGTGCGCAGGGTGGGAGGCGGCGATGTTTTCCTCGCCGATGTTCAGCCCGCCCATGAAGCCGGTCACCCCATCGACCACCAGAATCTTCTTGTGGTCGCGCATGTTGATGAACGGCATGCGCCACGGCAGCATGGAATGCATGAACTGCCCCACCGGCACGCCTGCATGGCGCAGGATGCGGGCGACCCCGCAATTGAAATAACCCGACCCCACGCCATCGACCAGCACGCGCACTGCCACCCCCCGCTCGTGGGCCCTGATCAGGGCATCACAGAACTGGCGGCCAATGCTGTCGGCGCGGAAGATATAGGAGCACAGCAGCACGCTGCGCTCGGCCGCGTTGATGGCGGCCAGCATGCGCGGGTAGACCCTGTCACCATCATGCATCGGCTCGATGGCGTTGCCGCCCAGCAGCGGGCGGCCGGTCAGCTTGCCCACCATGGAGCCCAGCGGGGCGAAGGCCCCCTTTTCATCGCAGCGCCACTGCGAGGACATGGTCCGGCTGCGCCACGGGTGCTGCCCCGCCATGCGCCGGGCACGCCGGTGCACGCGGTTGATGCCGAACATGAGATAGAGGATGCCGCCCGTAAGCGGCATGAGCACGGTCACGCCAATCCAGCCAATCGAGGCCCCGACATCACGCTTGGTCAGGAGCACATGGATCACGACCGGCACCACAAAGCACAGCCGCAGCACAAGCAGAGCCAGATCCCATATGGTCAGGGAATAAAAGATCATGTCACCTCATCCTGCTCCAGCCCGGTCATGTCTCCACATGCTCTTATCCTACCCGCCGGGTTTTACACAGCCACGACCCGGTGGGGCGAACATGGTTTTCAAACAACCTATTGATAAATAATAACAAATGTTTCCGTCTGTCGCCTTTTGTCAAAAAAGCGACAGGCTTTGATGGCTGTAGCCACATGCCTGCTGGACTGGCATCCGAGAAAGCCTGTAAAAAACGGGACATGATCGCACGCCCGCCTGCCCTTCACCGCCAGCGCCGTGGCAGACGCGCCTTTGCTGATGGCCTGGCCGCCGAACAGGCCGCTATGGCCGACCTGCGGGCAAAGGGCTGGCAGGTGCTGCTGCACCGTGCCCGCACGCGGTGGGGGGAAATTGATATCGTGGCCCTACGCGCAGGCTGTCTGGCCTTTATCGAGGTCAAGGCGCGCCCTTCCCTGCTGGCAGCGGGCGAATCGATCCGGCCCGCGCAGGTCACGCGCATCATGAATGCGGCCGAGGCACTCTGCGCCGCCAATCCGCACTGGACCTATGACAGCATGCGCCTTGATGTCTGCGCGGTGCTGCCGGGCAATGTCATTGAATGGATACCGGACGCCTTCAGGCAGTACTGAGCACGGCCTGCTTCGTTACAATAAAGAACGCCGCCTTTTCGAAGAAAGGCGGCACCCATAAACTTTTATTATTTTGCCTGAAGTCTGTTTTCAGACAGGCGCTCAGGTGCGATGGCGGCTAGGCGCCGGGTGGATATGGTGGGTTACGCTGCCATGCGGGTGATAGACGATGGTATGCACCATCGTGTGCTGCGTATGGGCGATAGAGCCATGATGCGCAGCCAGCACTACGGGCGCATGACCCCTGCCCGCTGCCGGGTGATAGGCCACATGGCGCACCGGCGGGGGCGGCGCGATCAGCGCGCCCAGCGTGAGCCGGTCAGCCTCGTTCTCGGTGACCGCATGGGTGCGGGCATGGGCGGGGGTGGCGATGCTTCCAATCAGACCTGCGCCAAGCAGCAGCATTGTAGCAGAACGCAAGTCAGTGTAGCGCATCAGGCCCCCTTGTTTTTTTTCAAATGCAAGGGAAAGCTAGGCGAAAGCGGTAGCATGACGCAAGTGATGTTATGCCCCAAATACAGAACGGGCGGAACATTTCTGCTCCGCCCGCCGTTTTTACTGCCCTCGGGCCGCCCTGATCAGGCAGCGGCGGTGGCAATGCCCTTCTCGGTCAGGAGCTTTTCAAGCTCACCGGTCTGGTACATCTCGGTCACGATATCGCAGCCGCCAATGAACTCGCCCTTGACGTAAAGCTGCGGCACCGTGGGCCAGTTCGAGAAGTCCTTGATGCCCTGGCGCAGCTCGGGGTCAGCCAGCACGTTCTCGGTCTTGAAGGGCACGCCAAGATGCTTGAGCACCTGCACCACGCGCGCGGAGAAGCCGCACTGCGGGAAGTTGGCATCACCCTTCATGTACAGCATGACAGGGTTGGCATCGATCTGCGCCTGAATGCGCTGTGCGATTGTTTCGGCCATAATCTTGTTTTCCTGCTTTGGGGGTAAGGATATCGCTTTGGGGTCAGTCGGGCGTCTGGGTCTGCAATGCCAGCGCATGCAGCTTGCCGCCCATGTGCCCCTGTAACGCGTCATAGACCATCTGGTGCTGGCGCACGCGGGGCAGCCCGCGAAAGGCCTCGCTCACCACGCGGCAGGCATAGTGGTCGCCATCGCCTGCCAGATCATCGATCGTGATCTTTGCATCAGGCAGGGCCTCGCGGATGTAGGTCTCGATTTCCTGTGCCGTCATTGCCATGTGGCTTAAAACTCCTGCCCTATCGGTCCATCAGTCGCGGAAAGAATTCGGAATGCACCGCGAGCAGACGCGCCTTGGATATTGTGGACCCATTGGGCAATGTCAAACCCTCACCGCCCGAACGACCCAGCCTGCGGCATGGCACCCCTGCCTGTGCCGCAAGGGTGGCAAGCGCCTGCCCGTCACGCACGGCCACAACGTAGCGCGACTGGTCCTCGCCAAACCAGAACGCCTCGGGCCGCATGCCCGATTGCGGGGCGTCGAGCACGCAGCCCGCCTGCCCTGCCATGACCATCTCGGTCACGGCCACCAGCACGCCGCCATCCGCCACATCGTGGCAGGCGGCAATCGTACCATCAAGGATCAGCCCGCGCACGAAATCGCCATTGCGCCGCTCGGCGGCCAGATCGAGTTCGGGCGGCTCGCCATCCTGCGCGCCAAGAATTTCACGCAGCCAGATCGACTGGCCCAACTGACCCTTCGTCTCGCCAAGCAGCATGACATCGCAGCCCTCGGGCATTTCCAGCCCAACCGCCTGGCGCACGTTCTCCAGCACGCCAAGCCCGCCAATGGCAGGCGTGGGCAGGATGGACTGCGACGTGCCATCGGGCGCGCGCGTCTCGTTATACAGCGAGACATTGCCGCTCACGACCGGAAAGTCGAGCGCGCGGCATGCCTCGCCCATGCCGGCGATGGCATCGACGAACTGGCCCATCACCTCCGGCTTTTCAGGCGAGCCGAAGTTGAGGTTGTCGGTCACCGCCAGCGGGCGGGCACCCGTGGCCGTGATGTTGCGCCAGGCTTCGGCCACCGCCTGCGCGCCGCCAAGCTTCGCATTGGCGCGGCAGTAGCGCGGCGTGCAGTCGGTGGTCAGCGCCAGACCGATTTCCGTATCCTCGACCTTGACGATCGCGGCATCGGCAGCCCCCGGCCTGCGCACCGTCTGGCCGCCCACCGTGCTGTCATACTGGTTGTAAACCCACGCGCGCGAGGCGAGGTCCGGGCAGCCGATCAGACGGATCAGCGCCTGCTCCACACCCACGGGGTCGATGATCGGCTCCATCGGCTGCGGCTTTTGCGCAGGCGCCGTGGGGCGATGATAGACCGGGGCCTGATCGGCCAGGGGTGCGAGCGGAATCTCGGCCTCGACGTCGCCCTTGTGGCGGATGACGATATTGCCGGTATCGGTCAGGTGGCCGATGACGGCAAAATCGAGCTCCCACTTGTCAAAGATGGCGCGGGCCTGCTCTGTGCGGTCGGGGCGCAGCACGATCAGCATGCGCTCCTGGCTCTCGGACAGCATCATCTCATACGCCGTCATGCCACGCTCGCGCTGGGGCACGTGGTCGAGGTCAAGGTCGATACCAACGCCGCCCTTGCCCGCCATTTCCACGGCGGAAGAGGTCAGGCCAGCCGCCCCCATGTCCTGAATGGCCACGATGGCATCGGTCGCCATCAGTTCGAGGCAGGCCTCGATCAGCAGCTTTTCAACAAACGGGTCGCCCACCTGCACGGTCGGACGCTTGGCCAGCGCATCCTCGTCAAACTCGGAGGATGACATGGTGGCCCCATGGATGCCGTCGCGCCCCGTCTTGGAGCCGACATAGATCACCGGGTTGCCCACACCTGCCGCAGCCGAGAGGAAGATGCGGTCCTGCCGGGCAACACCTACGGTCATGGCATTGACCAGCGGGTTGCCATCATAGGCGGGGTGGAAGTTGATCTCGCCGCCTACGGTCGGCACGCCCACACAGTTGCCATAACCGCCCACGCCGCGCACCACGCCATCAACAATGCGGCGGGTCTGCGGGTTGTTGGGGTCGCCAAAGCGCAGGGCGTTGAGGTTGGCCACGGGGCGCGCGCCCATGGTAAACACATCACGCAGGATGCCGCCCACGCCGGTGGCAGCGCCCTGATAGGGCTCGATGAAGGATGGGTGGTTATGGCTCTCCATCTTGAAGATGGCGGCCAGCCCCTGCCCGATATCAACCACGCCCGCGTTCTCGCCGGGGCCATGGATGACCCACGGCGCCGTGGTGGGCAGGGTCCTGAGATAGGCGCGTGATGATTTGTACGAGCAGTGCTCGGACCACATCACCGAGAAGATGCCCAGTTCCGTGAACGTGGGCGTGCGGCCCATGATGGACAGGACATTGCCGTATTCTTCCGCCGTCAGGCCGAATTCGCGCGCCAGTGCCTCATCAACGGTGCGTTGTGCCTTTGCACTCATCCGACCAGAGCCTCCACAAGTCCCGTAAACAGGGGTTTGCCATCCTCGCCGCCCATCAGCGGATCAACCAGATCCTCCGGGTGGGGCATCATGCCGCAGATGCGCAGGTTCTCGCTGAACACGCCGGCAATGGCGTTCATCGAGCCATTGGGGTTGAGCTGCGGGTCGCCTGCGTCCAGCCGGCCATTCTCCGCCACGTAACGAAAGGCCACGCGGCCGGAATCCTCCAGCATGCGGACGGTCTCGGCCTCGGCAATGTAATTGCCATCGCCATGCGCCATGGGGGTACGATATACATCGCCCTTAGCCCAGTGGCGGGTGAACGGCGTGTCGTTGCGCTCCACGCGCAGCCAGCAATCCTGCGACAGGAAGCGCAGCGCCGCGTTGCGCAGGAGCGCGCCGGGCAGGAGCTGCGCTTCGGTCAGGATCTGGAAGCCGTTGCACACGCCCAGGATATGCCCGCCTTTGGCCGCGAACTCGCGAATGGCCGCCATGATCGGCGCATGTGCCGCCATGGCGCCACAGCGCAGGTAATCGCCATAGCTGAAGCCGCCGGGCAGCACCACAAGGTCCAGCCCCGCAGGCAGGGCCGTATCACGGTGCCAGACCATGGCCGGGGCCTGCCCGGTCACGCTGCGCAGCGCGATGGCCATGTCACGCTCCCGGTTGGTGCCGGGAAAAACTACAATCGCCGCCTTCATTTGCCGCCGCCGCAGGGATAGGATTCATGCAGCGCCGTGAACACGACCTCGCCCGCCGGGCGGCTCAGGTCGTCGCGGTGGCTCTTCATCCAGTTCACGACCTTGCCGCGCATGTCTGCCGTAGGCGTGGCAGATGCAATGCAGAAGGCTGGCACGTCCTTGCTGTCCTTTTCCGCATTGCGCTCGAACAGATGCGCAAGCGTTACCGAATCCGCAACGCCGGAGATATAGGCATCACAGATGCCGGTGCCTGCGGGCTTGGTGCACAGCGAGCCAAGCCGCGCGCCATCAAGGCGCGAGACACGCTGGGCGGATGCATGGGCTGCGGGCAGGCCTACGGCCAGGACGCAGCCAAGGGCAAGAAGGCGGGCGATCTTCATCCAACGACCTCCGTTGTGAAATCCTCGATCACGAGATTGGCCAGCAGGGCGCGCGCCATGGCATCGGCCTGCGCGCGGGCGCGCTCGCGGTCGGTCTCGTCAACCTCAAGCTCGATCACGCGGCCAATGCGCACCTCGCCCACATTGCCAAAATCGAGCACATGCAGCGCATGTTCCACGGCCTTGCCCTGCGGGTCGAGCACGCCTTCCTTCAGCATGACGGTCACGCGCACCTTCATTGCATTACCTCCGGTCCCTTCATGTCGGAATTCGTGGCCTCGGGCAGGATACCCAGGCGCATCGCAACTTCCTGATAAGCTTCTTCAACCTTGCCCATGTCCTTGCGGAAACGGTCCTTGTCCAGCTTCTCGCTGGTCTTGGCATCCCACAGGCGGCAGTTATCGGGCGATATTTCATCCGCCAGAACGATGCGCATGTTGTCGCCCTCGAACAGGCGGCCGAATTCCAGCTTGAAATCGACAAGAATGATGCCGATGCCCATGAACAGGCCACACAGGAAGTCGTTCACGCGCATGCTCAGCGCCACGATGTCTTCCATGTCGTGCGGACAGGCCCAGCCAAACGCGGTGATGTGCTCCTCGCTCACCATCGGGTCGTTCAGGGCATCGTTCTTGTAATAGAACTCGATGATGGGGCGCGGCAGGCGCGTGCCTTCCTGAATGCCCAGCCGCTTGGACAGCGAGCCCGCCGCCACATTGCGCACCACGACCTCAAGCGGAATGATCTCGACTTCGCGGATCAGCTGCTCGCGCATGTTGAGGCGGCGGATGAAATGGGTGGGAATCCCGATATCGTGCAGGCGCAGCATCAGGTGTTCGCTGATACGGTTGTTCAGCACTCCCTTGCCGGTAATGATGCCCTTTTTCGCGCCGTTACCAGCGCTGGCATCATCCTTGAAATACTGCACGAGCGTGCCCGGCTCGGGCCCCTCGAAAAGGATCTTGGCTTTTCCTTCGTAAAGCTGGCGGCGGCGGCCCATACTCGTCCTTCACATAACGCTGTGGGGACGGGCCGGGAGCGGCCCCTCCCCTGATCTGCAGGATCTGTTTGCGGCATGATCCCCAATGGTCCGCATGCCATAGCAGCGTTCCGGGCGGGAAGATACCATATTTACCTTAAGCCCGTGGCTGTGGCGCACCGAGATCGATGGGCCGGTAGCCCACGCGGTCGGGCGCACCTGCGGCAAAGAACCACGACCGGCGGTCATCTTTTGCCACCCCGATGGCCGATGAACTGCACGTGCCAAAGCCCGAGCGCGGCGGGATGTTGAGTTCGCTGCCCGCAGGCAGCGAACGGTCGGCGAGCAGCGCGGTCCAGGCGGTCCATCCCGGCGGCACGGGCCGGATTGCTGCCCGAAAGCGCGGCAGGTGGCGGGCAATGCGCGGCATGCCCATGTCATCGGGGTCGGTGGTGGCGACCATGTGCACGCCGGGTGCGAGCTTTTCCACCTGCGGCTGGCCGTAGCCCGGGCCGCGGATGAAGAACGCATCAGCCCCGTCCGCCACGATCATGTTGAACGAGCGCCATGCCCCTGCATCAATGGTGGCGATGTGTTCCACCGCCGCCCGCGCCGTATCAAACCGCCCTGCCAGCAGCGGCAGCGCCCCGCGCGAGTTCTTGCCCGGCATGGGGCCAAGGCTGCCCACGCGGTTCATGATGCCTGCGACCACGCCCGCATCATTGAGCGTGAGCCACGAGCCACCGGCTACCTGGTCCTGCCCGCCAGTGACATTGGGCTGGTCGGCCCAGTGCCGCCCCGGTGGCAGCCAGGGCCGGTCGAGGCGTTCGTCACGGTTGGCCGCCATGAGCAGCGGCCAGTCCTGATCCGGATCGTGGGAAATGACGACTGTGCACACGCCTCGATATCCTGCTGCTGTTTTCCGTCAGGGCACGGGGCATCAGCTCCGTGCGGGGCCTGCCTCACCAAACACGCGGGTGAAGGTATGGTCGATCTTGCCCAGATGGGCATTGCTGTCCATCGCCGCATCGAGCACTTCCGCCGGCACCCGGCCCGCCACTTCAGGGTCGGCAGCCAGGTTCTCGCGGAAGGTCCTGCCATCCTTGTGGCCCAGCTTCGTCCATGTTTCCATGGCGTTGCGCTGCACGATGCGGTACGCATCCTCACGCAGGATGCCCGCGCGCGCAAGGGCCAGCAGCACTTCGCCCGAATGCACAACACCGCCAAGGCTCTCGATATTGGCCTGCATCTGGTCGGGATAGACCACCAGCTTTTCCATCATGCCCGCAAGGCGCATGAGCGCGAAATCGAGGCCGATCGTGCCATCGGGGCAGATATTGCGCTCGACGGAGGAGTGGCTGATGTCACGCTCATGCCACAGCGCCACGTTCTCGAGTGCGGGAATGACATGCGAGCGCACGAGGCGGGCAAGCCCGGTCAGGTTTTCCGACAGCACGGGGTTGCGCTTGTGCGGCATGGCCGAGGAGCCCTTCTGCCCCTTGTGGAAGAACTCTTCCGCCTCGCGCACTTCCGAGCGCTGAAGGTGACGCACTTCGGTGGCCAGCCGCTCGATGCCGCTGGCAATGACCGCAAGCGCGCAGAAATAGGCTGCATGCCGGTCACGCGGAATGACCTGGGTGGACACGTCCTCGGGCTTCAGGCCCAGCTTTTTGGCCACATAGTCCTCAACGCGGGGGTCGATATGGGCGTAGGTGCCCACGGCGCCCGAAATGGCGCAGACGGCAATTTCCTCACGCGCGCGGACAAGGCGCTCACGGTTGCGGGCGAACTCGGCATAATGGCCCGCGATCTTCAGCCCGAATGAGGTCGGCTCGGCGTGGATGGCGTGGCTGCGGCCGATGGTGAGCGTGTATTTGTGCTCGAACGCGCGACGCTTCAGCGCTGCCAGCACGGCATCGACATCCTGCAGGAGCAGGTCGGTCGCCTGCACCATCTGCACCGACAGGCAGGTGTCGAGCACGTCCGACGAGGTCATGCCCAGATGCACGAAGCGGCTATCGGGGCCGACCTTCTCGGCCAGCCAGGTCAGGAAGGCGATGACATCGTGGCGTGTTTCGGCCTCGATCTCGTCAATGCGGTCAAGATCGACCTGCGAGAAGGCGGCCATGGCGGCATCGCCCTTCTCGCGGATGGTCCTGGCGGCCTCGGCCGGGATCGCACCGTATTCCGCCATGGCCTCGCAAGCGAGGGCCTCGATCTCGAACCAGATGCGGTAGCGGTTCTCGGGGGACCAGATGGCGGCCATGACGGGGCGGGTATAGCGCGGTACCATGTTCTCGGGCTTCCTTGGCTCAAAAAAGGCGACACAATCAGGTTCAGGCCGCCTTCCTAGCCAATTCTGGCGCGTGCGTCTCCCTTATATTCACGCCGCATTCCGCGCATGGCATACAATCTGTCATGACAGGCATGATTGCATGTTGTACGCGCACGGCGGCATAAAGCACCTGCCACGCCTGCCGAACGGCGGCACGACCTTTCCCTCAGGAACTTCTCTGCCCATGTCAGCCATTTTTTCCCCGTCTTCCCTATACGCACTGGCCCAGGTTATCCTGATTGACGTGACCCTGGCGGGTGATAACGCCATTGTGGTGGGCATGGCGGTGCGCAACCTGCCGCAGCAGTCACGCCGAATCGCCATATTGTGCGGCGTGCTGGGGGCTGCCGTCATCCGCATCGGGCTGGCGCTGGTGGCGGTCAGGCTGCTGGCCATCATCGGGCTGACACTGGCGGGCGGCCTCCTGCTGATGTGGGTGTGCTGGCGCATGTTCCGCGAGATGCGCGGTGATGGCCATGCCGAAACGGATACCCCTGCCCCCGGTTCCCTGCGTAACGCCATCATCCGCATTATCGTGGCCGACCTGTCCATGAGCCTGGACAATGTGCTGGCCGTGGCCGGGGCCGCGGGCGAGCATATGGGCGTGCTGGTGAGCGGGCTGGTCATATCAGTGGTGCTGATGGCGGTTGCGGCCTCGCTCATTGCCAGGCTGCTGGAGCGGTACAAATGGATTTCGTGGGTGGGGCTGCTGGTGGTGCTGGCGGTGGCCATTGAACTGATCGTCAAGGGCGGTGGCGAGGTCTGGACGCATGTGGGGCATGGCTGATGCCGCGCCTCACGCCCCTCCTTCTGCGCCCCGGATGCCTGCGCCAATGGGGTCGGGCAGCCTGCCTTGCCACCGTCATGGCGGGGCTGGCCACCCCTGCGCCTGCAGCCACCGCACCGGCGGAAAGCGACTGGCCCACGCCGCGACAGGCCGCCACGGGCAATGCCGATGATGACCCCATCGCGGCCAAGCTGCTGGTCTATCTGCGCCTGCTCTCGGGCAATGGCGGCACGGCGGAGGAATACGCCACCTTCCTGAACGAAAACCCCGCCTGGCCCCAGCGCGGCCTCCTGCTCGCCCACTACCAGCAGGCCCTGGCGGGCGAAGCGGATGATGCGGTGGCAGGCGCGCTGTGCCCCCGCCTGCCGCTGACTGACGTGTACGCCCTGCTACGCTGCGCCCATGCCAGCCCCGCCCCCGCAAAACTGGCGGCCTGGGCACGTGATGCATGGATCAACCGCGCCGACAGCCCCACGGATGCACAGGCCCTGCTGGCAGGCTTCGGGCCACAGTTTACGCCACAGGACCACTGGCAGCGCTTTGACCGGCAGGAACGCGCGGGCAAGATGGATGCCGCGACCCGGCAGGTGGCGCTGCTTGAAGCCACGCAGCAGCCCGTGGCCCGCGCGCGTCTGGCTTTTCGCCGCAACGACCCGCAGGCGGAAGAGACCCTGAGCACCCTGCCGCCCGAGCAGCAGGCTGATGGCGCGCTGGTGCTTGACCAGTTGCGCTGGCTGCACCACGCGCAACGCCTCGATGAGGCGCTGGCCCTATGGCGCGCCCGTGGCGTGGACACCGAAAAGCAGCAGACCCCCGCCATTGCCACCGTGTTCTGGCGCGAGCGTGACGGGCTGGCGCGCGACCTGCTGCTGGCCCACCGGGTGGATGACGCGCTGTTCCTGGCCAGTGACACGGCGGATATCGGCTCGGCCAACCATTATGATGCCCTGTTCCTTGCAGGCTGGATCCGGCTGGAATACCTGCATGATGCCGAACATGCACAGGCCGATTTCGCCCCGCTGGCGCAGGCGGTGCCGGTCATTACCCGCAGCCGGGGGCTGTTCTGGGTAGGGCGTGCGCTCTGGGCGCGCGGGCGCCACGGCCCGGCCCGCGCGCAATGGACGCAGGCGGCAAGCCTTGCCAACACCTTTTATGGCCAGATGGCCATTGAATGGCTGGCGGGCAACCGCGCCAATCAGCTCATCACGCCCGAGCAGGCAGGCCGCCAGATCCGCGCGCGGCTACTGCGCGAGAGCGAACCCACCCCCGGCGTGGCCGATTCCGTGCGGTTCGACACCACCGACCTCGCCCGTGCCGCCGAGATTCTTGTGGCGTGGAACGACCGCCACCATGCGCGTGACTTCGTCCTTGCGCTTGATGCCCAAGGTACCAGCCCCACCACCCACGTGCTCGCCGCCCGCATGGCCACCCGCCTTGGCATGCCCGATGCCGCCGTGATGGTGGCCCGGCTGGCGGGCAAGGATGGGCTGACACTGGTGCATGAAGGCTGGCCGCGCGCCTGCGCGCCCCCCACAAGCACCCTGCCGCCCGATGTGGAACTGGCCATAACCCGGCAGGAAAGCGGGTTTGACGCAGGCGTGGTCAGCCCCGCCCATGCAGTGGGCCTAATGCAGTTGCTCGTGCCCACCGCGCGTGAAGTGGCGCGCAAGGCGGGCCTTAACGTGAATGTCAGCGCCGCCAGCCTGACCAACCCGGACCTGAACATGCAGCTTGGCGCAGCCTACCTGGCCGATATTGCCCGGCGCGTGGGCGGTGCCGTGCCCTACGTGGCGGCCGCCTATAACGCAGGCCCCCACCGCACCGATGGCTGGCTGCTCACTCTGGGCAACCCGGCGCGCGACACCCCGGTGCCCGATGCCATGCTGGACTGGATCGAGAGCATTCCCTTTGGCGAGACACGCAACTACGTGGAACGGGTGGAGGAGAACATGGCCATCTATCAGGCCACCGACCCGGCACTGGGAGCAGGCTGATGGCGCTTTCTGCCGCCCGCTTCATTGCAAGTTTCTGTGGCACCGGCTTTGCCCCACGCGCGCCGGGCACGGTGGGCTCGCTCGCCGCGCTGATCGTGGGCGTGCCGCTGCTGGGGCAGTGGATATGGATGGCGCTGGCGGTGCTGGTGGTGACCTTTGTCGGCTACCGCGCAACACAGCTTGCCTCTGGCGGGGAAGATCACGGCTGGATCGTGATTGATGAGGTAGCGGGCATGTGGATTGCCATGTTCCCCCTCGCCCCGCTGCCGCTTGCTGGCCTGCGCTGGGCCGATGGGCTGTGGCTGGCGCTGGCCTTCGCCCTGTTCCGCCTGTTTGACATTACCAAGCCCGGCCCCGTGGGCTGGTTCGACCGCAGGCATGATGCGCTGGGCATCATGGGTGATGACGTGGTGGCCGGACTTATGGCGGCTGCAATCCTGACAGGCATCCGTTGCCTTGCCTGATGCGTTGACACCCCTGAAAGAGGAGAACGCCGCGGATGTTACCTGACACCTTCCTGAGCCACATGCCCGATGCCCTGGCCCGCCTGCGCGCAGCAGGCCAGCGTGTTGTCACGGCGGAAAGCTGCACCGGCGGCCTGCTGGCTGCCGCCCTGACCGAAGCCGCTGGCGCGTCCGATGTCGTATGCGGCGGTTTTGTCACCTACTCCAACAGCATGAAACACCATGCGCTGGGCGTGCCGCTGAAACTGCTGGAAGAATACGGCGCGGTCAGCCGCGAGGTCGCCGCCGCCATGGCGCAGGGTGCGCTCGGCCATGCGCCCGATGCCAACCTGTCGGTCGCCATTACCGGCATTGCAGGCCCCGGCGGGAGCACGCCGGGCAAGCCGGTGGGGCTGGTCTGGTTTGCCGTGGCGGGTAGCGGCACCGTGCATACGGTCTCGCATAATTTTGCGGGGGAACGGTGGGATATCCGCACCCAGGCCGTGCGCGCGGCCCTTGGCCTGCTGCTTGACCACGCGGGTCGACTGGCCGCGGAATGAAGGGCGACACAATAATAAAAGTTCTGGGCGCCGCCTTTTTTTTAAAAAAAGGCGGCTTTTTTCTAAGCTTTTTGTAAAAAGCTTAACCAAAAACTTTCTTCTGTTTCAACGATATGCTGGCGCGGCCTAGTACCCGGCTACCGTGCTGCCAGTTTCGGGCACGTGAATGGGGCTTGAAGTCTGGCCCGTGCCCTGTGCCTGCACGGGGTGACCTGTGGATGCAACCGGCGCGGATGCCTGAAGTGCTGCACGGGCCTTCTGCAGGCTCTGCTCGTTCAGGTCAGCGGTCTCGGCATCGCTGCCGGGCGCGGGTGCTTCCACCTTGTGCGGCGCGGGCGAGGCTGCATGAGCCAGCGGGGCAGCGCACACAAGTGCCGCACCCATGATGGCGGGGAGGATTCTGTTCATGAAGTATTTCCCTGTCGTCGATACGGGAGATCAGGCGTTGCCTGCCTTGGCGGCGCTCACCTGCGCGGGCTCGGCGGCGGGCGGCGGGCCATAGATGTCACGCGCACGGCGGATGAAGGCCGAGACCATGAGGCGCACGGCCTCGTTGAACACCACCCCGATCGCGGCCTGCAACAGGCGGGACTTGAACTCGAAATCCACAAAGAAATCGACCAGACAGCCACGCGGCTCGGGCGTGAAGGTCCAGACATTGTTCAGATAACGGAACGGCCCCTTCTCGTAGCTGACACGAATGGTCGTGGGCGCTTCAAGCAGGACACGGCTGGTGAATGTCTCGCGAAAAGGGCCGAACCCGATAGTCAGGTCAGCCACCAGTTCGGTTGCGGTGCGCGTGCGTACGCGGGCACTGGTGCACCACGGCAGGAACTGGGGGTATTTCCCGACGTCGGCCACCAGGTCAAAAAGCTGGCTGGGCGAATAGGCAATAAGCCGACGTTCGGCATGGGTGGGCATCTACTTGATCTCCATTGCGCCACGCTCTGCCCGCAGGCGTTGCTCACGTGCGGCGCGTAACTGCGCAAAATCTGAATCCGCATGGTACGACGACCTTGTCAGGGGCGAGGAACTGACCTGCAGAAAGCCCTTCACCCGGGCCATGCCCGCATAATCAGCAAATTCCTCAGGCGTTACAAACCGGGCAACCGCCGCATGCTTGACCGTAGGCTGGAGATATTGCCCCAGGGTGATGAAATCAACGTCTGCAATGCGCAGGTCATCCATGACCTGCAGGATTTCGGGCCGTTCTTCGCCCAGACCCAGCATCAATCCCGATTTTGTGAAGATGGACGGGTCCATCCGCTTCACGTCATCAAGCAGGCGCATCGACTGGTAATACCGCGCGCCGGGGCGGATGGTGGTGTACAGCCGGGGCACGGTCTCGAGGTTGTGGTTGAACACATCAGGCCGGGCGCGGACCACAACCTCAAGCGCGCCGGGCTTGCGCAGGAAGTCGGGCGTCAGGATCTCGATGGTGGTGTCGGGCGCGCTGGCCCGGATCGCGCCGATCACGCGGGCGAAGTGATGCGCGCCGCCATCGGGCAGGTCGTCACGGTCCACCGATGTAATGACCACGTGCCGCAGGCCAAGCTTCGCCACCGCATCGGCCACACGTTCGGGCTCATCCGCATCAAGCGCGTTGGGCAGCCCGGTGGTGACATTGCAGAACGCGCAGGCCCGGGTGCAGATCTCACCCATGATCATCATGGTGGCGTGGCGCTGCGACCAGCATTCGCCAATATTGGGGCAGGCAGCCTCCTCACACACGGTCACGAGATTGTTGTCGCGCATGAGCCTGCGCGTCTCGTGATAGGTGGGGTGGTTGGGTGCCCGCACGCGGATCCACTCTGGCTTGCGGGCGATGGGGTTATCGGGCCTGTGCGCCTTTTCTGGATGGCGCAGCGTGGCTTCACCCTTCTTGCGGTGGTCGATCATCAAACGCACGGACATGATGCAAAAAATCCCGTAAACAGGCAGATAACCAGAAGTGAAACGCCTGCAGCACGACGTCAAGCATTCTTGGCGCCCTGGGCCGGGTGCTGGATCACAACCGCACGATCAGGGTGCGGTATGGCCCCTGCCCCCGGCCTCAAGCCGGCGGTCAGATATGCAGCGCCCCGTCATACGCGGCCAGCACGGCCTCGTGCATGGTCTCCGAGATGGTGGGGTGCGGGAAGACCGTTTCCTTCAGTTCCCCGTCGGTCAGTTCACCCGTGCGGGCGATCACGTAGCCCTGGATCATCTCGGTCACTTCCGCGCCAACCATGTGCGCGCCAAGCAGTTCGCCGGTGGCATCATCAAAGATGGTCTTGACCATGCCTTCGGGCTCGCCCATCGCAATCGCCTTGCCATTGCCGATGAACGGGAAGCGACCGACGCGGATGCTGTAACCCGCCGCCCTGGCCTTTTCCTCGCTCAGGCCAACGGAGGCCACCTGCGGGCGACAGTAGGTGCAGCCGGGAATGTTCATGGGGCTGATCGGGTGCACTTCGCGCCCCGCGATCAGTTCCGCCACCATCACGCCTTCATGGCTGGCCTTGTGGGCAAGCCAGGGCGCGGCCGCGATGTCACCAATGGCGAACACGCCCTTCTCGCCCGTGCGGCAGTAGGGATCGACCGTAATATGGGTGCGATCCACCTTGATGGCTGTGCCCTCAAGGCCGATATTCTCGACATTGCCGACAATGCCCACGGCCGAGATCACGCGCTCGACCGTGATGGGCGTGGTCCTGCCACCCGCGCTCACCTCGATCGTGACCGAATTCTCGCCCTTGGTGATCTTGCCCAGCTTCGCCCCGGTCAGGATCTTCATGCCCTGCTTTTCCAGCGCCTTGCGCGCAAAGCCGCTGATCTCGGCATCTTCCACCGGCAGGATGCGGTCAGCCACTTCCACAATGGTCACCTCCGCGCCCATGTTGCGGTAAAAGGAGGCGAACTCCACGCCAATCGCGCCCGAGCCGATCACCAGCAGGCTGCGCGGCATGGCCTTGGGCACCATGGCCTCGCGATAGGACCAGACCAGCTTGCCGTCAGGCTCGAGCCCCGGCAGCACGCGGGCGCGCGCACCCGTGGCCACGATCACGTTCGGCGCGGTCAGCACGGTGGTCTCCTTACCGTCCACGCTGACCGAGACCTTGCGGTTGGCGCCCGCCGTGCCTGCCAGCCTGCCAAAACCGCTGATGACCGTGACCTTGTGCTTTTTAAGCAGATGGGCCACGCCAGCCGAAAGCTGTGCTGAAACCGCACGCGAGCGCTTGACCACCCTGTCGAAGTCAAAGCGCACGTTATCGGCTGCAAAGCCGAACTCGCCAAGGTTGTGCAGCAGGTGGTTGATCTCGGAGGCGCGCAGCAGCGCCTTGGTGGGAATGCAGCCCCAGTTGAGGCAGATGCCACCAAGCTGGGAAGCCTCCACCACCGCGACCTTCAGCTTGAGCTGGGCCGCGCGGATGGCCGCAACATAGCCGCCAGGGCCGCCACCAATCACGATCACATCAAACTGTGTGGTGCTCATTGAACGCGCTCCCTCAGACCACAAGGCTCATGGGGTTTTCGACCACCTTGCGGAAGGCCGAGACCCACTGCGCCGCCAGCGCACCATCCACCACACGGTGATCGACCGAAAGCGTTACGGTCATGACCGTGGCAATGGTGATCTCGTTGCCCTTGACCACCGGCCTGCGCTCGCCCGCTGCAATGGCGAGGATGGCCGCCTGCGGCGGATTGAGAATGGCCGAGAACGCCTTGACCCCATACATCCCCATATTGGAGATGGAGAAGGTACCCCCCTGGAATTCCTCCGGCTTCAGCTTGCCAGCCCGCGCACGCGCCACGAGGTCGCGCGTCTCGAGGCTGATCTGGCGCAGGCTCTTGGTATCGGCCTTGCGCACGATGGGCGTGATCAGCCCGTCGGGGATGGAGACAGCAACCGAGATGTCCACGTCCTCATAGATCCGCATGGCCTCCTCAGTGAAGGAAACATTGACCTGCGGCACCCGGCGCAGCGTCACCGCCGCGGCCTTGATGAGCATGTCGTTGACGGAAATCTTGTACGCCCCCGGCCCTTCATCGGGCGAGGCCGCGTTCATCTGGCTGCGCAGCGCAAGCAGCGCATCAAGTTCCACGTCCATTTCCACATAGAAATGCGGCACGGTGGACTTGGATTCCGTCAGCCTGCGCGCAATGACCTTGCGCATGGTGGTGTGCGGAATGCTCTCGAAACCCGCTTCCTCCACCGTTGCGACAGGTGCTGCGGCCTTGGGTGCCGGGGCCACTGCCGCCTGCTCCACATCACGGCGCACAATACGCCCGTTGGGGCCGCTGCCCTTGAGGCTGGCAAGGTCAATGCCCTTCTGCGCTGCAATACGCCGCGCCAGGGGCGAGGCAAACACACGCCTGCCCTTGCCCTTGTCTGCTGCTGCCGGAACAGGCTGAGCCGCCACAGCGGGCGTGGCCACGACCGCAGCCGGAGCAGATGCCGCCGCAGCAGGTGCAGGTGAAGCCGGAGCCTCTGGCACGCTTTCCCCCTGCGCCACCAGAATGGCGATGGGCGTGTTGACGGCAATGCCGTGCGTGCCGCCCTCGATCAGGATGCGGCCCAGAATGCCTTCATCCACGGCCTCGACTTCCATCGTGGCCTTGTCAGTCTCGATCTCGGCAATCACGTCGCCTGCAGCAATCGTGTCGCCCTCCGCCTTGAGCCAGCGGGCCAGCGTGCCTTCTTTCATGGTGGGAGAAAGGGCTGGCATCAGGATGTTGATGGACATCGCGCGTTCCCCTCACACAACCTGCCGGACGGCATTGATGATCCAGTCCGTATTGGGCAGGGCCAGCTTTTCAAGGTTGGCGGCGAACGGCATGGGCACGTCAGCCCCCGCCACGCGCACCGGCGGCGCGTCGAGGTAGTCGAACGCGTGCTCGATCACCTGCATGGCCACTTCCGCGCCAATACCCGCAAACGGCCAGCCTTCTTCCACCGTAACGAGGCGGCTGGTCTTCTTCACGCTGTCCACCACGGTCTGGGTATCGAGAGGGCGAATGGTGCGCAGGTTGATCACCTCCGCCTCGATGCCCTGCTCGGCCAGTTTTGCTGCCGCTTCAAGCGCCACACCCACCATGATCGAGAAGGTGACGATGGTCACGTCACGCCCCTCGCGCTCCACCTTGGCCTTGCCTATGGGCAGGATGAAATCCTCATCCACCGGGCAGGGAAAGCGCTGGCCGTACAGGATCTCGTTTTCAAGGAACACGACCGGGTTGGGGTCGCGGATGGCCGCGCGCAGCAGGCCCTTGGCATCGGCTGCCGACCACGGTGCGACCACCTTCAGCCCCGGCACATGGCCGTACCAGCTGGCATAGCACTGCGAGTGCTGGGCCCCCACGCGCGCCGCCGCCCCATTGGGGCCACGGAACACGATGGGGCACGACATCTGCCCGCCCGACATGTAGCGCGTCTTGGCTGCCGAATTGATGATCTGGTCAATGGCCTGCATGGCGAAGTTCATGGTCATGAACTCGACAATCGGCTTGAGCCCGGTCAGGGCCGCGCCAATGGCCATGCCGGTAAAACCCTGCTCGGTAATGGGGGTGTCGATCACCCGCTTCTCGCCAAACTGGTCGAGCAGCCCCTGCGAGACCTTGTAGGCCCCCTGGTACTGGGCCACTTCCTCACCGATCAGGAACACGTCCTCATCACGCGCGAGTTCGGCGGCCATGGCATCACGCAGCGCCTCGCGCACGGTAATCTCGGTGGTCTCGCCCCAGTCCTTCTCAGGCTGCGGCGCAACGGGGGCGGCACTCGGCGGGGCCACGGACGGCGCGCAGGAGGGCTGGGCCACCGCAGGCTCTGCTGCCGCGGCCGGTGCTGCCGCAGGCATGGCGGATGCGTCCTCGCCTTCCGCCAGCAGAACGGCGATGGGGGTGTTGACCGCTACATTCTCGGTGCCTTCAGGCACCAGGATCTGGCCCAGAGTGCCTTCATCCACGGCCTCGACTTCCATCGTGGCCTTGTCGGTCTCAATCTCGGCAATCACGTCGCCTGCGGCAATCGCGTCACCCGGCTTGCGCAGCCAGCGGGCCACCTTCCCCTCCTTCATGGTCGGAGAAAGGGCGGGCATGAGTATTTCTGTTGCCATCTCTAGATCAGCTTTCCACCAGTATGTCAGTCCACAGCTCCGAAGGGTCGGGCTCGGGACTGGTCTGGGCAAACGCCGCCGCATCGGTCAGGACCGCCTTGACCTGTTCGTCCATGGCTTTCAGTTCGTTTTCTTCAACACCCATGGCCAGCAGTTCGCGGCGCACGCGGTCGATGGGGTCCTGGGTCTTGCGGATTTCATCCACTTCCGAGCGCTGGCGGTATTTTGCCGGGTCGGACAT
Organism: Komagataeibacter xylinus; assembly: GCF_009834365.1. Lineage (NCBI taxonomy): Bacteria > Pseudomonadati > Pseudomonadota > Alphaproteobacteria > Acetobacterales > Acetobacteraceae > Komagataeibacter > Komagataeibacter xylinus. The sequence continues at coordinate 2,495,669 of NZ_CP041348.1, read as the reverse complement.
GGAGTGACCACGGTAGCGGTAGGTATCGACCTCGAGCAGCACCGGCCCCTTGCCCGCGCGGCAATGAGCCACGGCCTCGGCTGCCGCCGCGCGCACGGCCTGTACGTCCATGCCATCGACATACATGCCCGGAATGCCCCACGGCTCGCCATTGCGCCACAGCGCCTTCGAGGCCGAGGCCCGCTCCACGCTGGTGCCCATGCCGTAGCGGTTGTTCTCGAGCACGAACAGGCAGGGCAGCTTGTGCAGGGCGGCGAGGTTGAAGCTCTCGTAAACCTGGCCCTGGTTGGAAGCGCCTTCGCCGTAATACGTAACCGAAACCTCGTCCGTGCCGCGATACTTGTTGGCGAATGCCAGCCCGATGCCCAGCGAGACCTGCGCACCCACGATGCCGTGGCCGCCATAGAAGTGCTTCTCGCTCGAGAACATGTGCATCGACCCGCCCTTGCCGTGGGAGTAGCCTCCCTCGCGCCCGGTCAGTTCGGCCATTACCCCGCGCGGGTCCATGCCTGCGGCCAGCATCTGGCCATGGTCGCGGTAGGAGGTGATGATCTTGTCACCCTGCTTGAGCTCCATCTGGATCCCGACCACGACGGCTTCCTGCCCGATATACAGGTGGCAGAACCCGCCAATCAGCCCCATGCCGTAAAGCTGGCCCGAACGCTCCTCGAAGCGGCGGATCAGCACCATCTGGTAATAGGCATGCTTCAGGTCGGCTTCGGTCATGGCGCGGCTGTTATGCCCGCCCCCCAAGCCGGGATCGGTCTCGTTACTCATCGAACGTCCTTGGTTCATGGTGCCCGTGCCGCCACCCGCGCAGGGTAGGGCAGCCGTTGCGATTACAGTGTGTTGCCGGTGCCATCAGGAACCTGATGATGCACGATCATAAGTGCCAGACGCGCCGCCGGATTTATGGATCACGTGGATCTGACCGATTTCCATGTCGCGCTCCACGGCCTTGCACATGTCATACAGCGTCAGCGCCGCGACGGAGGCCGCCGTCAGCGCCTCCATCTCCACGCCGGTCGGCCCCGTGGTGCGCACGCGCGCGGTAATGTCAATCCCCTCGCCAGCCCCGTCCGGCGCGAGTTCCACCTTGACGGAGGAAATGGCCAGCGGGTGGCATAGCGGGATCAGCTCCGCCGTTTTCTTGGCGGCCATGATACCCGCGATGCGCGCCGTGGCCAGCACGTCGCCCTTGGGCATGGCACCCGCCAGGATCAGGCCCAGCGTTTCGGCGCGCATTTTTATATGGCCATGCGCCACGGCCTCGCGCCGCGTGTCAGGCTTGGCCGAGACATCGACCATGACCGCGTGCCCCGCCGCATCGAGGTGTGACAGGCGGGGTGCGGTCATGGCGTGCTCTCGGCCGGTGGAGCGGCCTCACCCGCCTCAGGACTGGCCGGGGCGGTGGTGCCGAGCAGGGCATGCACGGCGGCTCCGACATCTTCATGCCGCAGCAGGCTCTCGCCGACCAGAAAGCCCGATGCGCCCACGGCGTTGAGCTTCATCACATCCGCATGCGTGCGGATGCCGCTTTCGGATACGATGATCCGGTCAGGCGGCACCAGCGGGGCGAGGCGGCAGGTGGTTTCGATATCGGTCTGCAGCGTCTTGAGGTTGCGGTTGTTAATGCCGATCAGCGAGGTATCGAGGGCCAGTGCGCGGTTGAGTTCGCCTTCATCATGCACCTCCACCAGCACATCCATGTCGAGGCCACGGGCGATGTCGAGCAGTTCGGCGGCTTCGGCATCGGTCAGGATGGCCATGATGAGCAGGATGCAGTCCGCGCCCATCAGGCGGCTTTCATGCACCTGCCACGGATCGATGATGAAGTCCTTGCGCAGGATGGGCAGCTTGCACGCCTCGCGCACGCGGGTCAGGTCCTCGGCGCTGCCATGGAAGCATGACCCCTCGGTCAGGACGGAAATGCACGCCGCCCCCGCCGCCTCGTAGGCTTCGGCAATGACGGTGGGCTCATAGTCGGGGCGCAGGATACCGGCGGAAGGCGAGGCCTTCTTGATTTCCGCGATCAGGCCGATCTGGTGGTCGGCGGTCTTCTGCTTCAGCGCCTGGCCAAAGCCGCGCGGCGGGGTGTTCACCTCACGCGCGCGGGCGGTGATCTCCTTGAGCGGCATGACCTTGGCACGCTGCGCCACGTCCACCCGGGTCCGTGCACAGATACGTTCCAGAACATCGGGGATGCTGTCCACATCCACGGGCTGGACACTGCCTGTCTGGGGGGAGGTCATTGGCGTGTCGTTCATGTTTTACCCTGTTACTCTGTTTGGCCCGTCTGCCCGGAACTGCCGGACAGCCTCCAGCACGGCTGCTACCGCACCATTGTCGAGCACACCCGCAGCTAGGCGGATGTTCTCCTGCAGGGCGGCATAGTCAATCACGCCACCGTGCATGATATTGTCCCCTCGCCCCGCCACATGCAATGCCACGGCTGCATTGAGCAGCACGGTATCGCGGTAGGCACCCCGCCCGCCTGCGGCAAGTGCGCGCAGGGCGGCGGCGTTATGGGCGGGCGCGCCGCCTGCAATGGCCGCGATGGGGGCGGGTTGCAGGCCGGTTTTTTCGGGCTCGATGGTCAGGGTATGAACCTGGCCGTTTTCAAGCACGCAGGCCTGCGTGGGGCCTGCGAGGGTCAGTTCATCAATAAAGCGTCCCTGCCCGCAATCCCCGCTCACTGCCCAGACCCGCTCGGAGCCCAGCGCACGGAGCGTGCGCACCATCACATCAAGCCACTGCGGCGTGAACACGCCCACGAGCTGCCGCCTGACCCCGGCAGGGTTGGAAAGCGGGCCGACAAGGTTGAAAATTGTGCGGAACCCCAGCGCCCGGCGTACCGCACCCACATGCCGCATGGCAGGATGGTGGCTGGTTGCCGCCAGGAACGTCACGCCATGCGCCGCCACCATCTGCCCGATCGGCTCTGCCTCAACGGGCATCGGCACGCCGAGTTCCAACAGCACGTCGGTGGCACCCGAGCGTGATGACAGGGCGCGGTTGCCATGCTTGACCACCGGCACGCCAAGCGCTGCGAGCACAAAGGCCACGGCGGTCGAGACATTGAGCGTGCCCAGCCCGTCGCCCCCGGTGCCACAGACATCAAGGGCGGCATCGGGCATGCCGGGCACGGCCAACATGCGCGCGCGCATGGCCTTTACCGCCGCCTCAAGCTCAACAACGCTCTCGCCACGCATGTGCAGCGCGGTCAGGAAGGCAGACAGCATGCCCTCGCTCACCGCGCCATCCATGATCAGCCCGAAGGCTTCATCCGCCATTTCGGGCGGCAGTTCCCGGCCTTCAAGCACCACATCCAGAATAGCCCGAAACGTGGCGGACACCGCAGAAGGATCCGCCGCCCGCCCGGTCAGCACACCTTCAAGCTCCACCGGGTCAGCGTGCAGCATGCCACGCAGGCGCAGGCCAGTGAGGAAGGCCACCGCCGGAATTTCCGCCACCTCATCGGTGCGAAGCTGCGCCAGCCCGGCCTGTGCCAGTTCGGGCGGCACTTCCCCCTGCCCCACCACACGGACCAGAATATCCCTGAACGCGGCCTGCGGATCGGGGGCGTTGTTCATTGTGCCGCTCATGTCGGCTCAGGCGGCCTTGCGCGGTGTGTTCCTGCCACGCGCAATGGACAGGAAATTGGCCATGATTTCATGGCCATATTCCGAGGCAATGCTCTCAGGGTGGAACTGCACGCCAAAGACCGGCAGGCTGGCATGGCGCAGGCCCATGATCACGCCATCGGATGTATGGGCGGTGGCAACCAGCGTATCGGGCAGGCTGTCGGGGTCGACCGTCAGGCTATGGTAGCGGGTGGCGTTAAACGGATCGGGCAGACCGGCAAAAATATCGGTGCCGTCATGATAGACCGGCGAGACCTTGCCATGCATGGGCGTGGGTGCCCGCACCACCTTGCCGCCAAAGACCTGACCAATGGCCTGATGGCCAAGACAGACACCAAAGACCGGCACCCTGCCTGCGGCGGCGGCAATCAGGTCGCAGCAGATCCCGGCTTCATTGGGCGAACAGGGGCCGGGCGAGATGACAATGGCCTCGGGCCTGAGCGCAAGCGCCTCTTCCACGCTGATGGCATCGTTACGGTAGACATCACATGTCTCGCCCAGATCACCGAGGTAATGGACGAGATTGAACGTGAAACTGTCATAGTTGTCGATCAGGAGGATCATGGGCGTATCATGGCTTTTCCGCTGGGCCGGGTCAAACCGTACGGCCTGCCCCGGCATGTCTGGGTGCATCCTATCATGTACGCCCCTGCTATCAAATTGCCTTATGCACCGTCATCAGTCGCAAAACGCACCGCCTCCTCCGCCGCGCGGAACAGGGCACGGGCTTTCTGGCGGGTTTCCTCGTATTCCGCCTCGGGCACGCTGTCAGCCACCACGCCGCAGCCCGCCTGCACGTACATCCGCCCATCCTTGACCACCGCCATGCGCAGGCCGATGCAGGTATCCATGTCGCCATCGGGACCAAAGTACCCGATGCACCCGGCATAGGTTGCCCGGCGGGTCGGCTCCACCTCGTCAATGATCTGCATGGCACGGATCTTGGGGGCACCGGTCAGCGTACCTGCGGGGAAGCCCGCCATCAGCGCATCGAGCGCCTCGAGCCCCGGCCGCAGCGTACCCTCCACGTTGGACGAGATGTGCATGACATGGCTGAAGCGCTCGATCACGAACTGCTCGGTCACCCTGACCGAACCGAGTTCGCACACCCGGCCCACATCGTTGCGGCCAAGGTCGATCAGCATCAGGTGCTCGGCGCGCTCCTTGGGGTCGGCGAGGAGCTCTTCCTCCAACGCCAGGTCCTCCGCCGTGGTGTGACCACGCGGGCGGGTCCCGGCGAGCGGGCGCACGGTCATGGTGCCCTCGCGCAGGCGCACCAGAATTTCAGGCGAGGAGCCGACAAGACTGAACCCGTCAAGATCAAGATAGAACAGGAAAGGCGCGGGATTGATGCGCCGCAGCGCACGGTACAGCGCAAATGGCGGCAGGGTAAAGGCCGCGCTGAAGCGCTGGCTCGGCACGATCTGGAAAGCATCGCCCGCCGCGATGTATTCTTGCAACCGGCGCACGATATCGCAGAATGCCTCACGCGACAGGGTGGATTGCGGCACCGGCGCCTCGATCGCGCCTGCTGGCGCATCAGGCAGTTCCACGGGGGTGGAGAGTGCCGCGCGGGCCTGCTGCAGGCGGTCCTGCCCTTCCTCCCATATGGTTTCGGGCGCAACGCCCGGCCGGGGGCGCAGCGGGCTTGCCAGCAGCAGTTCATCGCGCACGGTATCGAATATGGCGAACAGGCCGGGGCGGATCAGGATGCCTTCGGGCAGGTTCAGGTCATCGACAGGCATGTCAGGCAGGTGCTCGACCTGGCGCACCATGTCATAGCCCAGATAACCAAACACGCCGCCGGTCATGGGTGGCAGCCCCTCGGGCAGGTCGATGCGGCTTGCATGCAGGACGCGCCGCAGGGAGACCAGCGGGGCCTCGGCCTCGGGCGTGAAGACATGCGTGGGGGCTGCGGGGTCATGGCATACGCTGGCCCGGCCATCATGGCAGCGCCAGATCAGGTCCGGCAGCAGGCCAATGACCGAGTAGCGCCCGCGCGAGGTGCCGCCTTCAACACTTTCAAACAGGAAGGCGTTGTGCCCGCCATTGCCGCCGCCATGACTACGCGCCAGTTTTGCCAGCCGCAGGAAGGCCGCAACCGGCGTCAGCAGATCGGCAGGTTCGACGCGCCACGCCACACAGGCCTGCCCCGCCCGCAGGCTGGCCAGCGCCGCGTCGCGCGCTACCTGATGGAGAGAGGAACCAGAGCCTGCCGCCTGTGCGCTCACTGTGCTGCTCCCGCATTCTGCTGGCCGGTCACTTCCGCCATGACCGCCTGAATGGCACCATTATTGGGCTTGGGCTTGACGATGCCCTCAAGGGCCGCGCCATAGCTCATTTCAATATCATCGCCCATCGACTGGCCCAGCCCGGCACGTACCTGGTCATACAGGTTTTTCTGGGTGGCGGGGTCGGGGTGGTTGATGGCGGTCAGCGTGGCAACGACATAGGCGTCGCCTGCCTGTATCATGACACTCTGCCCCGGCTGCGACAGGCGGAAGACCAGAGCCGCCACCTCACGCGGAATTTCGGGCGCAGGCTGCATGGGCGAAATCGGCTGGCTGTGCTCAAGACCGGCGATGGCGGGGCTGACATGACCAAGCCCGCCCTGGGCTGCGGCCTGCGTGTAATAGGCGGTGGCCTGCTCGTCAGCCATGTGGCGACGGGCCGCCGCCTGCCACGCGCCGGCAACTTTTGGCCCGGCCTCGGCCGGGGTCTGCACATGGCCCGGCGTTACGCCATCAACCGCCACGCCGTACCACACGCCATCAGGCCCCTGCACCAGTTCGGGGTTTGCCCCTTTGGCCTGCGAGAACACGCGCGCAATGATCGCCTGCCGGGCGGCGTCGCTACCGGGAATGGGGGCGGGCGTGCCCTCATGCGTCAGGCCCTGCGCATCCACATCACCCGAAACGGCGGTGGCACCCAGATCAGCGGGAATGGCATCAAGTCCGCCGCCTGCAAGCGCATCCTGCAGCTTCTGCACCCGGTCGGCCAGCAACGCCTGGGCGCGGTCATGCGCCAGCTTGTCGTGCAGGGCCTGCTTTACTTCATCAAATGGCGTAGTGTGAGCGGCGCTGATGCTGGTTACGCGAAAGACCACCCAGCCACCCTCGCTCCTGAGCGGGCCCTGCGTTGCATTGGCGGGTGCTGCAAAGATCTGCTTGCCCAGATCGGCCGAGGGCACGTCGCCCACCTTGATGCCCGGCAGTTCCACCGCGGCCGCGTCCTTGCCCGCGTTTTTCTGCACGCTGACCCATGCGCCGGCATCCGTCCACTGCGCGGCAAGCGCCCTGGCGCGGTCCTCGGTCGGCACGGTCACGATCTGCACGTTCCGCCGCTCGGGCTGATTGAAGGTCTGGGCCTGCGCCTCATAGGCCTGGTGCAGGTCGGCATCGGTAATATCAAGCCGCTGGCCAATCGTATCGGCCGACAGCACCACAATGCGGGCATGGCGGTATTCCGGCACGGTAAATTCCCACGGGTGGTTGGCCTGATAGCGGGCCAGCTGAGCTGCGGTGGGGGTGGCGGTCACGTTCTGCTCGGCAAACGGCACGCGCACGAGGTCGATGGTGCGGGTCTGGGCCTCGAAGTCGAACACGCGGCGCACCATCACGTCGGGTGCTGCCACGCCATCGCGAATCGGCTGAAGCAGCACGCGCGACGCCTGTTCCTGCTGCACCAGTTCGATCAGGCGCCCTTCGGTCATGCCGGTGCGGCGCAGGCGGTCATTGAACAGGTCGCGGTCGAACTGGCCGTCGCGCCCCTTGAAGGCAGGAATGGAGAATATCTCGTCGCGCACCACGGAATCGGGCACGATCAGGCCGTGGCGGTCCGCTGCCTCGGCAATCTCGGCCTGCAGCATGAGGCGACCGAGCACCTGCTGGGCCACCTGCTCACGCGTGGCGGGGGGAATTTGCGAGGGGTCGGCAAGGTGCATGGACTGCGCCACCTGCGGCATCTCGGTCTGCAGCGCGTTCTGGTAGGTCTGCACCAGTATAGGGCGGTTGCCCACGCGGGCGGCCACGTCGGCGCGCTCGGTGCCGATATTGAGCAGCACGTCGCCCACGCCAAAACCGATGAAGGCCAGGAAGAACAGCCCGGCGACGATACGCCCCACCCATGAATCGACAAACACGCGATACAGAAAAGATAGCATGAAAAACCCTGCACCAGGACCAAGATAAAGGCGGACGGATCAGACCCGCGCACCCCGTACGCCGTGCGGGCGGCCCTGTTTTCCGGTCGGGCACCATACGGTCACGGGGGCGGTTTGACCAGCGCTAGCATGCATGCGGGCCGGTTGCGCGGTACGCGCGGGTTGCAACGCCGCGATAGCCGTGGTGTAGGCTTGCCGCCATCATCGCCATGCCCCGTGCCGCCCGCAGGCTGCACGACCGGGCCATGGTCAGGAGGGGAAACATGAAACAGATCATTGTTGGCAACTGGAAGATGAACGGCCTGAGCGCGGATGCGGATGCGCTGGTAGAGAGCCTGGCCACGGAACTGGCCGCCCTGCCCACCCGCGCCGACGTGGTGGTCTGCCCGCCCTTTACGCAGCTTGCCCGCCTTGCGCCCAAGCTCAGGGCGGCAGGCATCGCCCTTGGCGCGCAGGACTGCCACAAGGATGCCTCCGGCGCCCATACCGGCGATATTTCCGCCCCCATGCTGGTCGACCTCGGGGTGCAGTATGTCATTCTTGGTCATTCCGAGCGCCGCGCCGAGCACCATGAACTTGACGAGACGGTGCGCGAGAAGACGGTTGCCGCCATGGCGGCTGGCCTCACGCCCATCGTGTGCGTGGGCGAGAACGACGACCAGCGCTCATCGGGGGATTCGCAGGCAACCGTGGGCTGGCAGCTCGAAGGTTCGCTGCCGCAGGGCTTTACCGGCATCGTGGCGTATGAGCCGATCTGGGCCATTGGCACGGGGCAGGCTGCATCACAGCAGGATATTGCCGATATGTCCGCCTTTATCCGCGCCGAACTGGTGCGGCAGTTCGGTGAAGCTGGCAAAACGATCCGAATCCTTTATGGTGGGTCCGTTAACGCACGCAATGTCACCGATATCCTGCCTGTCGAACACGTTGACGGGGCGCTGGTGGGCAATGCCAGCCTGAAGGCCGAGTCCTTCGTGCCGCTTGTCCGCGCCGCCCGCGCCTCGTGATTGCCGCGCGGCCTGCGGGGATCTACTGGAAAGACGCATGATTACAGTTCTTCTTCTACTGCACCTGTTCGTCACCATCGCGCTGATCGGCACCATCCTGATCCAGCGCAGCGAGGGTGGCGGGCTTGGAATCGGCGGCTCGCAGGGCATGGGCTCCTTCATGTCCGGCCGCGGCACGGCAACGCTGCTCACCCGCTCGACCGCGGTGCTCGGCACGGCGTTCATGGTGCTGTCGCTCACGCTCGCGGTCATGAACCGCGGCGCCTCGAGCGGGGTCGGCCACGATATCCTGGCCCAGCCCTCTGCTCCCTCGGCCCCCGCAGGCAAGTAAGCCCGGCCCCTTTCGGGCAAGGGTTGCGGCCCCCGCCCCGCATGTGTGGGGCGGGGGCCTTTTTATTTTTTCACTCAGCCCGCAGGTAGGCTTTGCGCGCGGGCTGCAAGCAGTGTAGGAAGGCCATCCATGACGCGGTTTGTATTCATCACCGGCGGCGTGGTGTCCTCCCTTGGCAAAGGCATCGCTTCGGCTGCCCTTGCTGCCCTGCTCCAGACCCGTGGCTATCGGGTCCGTTTGCGCAAGCTTGACCCCTACCTGAATGTCGATCCGGGGACGATGAGTCCCTACCAGCACGGCGAGGTCTTCGTGACCGACGACGGTGCCGAGACGGATCTCGACCTCGGGCATTATGAGCGCTTTACCGGCGTGCCCGCCACCAAGGCGGACAATGCCACCACGGGGCAGATCTATTCCGGCGTGATCGCACGCGAGCGGCGTGGCGACTATCTTGGCGCCACCGTGCAGGTCATTCCCCACATTACCGACTCGATCAAGGAAACGATCGTGGCGGATACCGAGGAC